>JBEBSN010000050.1:0-20209 GCA_040394295.1 Microbacterium sp.
AGGTCCCCGTGACCTGTGAAGTGCAGCTCGTCGTCGAGTACTACGCGGCTCGCTAAGACTCGACAGAGTTTTCGAAGGAGGCGTCGGGGGTTCCCCGGCGCCTCCTGTCGTTTGCGCATACGATGGAAAGACCGCGCATCGGCGGTCCGAAGGGTGAGGAAGACGAGATGAAGACCTTTCTGTGGTTCTTGATCGGGGTGATCGGTGGTTTCATCGCCGCGCATTTCATGAGTAAAGACCCCCGCGGACAAGATCTCCTTGCGGACGTCGACGCCCGCATCGCTGGGTTCAGCGCTGCTTTCAACGATGCGTACCGCGCTCAGGAAGCGCGCCTCGACAGATCCACCGACAACTGATCATCAGCTCCGGGCGCCATGGTCTGCCCGGTGTCCACTCGTCTCACACAAGGACAGCCGTACCCAAATGAAAACCGCGGACATCGCGCAGCGCTATCTCAACTACTTCGAAAAGAACGGGCACACGGTCGTACCCTCCGCGTCGCTTGTAAGTGACGACCCGACGGTCATGTTCACGATCGCGGGCATGGTTCCGTTCGTCCCGTACCTCACAGGCGTCGTGCCCGCACCTTATGCGCGAGCCACGGACCTGCAGAAGTGCATCCGCACGAACGACATCGAAGAGGTGGGCAAGACCGCCCGTCACGGTACCTTTTTCCAGATGCTGGGCAACTGGTCCTTCGGCGACTATTTCAAAGAAGGCGCTATCGCGTACGCCTGGGAACTGCTCACGACGTCTGAAGCAGACGGCGGGCTGGGCTTCGCGGAGAAGGACATCTGGGTCACGGTCTACGAGACCGACGACGAGGCCGAGCGGCTGTGGCAGAAGATCGCCGGTCTCCCGGTAGAGCGCATCCAGCGCATGGGCCGCGAAGACAACTACTGGCACACGGGCCAACCCGGGCCTGCTGGGCCGTGCTCGGAGATCTACATCGATCGTGGCCCGGCATACGGCCCCGATGGCGGTCCGCTCGTGGACGACACGCGCTTCACAGAGATCTGGAACCTCGTGTTCATGCAGGAGATGCTCTCAGAAGTGCGGACGAAGGTCGACTTCGACATCGCAGGCCCGCTGCCCAAGAAGAACATCGACACAGGCATGGGACTCGAGCGCGTGGCGATGTTCAAGCAGGGCGTGGAAAACATGTACGAGACCGATCAGGTCCGCCCCGTGCTCGATCGCGCAATGGAGATATCCGGCCGCAAGTACGGTGCAGATCATGATGACGATGTTCGCTTCCGCGTCGTCGCCGACCACGTGCGCTCATCGCTCATGCTGCTCTCCGACGGGGTGAAGCCCGCCAACGACGGTCGCGGATACATCCTGCGTCGTCTGATGCGTCGCGCGGTCAGGTCAATGCGACTTCTCGGCGTCGACGCTCCCGTTTTCCCCGAACTCTTCACTGCTTCACGCGACGCGATGAAGTCCTCGTATCCAGTGCTGGAGACGGACTGGGATCGCCTCTCGGGTCTCGCCAACGCTGAGGAGGAGACGTTCCTGCGTACCCTGGCCCAGGGCTCCACGATTCTCGATCTCGCGCTCGACGCCACGAAGAAGACCGAGAAGAAGACCCTTGCCGGCTCCGAGGCGTTCCTCCTGCACGACACCTACGGGTTCCCGATCGATCTCACGCTCGAGATCGCTGAAGAAGCCGGTTTGAGCGTCGACCGCGACGCATTCCACACGTTGATGCTTGAGCAGAAGACGCGGGCGAAGGCCGATGCCAAGAGCCGCCGTCGTCAACTCGCCGATGTGTCGGTGTATCGCGATTTCCGTGCGCTGGGGGAGACCCGCTTCGCTGGATACTCCGACCTGGACATCGAGTCCCGCGTCTTGGGAATCCTCGTCGACGGTCAGCCAGCGACATCTGCAAGTGAGGGACAGATCGCAGAGATCATCCTCGCCGAGACCACGCTGTACGCAGAATCCGGCGGACAGGTCGCAGACAAGGGCACGATCGTCGGAGCAGGATTCTCCCTGGACGTGCTCGATGTGCAGAAGCCCGTCGCGGGCCTGATCAGCCACACCGTCCAGGTGGAGACGGGCAGCGTCGCTGTCGACGATCGCGCGACAACGGTGGTCGATGCGGCGAACCGTCGCGCCGCACGTCAAGCGCATTCTGCGACCCACCTCGTTCACGCGGCACTCCGCGACACTCTCGGCTCCAGCGCTACACAAGCGGGCTCCCTCAACAGGGCCGGTTACATGCGTTTCGACTTCTCGTGGTCGCAGGCGTTGTCAGCAGAGACCAGAACCGAGATCGAAGACATCACGAACCGTGCCGTGCAGGACTCGCTCGAGGTGACGACCCGCATCGTCTCACTCGACGAGGCGAAAGAAGCCGGTGCGATGGCGCTGTTCGGAGAGAAGTATGGCGACGTCGTGCGCATGGTCGATATCGGCGGGCCGTGGTCGCGCGAGCTCTGCGCTGGCACTCACGTGAACTCGAGCGCCGAGATCGGCCTTGTCACCCTCGTCGGAGAATCTTCGGTCGGAGCCTCCAACCGCCGCATCGAGGCTCTCGTCGGACAGGATGCTTTCCGGGAACTCGCCGCAGAGCGCGCGATCGTCTCGCAGCTGACCGGGGCACTGAAGACACCGAGAGAGCACCTGCCCGAACGCATCGCCGAACTCACCGCCAACCTCAGAACTGCTGAGAAGCGCATCGCTCAGTTTGAAGCGAAAGAACGCGAGGGGCAGGTGCCGGCGATCGCCGAGGCTGCACAACGCGTCGGTTCGTATCGCGTAGCCGCGGTCTCAGTGGGCGACGTCTCCTCGGCCGACGATGTGCGCGGCCTGGCACTCAGCGTGCGCGAGCGCCTCGGATCCGAGGCGGCGGTCGTCGCCCTCGGCGGCGTCGCGGCAGGCCGCCCCGTCGTGGTCGTCGCGACCAACGAAGCTGCACGTTCCGCCGGCGCGAAGGCTGGCCCGCTTGCCAAGCGCGCGGCAGGCGTGCTCGGCGGCGGCGGCGGCGGGCGCGACGATGTCGCCCAGGGCGGCGGTACCGACGCATCAGCGCTCAAGGCAGCACTGGATGCGGTCACCGAAGAGCTGCTCAACGCGTGAGCGGATTCCGCCGCGGTGTGCGGCTCGGTATCGATGTCGGAAAGGCACGCATAGGCGTGGCGCGCTGCGACCCGGACGGTATGCTCGCCGTCCCCGTCGAGACTGTGGCGCGCTCGGAGCAATCACTCGCGCGTATCGCCGAGCTCGCAGCCGAGTACGAGCCGCTCGAGTTCGTCGTCGGTCTGCCGGTCAACATGCGGGGGGCTGACACCGAATCCACCGCGGATGCGCGCGCGTTCGCCGAGGCCCTGCAGCAACTCACCGGTGTGACGGCGCGGATGATGGATGAGCGGCTGAGCACGGTCACCGCGCATGCGGCTCTGCGATCTTCCGGTAGAACACAGCGAAAATCTCGTAACATTGTCGATCAGATCGCGGCCGTCGTTCTGCTGCAGCACGCGATCGACACGGAGAAGAGCACCGGCAGCCCCGCCGGCTTCGTGGTTCCAACGGATGAGGAGCCCGTCTGAGCATGCCCGAACGCGAGAAACCCGACGACGAATCACAGACAGTCCAGGGCGATCTCTTCGCCAACCTGCCCGCCCCGTCTCACCGGTCGCCCAGCGTCGATTCCGCGCCGCCGACGCCGGGATCGCGGCGGGCGAGGCGCACGGAAGCACGAGCTTCCGGGCACGCCGATCCCGCCCCCGACGACGGTTCCGGAGCCGCCAGCGAAACGACATCAGGGGAGGCCGCAGCCCCCCGGCACGCAGCCACGACGACATCGGCCGCTTCGCTTGACGACCTTTTCGCGAACGAGCACGACCATGAGCACGGAGGCCGAACACCCAAGAAGCGACGCACCGGGTGCCTCGTCGCGCTCATCATCATCCTTGCCCTCATCGGCGGTGCCGTCGTCGGCGGAGTCTGGGCGATGAACACCTACGGTGACAAGATCAACGAGATCATGGGCTGGGGAGAGTCCAAGGACTGGGAGCCGGGGATGGCGACCGGAGAAGCGCTTGTGACGATCCGTGAGGGCGATACCGGCGCACCCGTGTCGATGGCGCTGTACGAAGCCGGCGTCACCAAGACTGAGGACGTCTTCTACGACTACCTCGTCAAGGAGGAGCCTTCCTTCACGTTCTACCCCGGTGTCTACACGCTCCAGAAGAAGATGACGGCCGAGGACGCGCTGGCGGCTCTGGGAGATCCCGAGAACAAGATGGAGAACTCGGTGGGCATACCCGAGGGCGGCACCGTCGCGTCTTCACTGCCGACGATCGCAGAGAGCATCGGCATCCCCCTTGAAGATCTTCAGGGCGCAGTCGCGGATCCCAGCGTCTACGGTGTCGACGCGGAAGATCTTGAGGGCTGGCTGTTCCCTGCCGTCTACACATTCGATCCCGACGCGGATGCTACCCAGGTGATCGGCAGGATGGTCGATCGCACCAGGGAGTCTCTTGATGCCGCCGGGGTGCAGCCCGGTGACGAGCACCGAGTTCTCACGATCGCCTCGATCATCCAACGAGAGGGCCGTCTGGACGACTTCGCCAAGGTGTCTCGTGTCATCCAGAACCGCCTCGACGACGGTATGAAGCTGCAGATGGACTCCACATCGCAGTATGGCTACGGCGAACTCCATGCCGGCAAACTGAGCACCTCCGCAGAGGCGCAGCACGATGACAACCCCTGGAACACCTATGTGCACGAGGGACTTCCGAAGGGGCCCATCGCGAATCCCAGCGATGCTGCCATCAATGCCGCTCTGCACCCCGTGGACGGACCCTGGTTCTATTTCGTGACCATCAACCCACAGACCGGCGAGACAGTGTTCTCCGTGACATACGAGGAACACCAAGCCGCTATCAAGACGTGGCGCGCGTGGTGCAGCGACCACCCCGACCAGGGGTGCTGACCTGATGAGCCATGCCCGACTGGCAGTCTGGGGTGACCCCATCTCGCACAGCAAGTCTCCGCTCCTGCATGCGGCGGCATACCGCGCGCTGGGACTGGGTTGGGAGTACGAACGTCGTCGTGTCGACACGACGACGTTCGAGTCCGCGCTCTCAGGGCTCGACAGCAGCTGGCGAGGCCTCTCGCTGACGATGCCGCTGAAGGAGCATGCCTTCCGTGCAGCCGCCACTCACGATCGTCACGCCGAGCTGACAGGAGCAGTGAACACTCTGCTGATCGGCGACGTCCACCGCGGATTCAACACCGACGTCGGTGGGATCACCGACGCACTGGGAGAGAACGACATCGCTTCGGCCGCGACTGCGCGGATCCTCGGCGCCGGAGCGACGGCATCATCTGCGCTGGTCGCGGTCGCTGAACTCGGCGCGCAACGCGTAGACATCCGGGCGCGTCGCCCCGAACGCGCCACCGAACTTCTGAAGGTGGGCAAACGGCTCGGCATCGACGTATCCGCGCACACCTTCGACGCACCTGTCTCTCCCGTCGATGTCACGATCGCCACTCTGCCCACCGGTACGGTGCTCGATGCGGACACGGTACAGCCACTGGTGGCCTCGGGCGGCGCTCTCCTGGATGCCGCATACGCGCCGTGGCCCTCTGCGTTGGCGAGCGTCTGGCATGAGGGACAGGTGATCTCCGGTCTCGCCATGTTGTTCAACCAAGCCGTCAGGCAGGTGCGCGTGTTCGTGCACGGTGACCCGGAAGGCGAGTTGGTGGACGAGGCGAAGGTGCGTGACGAGATGTACTCGGCGCTCATGGGAGACTAGAGCAATGCTCCGCGTGCTGACAGCCGGCGAATCGCACGGCCCCGAACTCATTGCCGTCATGGAGGGCCTCCCTTCTGGCGTCCCGATTTCCTCAGAGGCGATCCAAGCCGATCTCGCTCGACGCAAACTCGGCTACGGCCGAGGATCGCGAATGAAGTTCGAGCAGGACGAACTCACCATCTCCGGCGGCGTTCGCCACGGCAAGACCATGGGCAGCCCTGTCGCGCTTCGAATCGGCAACACCGAATGGCCGAAGTGGACTGAGGTGATGAGTGCGGAGCCTGTCGACATCACGGACAAGTCACGCGGGCGCTCCGCCCCCCTCACTCGACCGCGTCCTGGCCACGCCGACCTGGTGGGAATGCAGAAGTACGACTTCGACGAAGCTCGTCCGATCCTTGAACGCGCCAGTGCACGTGAGACGGCCGCACGCGTCGCGCTGGGCGCCGTCGCGCGTTCCTTCCTCGGTGAACTCGGTATCCGTCTGGTCAGTCACACACTGTCCATCGGTCCGGTCAGCGTGCCCGAGAACTCCGCGCTTCCGACGCCGGACGACGTGGATGCCCTCGATGCCGATCCGCTGAGGTGCTTCGACGCCGTCACGTCCGCACGCATGGTCGATGAGGTCGACGACGCCCGCAAACACGGCGACACGCTCGGCGGCATCGTCGAGGTCCTCGCCTACGGGCTCCCGCCCGGAATCGGCTCGCACGTGCACTGGGACCGCCGTCTGGACGGCCGCCTCGCGCAGGCGGTGATGAGCATCCAAGCCATCAAGGGCGTTGAGATCGGCGACGGCTTCGAGACGACGCGGCGTCGAGGTTCGGCCGCACACGACGAACTCTTCGCCGCCGACGCCGGCATCACCCGCGCCTCTGACCGTGCCGGAGGCACCGAGGGCGGAATGTCCACCGGCACTGTCCTGCGCGTTCGTGCCGGCATGAAGCCGATAGCCACAGTGCCGCATTCTCTGCGGACGATCGATGTCGCTACGGGTGAGACAGCGACTGCGCACCACCAGCGCTCCGACATCAGCGCTGTCCCGGCAGCAGGCGTCGTCGCCGAGGCGATGGTCGCCATCGAACTCGCGAACTCCGTGCTCGAGAAGTTCGGCGGCGACAGCGTGCGTGAGACGCAGCGCAACCTGCGGAGCTATCTTGAAGCGATTCCGGCCGAGCTGCGCACTGCCCCCGCGTCGGAGGCTGCGTTGATCGCCCACGATGAGCACGCCTGAGCCTCTGACCGTCGTGCTCGTCGGCCCCATGGGTGCGGGCAAGACGAGCGTCGGCCGCAAGGTGGCAAAGATGCTCGGCGTCCCATTCACCGACACCGACAAGCGCATCGCAAGCGAACACGGCCCGATACCCGATCTTTTCGCTCAGCACGGCGAGTCGTACTTCAGGGATCTGGAGCGGGCAGCGGTGCGGGCATCACTCGACGAGGGCGGGGTCATCTCGCTGGGAGGCGGCGCCGTCACGTCTGCTGAGACGCGAGAGCTGCTGCGGCAGCATCCGGTCGTGTTCCTCACGGTGTCCCCGGAAGCCGTGGGCGACCGAATCCGCAGCGGCAATCGTCCGCTCCTCGCAGGTGAGGACCCGGTCGCGAGGTGGACCCAGATCTACGAGCAGCGGCGCGGCTGGTACGAGGAGGTGGCGACCACCTCGGTGGACACCGCTCGCCGGCCGATGCACCGCATCGCCGAAGAGATAGCAAAATGGAGGAGAGAGCTGGCATGAGCACGACCACCATCAGTGTGACCGGGCAGACGCCGTACGACATCACGGTCGGCCGGGACGTTCTGGATCGAGTCTCCGAAGCACTCGATGCCACCGTGCGAAAGGTACTGGTGGTGCACCCGCCGACGCTCGCCGCACGTGCAGCCGATCTGCGCGATCGGCTTCTCGCTGACACCGCGAATGGTCCGCGCGAAGTGCTGCTGGCCGAGATTCCAGACGCCGAACAGGGCAAGCGCATCGAGGTCGCAGCATTCTGCTGGCAGATCATGGGTCAGTCCGATTTCACTCGCACAGACGCCGTCGTCGGCTATGGCGGGGGAGCGGTGACCGATCTGGCCGGATTCGTCGCCGCCACGTGGCTGCGCGGCGTGCAGGTCATTCAGGTTCCCACCACCGTGCTGGGCTTGGTCGATGCCTCTGTCGGCGGTAAGACCGGAGTGAACACGAACGAGGGCAAGAACCTCGTCGGTGCTTTCTGGGCCCCGCGCGCCGTGATCGGCGACCTCAACGAGCTCGGCAGTCTCAGCGCGCACGAGGCGACAGCAGGATTCGCTGAGGTCGTCAAGGCAGGGTTCATCTGGGCTCCTGAGATCCTCGACATCATCGAAGCCGACCCCGCTCGCGCAATCGACACGTCGACGGATGAGTTCCGTCGCGCCGTCGAACTCGCCATCGACATGAAGGCGCGCGTCGTCTCTGAGGATTTCCGCGAGGCCGGCCAGCGCGAGATTCTCAATTACGGCCACACGCTCGGTCACGCGATCGAACACGCCGAACGTTACCGCTGGCGTCATGGTGCCGCGATCTCGGTGGGCATGCTCTTCGCCGCCGAGATATCGCGTCTGGCCGGGCGTCTATCCGACGACGCCGCCGACCGTCATCGGCGGATACTCGAGTCGCTCGGACTTCCCACCAGCTACAGGGCGGGAGCCTGGTCGACCCTCCTCGCCAGCATGCAGCGCGACAAGAAGAGCCGGGGCGGGATGTTGCGCTTCATCGTCCTCGACGACATCGCCAAGCCCACGGTGCTCCAGGCGCCTGACGAGACGCTGCTCTTCGCGGCGTACCAAGAAGTCGGCGCATGACGTTCTCCGTACGGCGCATCCGCGCCGCAGAGTGGGAGCAGGTGCGCGATCTGCGACTCGATGCCGTGCGCGACCCTGCAGCGTCAGTCGCCTTCCTGCACACCTACGACGAGGAATCAGCGCACACTGACGAGTTCTGGCAGAAGCGCGCGGCAGGAGCAGCTGAAGGAACGTCTGTCGCACAGTTCGTCGCCGAGGTAGAGGGGTCGTGGATCGGAACGCTGTCGGTTCTGCGCTGGGCCGCTGGCACGAATGATTACCACGATCTGCCGGTGTCCACGCCGACAGGCGGCGTGGTCGGTGTCTTCGTGCGTCAGGAGCATCGAGGAGACGGCGTCATCGAAGCGTTGTTCGAGGCGGCCGCGAGCTGGAGCGAATCGTTGGGCGATGCGCAGCTCAGCCTGGATGTGCACACCGACAACGAGCGCGCCCAGCGCGTCTACCGCCGGCTCGGGTTCGTCGACACCGGACGGCGTTTCTCCGCCCCGATCGGTGTGGAGATCGAGATGACACGTCCTGCCGGCGGTAGGGTGCAGTCGTGAAGACGCCACGCCGCATCCTGCTCGTCAACGGCCCGAACCTCAACCTGCTCGGCACCAGAGAACCGGAGATATACGGCACTCACACGCTGGCAGACGTCGAACGGATCACTGCAGAAGCGGGAGCCGAAGCAGGCTTCGAGGTGCGCAGCGTGCAGAGCAATCACGAAGGCGTCCTGATCGATGCGATTCACGCGGCTCGCGAGGATTGCCAGGGCATCGTGATCAACCCTGGAGGACTCACTCACACCTCGGTAGCCCTCCGCGACGCGCTCACCGGGGTGCTGCTCCCGTTCGCCGAGGTCCACATCTCCGATGTCAACGCGCGCGAAGAGTTCCGACGATTCTCGTACCTCCATGATGTCGCCGCCGTACGAGTGATCGGTGAGGGTGTGGACGGCTATGTGAACGCCGTTCGTCAGCTCACTGCGCGCATCCCGTAGAATCGACTGTCGGCAGACATCGGCCGCCCTGAACACGAAACGGAATTCCCCACGCATGGCATCCACAGCAGACATCAAGAACGGCGTCGTTCTCTCCATCGACGGACAGCTCTGGAACGTCATCGAGTTTCAGCACGTCAAGCCCGGCAAGGGCGGCGCATTCGTGCGCACCAAGTTGAAGAACGTCGTCTCAGGAAAAACCGTCGACCGCACCTACAACGCAGGCGCGAAGATCGAGATCGAGAACGTCGACCGGCGCGATTTCACGTACCTGTACGCGGACGGCGATGGCTTCGTCTTCATGGACACCACCGACTACGACCAGCTCACAGTCGGCGCCGCCACCGTCGGCGACGCGAAGAACTTCCTTCTGGAGAACCAGCAGGTCACGATCGCGCTCAACAACGGCAACCCCCTGTACATCGACCTTCCCGCCTCCGTCGTGCTCGAGGTCACCGCCGCCGACCCCGGCCTGCAGGGCGATCGCTCGTCGGCGGGCACGAAGCCCGCCACCGTCGAGACCGGCTACGAGATGCAGGTTCCGTTGTTCGTCGAGCCGGGTACCCGAATCAAGGTAGACACCCGCACGGGTGAGTACCTGGGCCGCGAGAAGTAAGGCGTGGGCGCCCGCACGAAGGCACGCAAACGAGCCCTCGACATCCTGTTCTCCTCTGACGTTCGCGGTGACGCGATCAATGTCACCCTGGCTGCCGAAGCCAAACGCGCCGCAAGCGAGCCCGCCCGCGAATCGTCATGGCTCTACGCTCGCGAGATCGTGGACGGCATCGTCGACCATCAGGAGGAGATCGACGAGCACATCGTGACGAACAGTCGTGACTGGAAGCTCGAGCGTATGCCGGCCGTCGACCGTGCTCTGCTGCGCATCGGCGTGTGGGAGATACTTCACAACGACGACGTGCCCACCGCCGTCGCCATCGATGAGGCTGTCGAGCTTGCGAAAGAATTCTCCACCGACGACTCCGGCGCGTTCGTGCACGGCGTGCTCGGCAGGGTCGCGCGCGCTGTGTGAACCCGCCCTTCATTGATCTCTCCAACCTGCTGAGGGTCACCGACTCCGGCAGCGTAGATCGTGGGCGCGCATACGCGCGGGAGCGGATGGTGCTCCGCTCACGCTGGAACGAGGATTTCACAACGCTTTCGGCGGAGGTGCGCGGCTCTGGCGATGCGGTCTATCGGTGCGTCGTTCGGGTCGTTCAGGGTGCGGAGTCTGCGCAGGTCTCATCCGCGTCATGCTCGTGCCCGGTGCAACTCGGATGCAAGCACATCGTCGCGGTCGTACTCACGAGCAACGAAGAGCGCAAGGAAGCGCCAGCAGCGCCTCAGCCGGCGGCAGAACAGATGACGCCGACGTGGCGAGCCCTGCTCGACGCTCCCACAACGGCACGGAGCGGCGCCTCTCTGGCCCTTGGCGTCGAAGTTCGCCAGCGCGCCGCCCGCGGCGCCCACCAGTGGGCTCCGCGCCCCATGCGTGCAGCCACCGTCCGCGACGTCGTCAAGGACGAAGGCGAGCTGTTGCTCGGTATTCGTCCGCTGATGCAGAGCGAGGCCACCGGCTCGTGGATCCAGGGCGGTGCGTCCTGGGACGCGGTACGAAGGCCTGGCACGCAGTTTCGCAACGATCACGCGCGCTGGTTCACCGAGCTGCTCAGCATCTGCCGCGATTCGCTGCTGTCCGGAACTGCGGGCGATTTTCTGATCCTCGATCAGGTGGAGTCCGGACTCCTTTGGGCTCATCTGCGCGCAGGCTTCGAGATCGGGATCCCGCTGATCAGTGCACAGAAGAACTTCACCGTGAGCATTGCCGCGACAGGCGCGGTGGCGGCGCAGGTGGAGCGTGCCGACGACGGCGGTTTGAGGGTCACCGCGGATGTCGACGTCGATGGGCGGATCATCCCGCCCCAAGCGGTTCACACCATCGGCCGATCCGGCATCTACACCGTCGTTCCGCTCGGCGCGAGAGCGCAGGTCACGTTGGCACAAGTACCGCTGAGCCCCGTCGTACAGGCACTGCTGAACGCGCGGTCGCCCCTCGCCGTGCCTCCCGCCGAAGAGGCGGCTTTCCTCCGCGATGCCTATCCAGCGCTGGCACGGCAGGTTTCGGTGCGTACCGTCGGCACCGTCGAGCTTCCACCCGTTCCTTCACCGGTCGCGGCACTCGCTGTGGAACATGTCCCGGGTGACCGAATCCGCTACACATTCGGATGGGCGTATCGCGGCTACGGCCGTTTTCCTCTTACTGCGACGTCTGACAGCGTTCGAGACGATATCGCCGAACAGGTGGCGCTGCGCGAGATCGAGGCTGTGTGGCAGACGACGACGGGGGCGCAGTTTCAGTCGAGCGGATCGTTCCGCGACGTCGAGGCTGCGGAATTCATGACCCACATCGTCCCTGCGCTCGAAGCAGCGGGGATCAACGTCGCGATCTCCGGCGAACGAAAGACCTACCGCGAACTCAGCGGTGATCCAGAGATCACGGTGTCCACCGTCGAAAGCACCGACTCGGACTGGTTCGACCTCGGCATCCTCGTCAAGATCGATGGCCGCTCGATTCCGTTCGCACCGCTGTTCACGGCCCTGAGCATGCGTCGTACGAAGCTGCTGCTCGTCGACGGGAGCTACTTCTCACTCGCCCACCCCGCACTCGAGACGCTGCGAGAGCTCATCGACGAAGCTGCTGAACTCGCGGAGTGGGAGACCGGGCCGCGAATCAGTCGTTATCAGACAGCCCTCTGGGAGGAGTTCGAAGACCTCGCAGACGAGGCGCTGCCGGCCACGAGCTGGCGCGCGACAGCGGATGGTCTGCGTGCGGCGACAGGCGTGCCGGCGACGGATGTTCCTGCAGGGCTGAACGCCGAACTCCGGCCATATCAGAAGACGGGCTTCGATTGGCTCGCCTTCCTGTGGCGCCATCGGCTCGGGGGAATCCTGGCCGATGACATGGGGCTCGGAAAGACGCTGCAGCTGCTCACGCTGGTGCTGCATGCCCGCGATACGGGGGAGACGCGCCCCTTTCTCGTGGTCGCGCCGACGTCAGTGCTGCCGACGTGGGCGAGCGAAGCCGCCCGCTTCGCACCGGGCCTGCGTGTGCTGGTCCTCGACAGCACCAAGAATCATCACGCGGACGCCGTGCACGACGTCGACATCGTCGTGACGTCCTACACGATCGCCAGGATCAACCAGGAGGAGTTCGCAGGGCTCGGATGGGCCGCACTCATCCTCGACGAGGCCCAGTTCGTGAAGAATCCCGCGACCAAGCAGCATCGGGCCGTCGAAGCGCTGCGTGCCGATGCGACATTCGTCGTCACCGGGACGCCGATCGAGAACAGTCTCAGCGAGATGTGGGCGCTGCTGAAGCTGGCAGCGCCGGGGCTGTTCCCCTCTGCCCGGAAGTTTCGGCAGGACTACATCCAACCGATCGAGAAGGGCAAAGTACCCGAGAACGAAGAGGGAGGCGAATACCGTCAGCGGCGCATCGAGCGTCTGCGTCGGCGCATCCGGCCGCTCATGCTGCGCCGCACCAAAGAGCTCGTCGCCCCCGAACTTCCTGCGAAGCAGGAGCAACTGCTGCATATCGAGCTGAGCCCGGCCCATCGTGCGGTGTATGACACCGTGCTGCAGCGTGAGAGGCAGAAGGTGCTGGGGTTGTTGCGAGATCTCGATCGCAACAGATTCATCGTGTTCCGCTCGCTCACGATGCTGCGCATGCTGAGTCTGGCGCCGGGGCTCGTCGACGAGGAGGATGCGAAACTCGGATCGCGCAAACTCGACGCTCTCGTGGAGCGCATCGCCGAGTTGCAGGCAGAGGGGCACCGCGCGCTGGTCTTCAGCCAGTTCACATCGTTTCTCGGCCTCGCCGCACAGCGCCTCGCGAAAGCGGGGATCGAGTATGCGTATCTGGACGGCTCGACTCGCAACCGACGAGCGACGATCGATGAGTTTCGGACGGGTGAACAGCCCGTGTTCCTCATCAGTCTCAAGGCCGGCGGGTTCGGCCTGACGCTGACGGAGGCAGACTACGTCTTCGTCCTGGACCCATGGTGGAACCCTGCCGCCGAAGCGCAGGCTGTGGATCGCACGCACCGCATCGGTCAGGACAAGCAGGTCTTCGTGTACCGGATGATCTCAACCGGCACGATCGAAGAGAAGGTGCTGGCTTTGCAGGAACGCAAGGCCAGGCTGTTCACCGCGGTACTCGACGATGAGGCTCTGTTCGCGCAGTCGCTCACGGCCGATGACATCCGGGGGCTTTTCGAGGACTGAGCCGGTCGCGGCTTACCTTCATGTACCCCCGGGTAGAATCGGGTGTCCACGTCAGGAGGAGCGCAATGCGGATCACGGGACTCGGCCACGCCGGGATGTTCATCGAGACGGTCGGCGGAAACATCATCTGCGACCCCGTGATCGGACCGTCGTTCTTCGGCTCCTGGTTCCCGTTTCCGGACAACCGCGCACTTGACTGGGAGCGCCTGGGACGCGACGCCGATTTCCTCTACATCTCGCACCGCCACCGTGATCACTTCGACCCGGCGCTGCTGCAGAGGTACATCCGCAAAGACATCGAGGTCTTGCTTCCGGACTACCCGATCGACGATCTCGAGAAGGACATCCGCGCGCTCGGCTACACCAACATCACCTACGCACCGGCAGGCGAGATCATTCAGCGCGGCGAGCTGAAGATCATGATCACCCCGCTGCGGGCGCCGAGCGACGGTCCCATCGGAGATTCTTCGCTCAGCGTGGACGACGGCACTGCATCCGTGCTCAACCAGAACGACTCGCATCCCCTCGATCTCGAGAAGCTGCTCGCCTTCGGCAAACCCGATGCGTACTTCACTCAGACTTCCGGTGCCATCTGGTGGCCCATGGTCTACGACCTTCCGCAGGACGCAAAGCAGAACTTCGCCAAGCTCAAGCGCGACGCCCAGAACAAACGCGCGATGTTCTACATCGAGAAGGTCGATGCCCCTCATGTCTTCCCCATGGCTGGACCGCCGATGTTCCTGCGCGACGAGCTGTTCAGGTACAACGGCTATGGCGCAGACGACGACTCGATCTTCACCGATCAGAAGCAATTCCTCACGCACATGGAGGAACTCGCGCCCCAATACAACGGTCACCTGTTCGTACCAGGGACCGTTGTGGAGCTCGATCATGCGAATTTGAAGATCTCACAGTCGCTTTACACCGACGAGGAGATCGCTCGTGTCTTCGACGACAAATGGACTTACCTCGAGTCGCAGCGCGCGAGCAGGCAGCAGGAGATCCGCGACGAAGAGACGACCCGCGCCGCGATCATCGCGCCGGATGAGATGCTCGCCGCTCTCAAGGCGTGGTGGGAACCGCTGTTGAAGAAGTCCAGAACCATCCGCCTCGGTGTGGGCGGATGCGTACGATTCCGCATCGGCGATCTCGACATGGTCGTCGATTTTCCCCGCGCCAAAGTACGCGAGTACGCCGGCGAGGAGTGCATCTACTGGTACACGATTCCCGCTGATCTCGTGTCCACCAACATCCGCGATCACGAGATCGACTGGTCCAACTCGATCTTCCTGTCTATGCAGTTCCAGGTCGGCCGAAGCGGCAAGTTCAACGAGTTCCTCACGACTTTCCTCAAGTGTCTCTCTGTCGATCGCATCGAGTACGTCGAGAACTGGTATTCAGAGCAGACCGATCAGACCGAGGACGCCGAGATCGGCGACTGGGTCATCCAGCGTCGTTGCCCGCATCTGCGCGCCGATCTGACCAAGACGGGCAAGGTCGACGCGGACGGGATTCTGACCTGCAGCATGCACGACTGGAAATGGGATCTCAACACGGGCAAGTGCCTCACGACAACAGGCCATGAGATCCGCGCCGAGCACACGCCCCTGGTGAAGTCAGGACTCACCCCTGTGATCGACACAGTTTCCGCCGATGCATCCTGAACTGAGCACGCGGTAACGAGCGCGACGGGTAGAGTAGAACCACAAGCAACCTTTAACACCGTCCTGTGAGGCGGAGAAGGGAGCGGCGAATGGGTGCGCGCAGCGTATTGCAGGAAGCCGATATCTCGCGGGCTCTGACCCGTATCGCGCATGAGATCCTCGAGTCCAATCGTGGGGCCGACGATCTCGTTCTCCTCGGCATCCCGACTCGTGGAGTGGCTCTCGCTCAGCGACTCGGCGCCCTCATCGGTCAGATCTCACAGCAGCCGGTCGCCACAGGCTCGCTCGATGTCACGCTCTTCCGCGACGATCTGTCCAAGCACCCGACGCGCTCTCCCGGGCGGACGGACATTCCATCCGGCGGGATCGACAGCAAGACCGTCGTACTCGTCGATGACGTCCTGTTCTCCGGTCGCAGCATCCGCGCCGCTCTCGACGGCATCCAGTCCATCGGCCGCCCAGCGGTCATTCGACTCGCCATCCTCGTCGATCGCGGGCACCGAGAACTTCCGATCCGCCCCGACTTCGTCGGCAAGAACATCCCGTCGTCCCGTCAGGAGCGCGTCAACGTGCGCCTTCGCGAGTATGACGACGCCGAGGAGGTGACGATCGAGGCATGAGACACCTTCTCGATACCCGAACGCTCGACCGTGAAACGGCCCTGCGCATCCTCGATGTCGCAGAAGACATGGCCGACACCCAATCCCGCGAGATCAAGAAGCTCCCCACGCTTCGTGGCAAGACTGTTGTGAACCTCTTCTTCGAGGACTCGACCCGCACGCGCATCTCTTTCGAGGCCGCGGCCAAGCGGCTCTCCGCCGACGTCATCAATTTCGCCGCGAAGGGCTCGAGCGTCTCGAAGGGCGAAAGCCTGAAGGACACAGCCCAGACCCTGCAGGCCATGGGTGCGGACGCTGTCGTGATCCGTCACTCCGCCTCCGGTGCACCGCGCACACTCGCGACGAGCGGGTGGATCTCCGCCGGCGTGGTCAACGCAGGCGACGGCACGCATGAACACCCCACGCAGGCGCTTCTGGATGCGTTCACGATTCGCAAGCGGCGCTTCGGCGCGAACAGCCGAGGACGCGATCTCGCCGGAATCCGTGTGGTGATCGTCGGCGATGTGCTGCACTCACGGGTCGCACGCTCCAACGTCTGGCTGCTCACGACTCTCGGCGCCGAGGTCACTCTGGTGTCGCCGCCGACACTCGTTCCGCAGAACGTGTCGCAGTGGCCTGTTCGCGTACTCTACGATCTCGACGAGGCGCTGGCGGAAGGCCCGGATGCCGTCATGATGCTGCGCATCCAGCTCGAGCGGATGAACGCCGCGTATTTCCCCAGTGAGCGGGAGTATTCCCGTCGATGGGGGCTGGATTCGCTGCGTGCGCAGACGCTTCCGCGCGATAGCATTGTCATGCACCCCGGGCCCATGAACCGCGGCCTGGAGATCTCGGCCGAAGCCGCAGACTCGCCGCGCTCGACGGTGCTGGAACAGGTCACGAACGGCGTATCCGTGCGGATGGCCGTGCTGTACCTGCTGCTTGCAGGAGATCGTAACGACGAACGAGGGGGAGTGAAGTGATGGAAACCCTCGTGATCGCCGGGGCCCGGCTTCTCGGCGACAAGAGCGCCGACATCGTAGTGGAGAACGGGATCATCACCGAGATCGGCACCGGCCTGAGCCGCAGCGGTGCACGTGTCATTGACGCACAGGGTCTCATCGCGCTGCCTGGGCTCGTCGATCTGCACACGCATCTGCGAGAGCCCGGCTTCGAAGCGTCTGAGACGGTACTCAGCGGCACCAAGGCCGCAGCAGCCGGAGGCTTCACCGCCGTCTTCGCCATGCCGAACACCCTGCCGGTCGCAGACTCTGCCGGGGTGGTCGAACAGGAGCTCGCTCTGGGTGAGGCCGCGGGGTATGCCACGGTGCAGCCCATCGGTGCCGTCACTGTCGGGCAGAAGGGCGAACGCCTCGCCGAACTCGGAGCGATGGCGACCTCGCGCGCGAAGGTTCGTGTCTTCAGCGACGACGGATTCTGCGTCTTCGACCCGCTGATCATGCGACGCGCACTCGAGTATGTGAAGTCGTTCGGCGGCGTCATCGCGCAGCATGCGCAGGATCCGCGTCTGACCGAAGGCGCACAGATGAACGAGGGTGTCGTCTCCGCCGAACTCGGTCTGACAGGTTGGCCTGCCGTGGCTGAGGAATCGATAATCGCTCGCGAC
The DNA here is from genome assembly GCA_040394295.1 of Microbacterium sp. GTDB lineage: Bacteria > Actinomycetota > Actinomycetes > Actinomycetales > Microbacteriaceae > Microbacterium. The sequence continues at coordinate 17,743 of JBEBSN010000050.1, forward strand.
GTGCTGCTCGCCGAGCATGTCGGATCGCGTCTGCATGTGTGCCATCTGTCCACCGCAGGATCCGTCGACATCATCCGGTGGGCCAAGAAGCGCGGCGTCAACGTCACCGCTGAAGTCACTCCGCACCACCTGCTGCTGACCGACGAACTGGTGCGCGGCTATGACCCTCGATTCAAGGTGAACCCGCCGCTACGCCGGGAGGAAGACGTTCTCGCGGTGCGCGAGGGCCTGGCCGACGGCACGATCGACATCGTCGCCACCGACCACGCCCCGCATCCCAGCGAGAACAAGGCCTGCGAATGGCAGGCGGCCGCCAACGGCATGGTGGGCCTTGAGAGCGCACTTCGCGTCGTACATCAGACGATGGTCCAGACCGGGCTCATCGGTTGGGAAGACATCGCGCGGGTCATGAGCGCAGCGCCGGCGCGCATCGGCATGTTGGACGGCCACGGCACACCGCTCGACGTCGGACAGCCCGCGCAGATCACCCTGTACGACGCGGCGCGAGAGGGCACGTTCACCACTGCCGATCTTCATGGTCGCAGCGAGAACTCGCCCTACCTCGGCAGAGATCTTCCCGGCCGGGTCGAATGGACCATCCACCACGGCCGCGTCACCGTCGAAGCGGGCGTCCTGTCACAGGAACTCGACGCATGAGCGCCAGAGACATCGCCGTCGCCATCACGATCGCGGTGGCGCTGCTGCTTCTGACCACGATGTTCTTCGCCTGGCGACGACGTCTGCGTAGGGATTCCGCCCACGTCGCGCCGCTCGGGGTTCCCGAACATGCAGAGGTCCTCTCACGTCATGAGATCCTGTACGTGTCGACGACGCGTCATGACGAGCCTCTCGAACGCCTGGCGATAACTCCGCTGGCCTACCGCGCGCGCGGCGAGCTCGCGGTGACCGATCGCGGAGCTGCCCTGTGCCTGGACGGCGAGCCCACGGTCTTCCTCGCCTCCGAGCGGTTGGTTCTCGTCGATCGTGCGACCGTCACGATAGACCGCGTCGTCGAACCGGGTGGACTGATCCGCGTGGCCTGGAACACGCAGGACGACACGACGGTCGATTCCTACCTTCGCCTCACCTCGGGCGATCCCCACACTCTCATCTCAGAACTGCAGCGACTCATCCCCGCGAACGACACAGGAGCCAAGTCATGACATCCTCGATCCCCACGCCCTCCTCTGGCCACCGCTCCGCGCCAGCCAGCGACTCGGGGTCGCGCGGGCCCGGCGCGGCCCGGATGCCTGATCCAGCCGTCCTCGTCCTGGAAGACGGCACACGCTACCCAGGACGCGCTTACGGCGCACAGGGCACCACGCTCGGTGAGGTGGTGTTCTCGACGGGTATGAGCGGGTACCAGGAAACACTTACGGACCCCTCATACGCAGGTCAGATCGTCCTTCAGACCGCACCTCACATCGGCAACACGGGCATGAACGGCGAGGATCACGAATCCCGCCGTATCTGGGTCGCCGGCTACATCGTCCGCGACCCCTCCCGCGTGGTTTCCAACTGGCGCGCTGACGAATCCTTGGACGACGCCCTACTCCGCGACGGCATCGTCGGCATCAGCGGCATCGACACACGCGCGGTCACTCGTCATATCCGCTCTGCCGGGTCGATGCGCGGCGGTGTCTTCTCGGGCGAGGCGGCCGCATTCGATGCAGACGAGCAACTGCGCATCGTTCAGGCCGCTCCGCAGATGAGCGGTCAGAACCTGTCAGCTCAGGTCTCCGTGGACGTCGTCCAGGTGACGACATCGGTCGGCGAGCGCGTGGGTAACCTCGCCGTACTCGACCTGGGAGTGAAACAGGCGACCATCGACAACCTCGCTGCCCGCGGCTTCGAGGTGCACGTGCTTCCGCAGAGCGCGACGATCGACGACATTCGCGCGATTGATCCCGTCGCAGTGTTCTATTCCAACGGCCCAGGCGATCCTGCAGCTTCAGACGACCATGTGTCACTGCTGCGCAACGTGCTCGATGACGGTCTGCCGTTCTTCGGCATCTGCTTCGGCAACCAGCTGCTCGGTCGTGCCCTCGGCCTGGGCACTTACAAGTTGCCCTTCGGACACCGCGGCATCAACCAGCCGGTACTGGACAAGTCCACGGGCAAGGTCGAGATCACTGCGCACAACCACGGTTTCGCCGTCGATGCGCCGCTGGAAGGGAGCTTCGACAGCCCAAACGGATACGGCAAGGTCGAGGTCAGCCACATCGGCCTGAACGACAAGGTCGTGGAGGGCCTTCGCGCACTCGACGTTCCCGCATTCTCTGTGCAATACCATCCCGAAGCGGCCGCAGGCCCGCACGATGCCAACTATCTCTTCGACCGGTTCCGCGACCTGGTTGTTTCGACCCTTCGACAAGCTCAGGGATCTACTCAGGAAAGCAGTAAGTAATGCCAAAGCGCGACGACATCAACTCCGTCCTCGTCATCGGCTCCGGCCCGATCGTCATCG
>JBEBSN010000051.1:0-20174 GCA_040394295.1 Microbacterium sp.
AGCATGGTCGCCGCCTCTGGGACGAAGCGCAACCGGATCTCGTGCGCACCGACGGGCAGATTCGGGAAGGTCAGCGTTCCCGAACCCTCCACGATCTCGACGGCGTCACCGGTGGGCTCCGCGCCCATATACGCCTCGATGTGGCCGTCGACCGGGTCACCAGGCGAGGCACGTCGGTCCAAGCGCGAAGCAACTGTCGCCGTCACCTCGACGCTCGCCGGGTCGGCCGTGGTGCCGGTGATCGCCGCCGCGCTCGGAACGATCACCGTCTCGATTCCGCGCACGTTCACCTCGGAAGCATCCGACTCGGAAGCGCCGAAGCCGGGCGCAGGCACGAAGCGCGCGGTGACGCCGTGCTCGCCGATCGGCAGGGTTTCCGCCTCGACCTCGAAGCGCGCCTCACCGTCGTCCGCTTCCGGGTCGTCGTCCATGCCCGCCGGAACTCTATGAATGACCTCTCCGTCGAAGACGAACTCGAGTTCACCCCGCGGGTCGACGTTCACTCCGAGCTGGGCCGTGGTGACGTTCGCAGAAAGCACGACGGACTCGTCGGCGCGAACGTCTGGCGACGACAGAGTGAGGTTCGTCACGGTCTCGACGGGCGTCACCTCGATCGCGTGCGAGTCCGAGGACGATGTGGCGAAATCGCCGTTGTCGTCGCCGAGGAACGCGACCTCGAGCGTCTGCGTACCCCACGGGATGACGACGTCGTCGAACAGTGCGGTTCCGTTTGCGCCGAGCGATGAGTACATGAGCGGCCCGTCGTCAGCAAGGAGTACGGCGTGTCCGTTCACCCCCACCGGGGCGGCTACGACCGACGCGACGACGTCGACGGGAGCGAAAGCGCGTGCGGAGGCAGGCGCGCTGGTGATCGTGGTCGTTGTAGCCGCCTGGGCGACAGTGAAGGCTGCCGATTCGCTGACGGAAGGCAATGCATCGATCGTTGCCGGGTCATCGTCGCGCAGACCGGCGAACCGCGCCACGATCGAGTGGGAGCCGGCCGACGGAGTGATCACCAGGGGAATGAGAGTGGCGAAGCGCCCCCCGCCTGCGTAGAGCAGGGGAGATTCGCCGACGGGGACACCGTCGAGCTCGAAAGCGACTGTCCTGCCGGAGAGATTGGCGGGGCCAGCGGGCGTCACCGTCGCGCTGGCGACAAGCAGGTCGCCGAACGACGTGGGGCTGGTTACGACAGTCATGCCGGTCGTTGTCTCGACCTCGCTCGGGCCGGGCGTAGGAGCCGGTGCGGGTGCGACGACAGCCACGGTCGTGTTCGAGGATGAGTAGGTGTCGCGTTGTCGGTAGTCGCGTTGTTCCGCGTGCGGACGGAACTCGGCGCGGTACTCGTAGGTGCCCGGCGACGGAGCGGGGACAGTGAAGGTGTGGTCACCGGAGGTGCTGCCGTAGGCGACACGGGTGTCCCCGAGGTACACATCCACCCAACCGTCGAGGGGTGTGTTCGGCGTGCGGGTGTCCGCAGTGCGTACACGCAACGGGATCTGCTCGCCGGAGGTGACCTCCGGCGGAGCGCTCAGCGTCGTCGTGCTCTTCATGGGGATCATGATGCGCACAGTGCCGACGTCGGCAAGCGGACCGAAGTAGTCGTGCATGTCTTCGGGGCGCCTTGCCGCTGTATCGATGCGGACGCCGGCCACGGTGTCGGTGACCCAGCTCACGCCGGTGCCTCCGCCGGACCCGGCGGAATAGCTCAGGAACTTGCGGCCCCCGCCGCCACCTGTGCCCGATGCCGGCCAGCCGCCGCCGCCACCGCCGCCGCCGCCGCCGCTCGTGCTGGTCGAGGCGGAGCCGCCGTTCTCACCGGATTTCAGGTAGCGCGAGAACGTGGAGTCATTCCTGCCGTTCTCGCCGACCTTGCCCGGGTGCTTTCCCTCTCCCGAGGTCGGAGCGTAGGTTGTGATCCGCCCACCCAGAGAGCCGGACGCGTTGGCGCCACCTTCTCCACCGGGGACGTAGAGGAAACTGCTGGTCTCGTGGTTCTCTCCCTTGTACCCACCCATGGCCGCGAGAATATCGATGAGTCCCCACAACGAGATCGACATGGAGGGGTGACCGCTGTACCCACCACCGCCGCCGCCGCCCGCCGCGACGGCGACGAGAGTCCCGTTGAGCTTCACGGCGGAGGCGCCACCGCCGCCACCACCGTTGGCTCCCGAAAGGCTGCTCTTTCCACCATCGCCACCGTTGACATAACCGGCACCGCCTTTGCGCTGGTCGCCGCTTCCGCGCGCCGACTGACCCGCGTACACGGTCAGTCGGTCGCCGGCAGTCACCGGCACGGTCACCGCGAAGTCGGCACCCCGCCCGCCGTTGACCCGATCGCCGAAACCGCCGGTGCCGCCCCGCAGGCCGACGACCACTTCACTGATGCCGGCAGGAACAACCCAGTCCGTGCCGCTCGGGCTTGAGAAGTCGTAGACCTGCTGTGGCGTAGGGGCCGCGTAGGCCGCGCTGGTGGAGCCCAGGCCGACGCCGCTCACGACGAGGGTCGCCGCTGTGAGCAGTGCAACACGACTGCGCCGTCGCGGGGTCACTCGAGTAACTGTCGCGCCAGAACGCGACCGGGTGCGAAGAAAAGGAGGAAATTGGATCACAGTCCAATATTAGACGTACTCCACAATGGTTGAGAGACACGCGACCTTCACTCAGCGCGCTTCGACCTCGTCACTCGCACATGGATGCTCTTCATCAGCGGCTGATCGCTCTGCGCGCTGTAGTCGGCCTCGCCGATGAGCACGTTCATCTCGGGCATATAACCGGCAGCACTGCCACGTGGGGTGTCGTACGCGACAGCACGGTAGTTGCGCAGTTCACGCTGCGTACCGTCCTTCGAGGTCGCCACGATGTCGACGAAGTCTCCCTGAGCGATGCCGCGGTCACGCATGTCGCCCTCATGCAAGAAGATCAGCTCGCGCAGATTCTTCACTCCGCGGTAACGGTCGTTGTTGCTGTAGATCGTGGTGTTCCACTGGTCGTGCGAGCGCATGGTCTGCAGCACGAGCATGTCGTCAGCGGCGGGCAGGACGTCATGCAGCGCGGGCGCTGAGAAGTCGGCCTTGCCCGACGCGGTGCGGAAATCGAGCTCTCGCGCGGGCTGCGGAATGCGGAACCCATTGGGTTGCCTGACGAGCTGGTTGAATCCCTCGAAGCCGGGCAGCACCTTCGCCATCACATCGCGGATGCGGTCGTAGTCGTCTGCGTAGCCTTCCCAGTCCGTCGCGCTGTCTGGCATCGTCGCACGGGCCATTCGCGCGATGATGTCAGGCTCTGACAGCAGATGTTCGGACGCGGGCTTCTTCTTGCCGACCGAGAGGTGCACCATACTCATGGCGTCCTCCACGGACTGCCCCTGCAATCCGCCAGCCTGCTCATCACGCTCTGTGCGCCCGAGACACGGCAGGATGAGTGCCTTCTCCCCGTGTACGAGGTGGCTGCGGTTGAGTTTCGTGCTCACCTGGACCGTCAGCCGGCATCCGCTCAGCGCCTCAGCGGTGTAGCGCGTGTCGGGCGCCGCGAGGACGAAGTTGCCCCCCAGGCTCACGAAGACCTTGACGTTGCCCTCGTGCATCTCGCGGATGCTGGCGACCGTATCGAGACCCGGCTTCCGAGGCGAGGTGATCCCGCAGACCTCGTCGAGCTTGTCGAGCAGCCAGGCGGGCGAGTGGTGGTTGATACCGCAGGTGCGGTTTCCCTGCACGTTGCTGTGCCCGCGCACGGGCGCGGGTCCCGCCCCGGGGCGCCCGATGTTGCCGCGCAGCAGCAGCACGTTCATGAACTCGCGCACCATGTCGACGGCGTGCTCCTGCTGGCTGACTCCGAGGCACCAGCTGATGATCGCCTTACCGGAAGCGAGATACAGAGCCCCCGCCGCGCGGATCTGGTCTTCGCTGAGACCCGACTGCTGCACCAGCTCTGCCCATGGCGTCGACTCGACGACAGCCCGGTACTCGTCGATGCCGTTGGTGTAGCTCGCGATGAAGTCGGTGTCGAGCGCGCCAGGATCGGTCGCTGCGGCTTCGAACACGACCTTCGCTATGCCGCGCATCAACGCCATGTCGCCACCGGGGCGCACCTGAAGGTCGAGCGTTCCGGTCTCATGCGTGCGGAACAGGGCCATGTCGACGAAGTCGTGCGGCACAGTGGTGCGCCGCGACGCCGCCTCGATGAGCGGATTGACGTGCACGACCTGCGCACCGTTCTTCACGGCATCCGACAGTGCGGTGAGCATGCGGGGAGCATTCGAGGCGGCGTTGACTCCCAGCAGGAACAACACGTCGGTCTGCTCCCAGTCCTCGACGGTGGTCGTTCCCTTGCCGGAGCCGATCGACGCCGTCAGTGCCCGCCCCGATGCCTCGTGGCACATGTTCGAGCAGTCGGGCATGTTGTTCGTTCCGTACTCGCGGATCATCAGCTGGTAGAGGAAGGACGCCTCGTTGCTGAGCCGACCGGATGTGTAGAAGGTCGCCTCGTCCGGGCTGTCCAGCGCTCTCAGCTCTTCTCCGATCAGGGCGAACGCGTCGTCCCAACTGATCGGCGCGTAGCGATCGGTCTCAGGGTCATAGACCATCGGTTCGGTGAGCCGGCCGGTGTTCTCGAGCTCGTAGTCGGTCCACGTCGAAAGCTCGCTCACGGTGTGCTTCGAGAAGAAGCCGCTGCCGACCCGCTTGTGGGTCATCTCCCACGTGACGTGCTTCATCCCGTTTTCGCAGATGTCGAGCGTGAGCCCCTTCTGATCGTCGGGCCACGCGCATCCAGGACAGTCGAATCCCTTGATCGGATGGTTCATCGTGAACATCGCCAGCGCGCCGCTCACCGGTCGCTGCGAGCGCACCAGCACGTCGCCGACCGAGAGCGCCGCTCCCCACGCCGCCGCCGGGTGCAGATAGTCCTCTTGCGACCACTGCTTCGTCGTGACCGGACCGTAGCCGCCCTGACGAGGGGTCTCAGGCAGCAGACCGAACGCGACGCCGCTGTCAATACTGGTCATGGGGCTGTCCCTTCAGATACAAGCGAATGCGCATCGACCCTGATGCGATTCGGATGCGAGTACACATTCATCTTCTGACCTCGAACGAATCCGACGAGCGTCAGGCCCGATCTCTCGGCGAGCTCGGCCGCGAGAGATGAGGGGGCGGAGACGGCAGAGAGTATCGGGATGCCTCCCATCACCGCTTTCTGCACGAGTTCGAAGCTCGCCCGGCCGGAGACCTGCAGCACCGTGCCGCAGAGGGGAAGGCGATCGTTCAGCAGCGCCCAGCCGATGACCTTGTCGACCGCGTTGTGACGACCGACGTCTTCCCGCAGCACGAGCAGTTCGCCCGTCTCGGCGTCGAAGAGCGCGGCCGCGTGCAAGCCGCCGGTCTTGTCGAAGGCGTCCTGCTGCGCGCGCAGGCGCTGCGGATACTCCGCGACGTCCGCAGCGGAGACGACGACGGCGTCCGGTTCGACGTCGTAGCGCGAAACCGTCTCGACGGCGTCGATGCTGGCTTTGCCGCAGACCCCGCATGAACTGGTCGTATAGAAGGAGCGAGCGATGTCGGGCGATGGCAGCGCGACCCCGGGCGCGAGCGAGACGTCGAGCACGTTGTAAGTGTTTCCCTCGCCCCCTGCACCGTTGCCGCCGGTACCCGGCCCACCGCAGTGGATCGCCGATCGGAACTCGGATCCTTCGCCGATCACCCCCTCCGACACGAGAAAGCCGGCGGCGAGCTCGACATCGTGACCCGGCGTGCGCATGGTGACAGACAACGGAGCGCCGGCGACGCGGATCTCGAGCGGCTCTTCGACCGCGAGCGTGTCAGCACGACGCTGCGCACCGTCACCGAGCGTGACCTTCAGCACCGACCGCCTCGTCGTGATCCGACCCATGCCCCGAGCGTACCGGCTCTGAGGTGCAGGAAAAGCGGATAGCGTAACGACATGGACGGTACTCGATGATCACGATCGACGAGCATCGCGCACGCATCCTTGCCGCGACACCCCGCATGCCTGTGCACACGCTGCCGCTCGCAGAGGCACTCGGGCACGTGTTGGCTGAGAGCCTCCTCACGCGCTGGCCGACTCCCCTTTTCGACAACTCGGCCATGGATGGCTATGCGGTACGCAGCGAGGACGCCGCCGTGGGCGCGGTGCTGCGCGTGGTCGCCGATCTGCCCGCCGGCTCTGCGGACGATCCGCCCCTCGGCGCCGGCGAGGCCGCACGCATCATGACGGGCGCTCCCGCCCCCACCGACGCAGACGCGATCGTCCCCCTCGAGCACACCGACCTGGGCGTCGCCATCCGGCAGACGCCGCCCGAGACGATCAGCATCCTGCGCCGCCCCGAGAAGGGCGCCCACATCCGGCGGCAGGGAGAGGATGCTCCGGCAGGCTCCCGCGCGGTCGATGAGGGGACGCTGCTCGAGCCATGGCAGCTGTCGGCAATCGCCTCGGCCGGATACGACGACGTGCTCGTGCACCGCCTGCCCCGCGTCGCCGTCATCTCGACCGGCAGCGAGCTGATCGCCCCGTCCGCCACTCCGCTGCGCGGACAGATCCCCGAGTCGAACTCCGTGCTGCTCGCGGCGGCCGTGCGCGCGAGCGGAGCATCCATCGCCTCCGTCGTCACGGTGGCCGACGATGCTGCGGCGCTACGGCGAGCGCTCGACGACATCGAGGCCGACGCCGTGATCCTCTCCGGCGGCGCGAGTGTCGGGGCGTTCGACGTCGTCAAAGCGGTGCTGGGCGGCGAGCGCGGCGTAGGCTTCGACAGCGTCGCGATGCAGCCGGGAAAACCGCAGGGGTTCGGCGTTCTCGATTCCGGGATGCTCGCGTTCTGCCTGCCGGGTAACCCGGTCAGCGTCGCGGCGTCGTTCGAGATGTTCGTTCGCCCTGCACTGCGGACGATGGCCGGTGCCGCTGTCATCGATCGACCACGCGTCGTTCGCAGAGCGGCCATGATGTGGCGGTGTCCCCCCGCTCGGGTACAGGTTCTGCCGGTCATCGTCGACGACACGACAGTGTGGCCGGCGACGAGCGGTGGCAGCGGCTCGCATCTGGTGACCTCGCTCACGACAGCATCCGCCCTGGCCGTCGTTCCCGCAGATGTCGAGCAGGTCGATGTCGGTGACCCTGTCTCTGTGATGGTCCTTTCGTGACCGTGAACGCTTCCGCGGCGATGATCCTGACCGGCGGCCGCGCCTCGCGACTCGGCGGCATCGACAAGGCCTCCGTCGAAGTCAGCGGCATCGCCCTGGTCGACCATGTCTACGCCGCCGTGCGCGGCTGCACGCCGATCGTGGCCGTCGGCCCTGCGGAGACGGGCCGCCCCGGCGTGCAGGTCGTCCGTGAAGAGCCGGCGTTCGGGGGGCCGGTGGCGGCCATCGCGGCCGGCGTCGCCGCGTTGGAGGGATCGGATGCCGTCGAGACCTGGGTGCTCGCCTGTGATCTGCCCCTCGCACCGCTGCTCGTCGAGCGGCTGGCTCGCGTGCGTCTTCCCACGGGTGCGGATGCGGTTATCGCCGCGGACTCCGGCGGACACGAGCAGTGGCTGGCCGGGCGCTACCGCGTCCGCTCACTTCGCAAGGCGCTGACCCGGTTCACCGACCCTTCAGGGGTCTCGATGCGCGCACTCGTCGCGCCGCTGAACCTGCATCTCGTCCCCGTTGACGGAAGCGCCCGCGATCTCGACACCTGGGCAGACATCGACGAGTATCGACGCACACGAAAGGATCACCATGGCTGACTCCCCCGCCGAACTCGACCGCTGGGTCGCGTCCCTCTCGTCAGCGCTCGGCCTCTCCGAGGGCGACGATGACGGGCACGATGTACCGATCGGCCTTCTGCTCGATCTCACCCGCGAGGCCGCGCACGGGGTCGTCCGACCGGCCGGCCCCCTGACGACCTATCTCGTCGCCCTCGCCGTCGCACAGGGCATGCCTGTCGATGACGCGGTCACACATGCGCGCTCGGCGATAGTTGCGTGGGACGCGACTGATCGCATTTCGGACTGAGTCACAGAAACGGCCGCATGTCTCGGATCGTGACTACGCTCGAAGCATGACTCCGCAGACCATCGATGCGATCACCGAAGCCGATCTGCGTCGAGCCGGCAGCCTGAAGTGGACGATGTTCCCCGAGACGATCGGAGCGTTCGTCGCCGAGATGGACTTCGGCCTCGCGCCGCCGATCAAACATGCCGTCAACGCGGCGATGGAACAGGGCCTCACCGGCTACCTCCCCACACATCTTGCCGACGCTCTCGCGAAGGCGACGGCTGAGCGCTACTCTCGTGCCCACGGATGGGATGTGGCACCGGAGCACGTGCACCAGTTGCCTGATGTCATCGCCGCATTCGAGTTCGCCATCGAGCAGTTCACCCAACCGGGCGCTGCGGTCATCGTGCCGACGCCGGCCTACATGCCGTTCCTGATGGTGCCGCAGATGCACGGCAGGCGGGTCATTGAAGTGCCGAGCATCGAGGTCGACGGTCGCTGGCACATCGACCATGAGGCGGTGACGGCAGCGTTCGCCGACGGGGGCGAGCTTTTCGTGCTCTGCAACCCGCACAACCCGCTGGGCACCGTGTCGACCCGCGACGAGCTCGAGCGCGTCTGCGAAACCGTCTCGGCCGCCGGGGGCCGAGTGTTCTCGGACGAGATCCACGCACCTCTCGTCTACGCACCGGCCACGCACATTCCCTATGCGTCGATCTCCGAGATCGCCGCCGAGCACACGATCACAGCGGCCTCCGCCTCGAAGGCATGGAATCTCGCCGGCCTCAAATGCGCACAGATCATCCTCTCCAACGACGCCGATGCTGCACTGTGGGAGAGCGTCGGCGGCTGGGTCGGCCACGGCACCTCGACGCTCGGCGCAGTGGCGAATGTCGCCGCGTACACCGAGGGTGAGCAGTGGCTGGCTGAGATCACCGACTATCTCGATGGAAACCGTCGTCTGCTCTCCGATCTCGTCGCCGAGCATCTTCCGAACGTACGCGTGACGATGCCAGAGGGCACCTACATCGCGATGCTCGACTTTCGCGAGACCGGCCTCACGGGAGACCTGGGCGCGTGGTTCCGCGAGCACGCCGGCGTCGCGATGACCGACGGTGCCGCATGCGGCCAGGCGGCGATCGGCTTCACCCGCTTCGTCTTCGCAATGCCACGGCCTCTCCTGACCGAGGCGATCAGACGAATCGCCGCCGCACTTGCGTCGCGTCCCGTCTCCCCTGAATCCCAAAGAGCCTCATGAGGACGGTCCTCGTCACCGGCGCATCCGGCGGCATCGGCGCGGCAGTAGCGCACAGGTTCGCCACTGCCGGCGACCGCGTCGCGGTGCACTATTCGCGCAATCGCGACGCCGCAGCGCAGACCTACAGCTCGCTGCCCGGTGGCGGCCACGCGCTCATCTCCGGAGATGTCGGCGATCCGGCGGCGACGCTGAGCATCGTCGAGACGGCGATCGGCGAACTCGGCTCCGTCGACGTGCTGGTGTGCAATGCGGCGACCGCGCCATCCCCCACCAACCGGCATGTGATCGGCGAATCCTCGTACGCCGAGTGGAATGACGTCTTTCGCCGGATGGTCGATGTCAATCTTCTCGGAGCGGCGAACCTCGCCTGGGCTGTCGCCACTCATCTCATCGATCGCAAGGCACCGGGCGCGATCGTCAACATCGGCTCTCGGGGTGCGTTCCGTGGCGAGCCGGAGTTTCCCGCGTACGCGGCGAGCAAAGCGGGCCTGCAGGCGCTGGGCCAATCTCTTGCTGTCGCTCTGGCGCCACACCAGATCTCCGTCACATCCGTCGCTCCGGGTTTCGTCGCCACGCCGCGCCAGATCGCGAAGCTGGAGGGCCCAGACGGCGAAGCACTCCGCTCACAGAGTCCGTTCAATCGCGTCGGGACGGCTGAAGAGATCGCTGCCGCCGTCTTCTGGCTCGCCTCGGCAGAGGCATCCTGGTCGTCGGGGACGATTCTCGACGCCAACGGTGCGTCCTACCTGCGCAGCTGAGCTCTACTCATAAGTCGCGTTCGATTACGCGGCTATCGCTCCAGGACCACGGCGAGGCCCTGTCCTACGCCGATGCAGATCGTGACCACAGCGACACCGCTGCCTCGACGACGCAGCTCATGCGCGGCATGGCCGATGATGCGGCCGCCGGATGCGCCGAGCGGATGCCCGATCGCCAGTGCCCCACCGTGGACGTTGAGGTTCTCGGGATCAAGCTGCGGCCAACCGCGCAGGCAGGCGAGCGACTGCGCGGCGAACGCCTCATTCAACTCGACGAAGTCGACCTCGGCCCAGGTGCGTCCGGCACGCGCCAGCGCCTTGTTCGCCGCCTCGACAGGGGCGATGGGAAAGTCATCCGGATCCACTCCATGTGCGGCGCGTCCGGTGATGCGCGCCAGGGGCTCTGTCGGCAGGGCGCCCTCCGCACCGAGCAGAACGGCGGAGGCGCCGTCGTTGATGGACGACGAATTTCCCGCGGTCACCGTGCCGTCCTCAGCGAAGAGCGCGCGCAGCCCGCCGAGCTTCTCGACAGTGGAGTCGTCGCGGATTCCCTCGTCGCGCGGGAGTTCGGCACCGGGCACCTGAACGATCTCTTGCGCAAAGACACCATCGGTCCACGCGCGCGCCGCCCGCTCGTGCGACCGCACTGCGAACACATCCTGCTGTTCACGGCTGATCCCCGCCACCCGCGCGGCCTTCTCGGCCGCCTCTCCGTTGGAGATCGTCCAGGCGCTAGGTAGGCGGCGATTCGTCATCCGCCAGCCGATCGCCGTGTTCCACAGCGTCTGGTTGCCGATCGCCGGGTAGGGCGTGGCCGACTTCTCCACGACGTAAGGTGCCCTGCTCATCGATTCGACGCCCCCGGCGAGGACGATGGCGGCGTCGCCGGCCTCGATCGCTCGCGAGCCCTGAACGACGGCCTCGACGCTGGACGCACACAGTCTGTTGACCGTCGTCCCGGGCACCGATGTCGGAAAGCCCGCCAGCAGTGCACCCATGCGCGCGATGTTGCGGTTGTCCTCGCCCGCCTGATTCGCATCACCGAGGATCACGTCGTCGATGCGACCGGGATCCAGATGCGTGCGCTGCACGGTCGCCGCGAGGACCACGGCGGCGAGGTCATCCGGACGCACGCCCGCCAGGGCCCCGCCTGCTCTGCCGAACGGTGTCCTCACCGCGTCGTAGATGTACGAGGCGCTCATCGTTGATTCCCCTCAGCCCGCTCCCTGTGCGAACGGACGTTCACTGAACGAACACCTTAGCGCCGCTTTCGCAGGATCACTCTCCTTTCGCATGAACACGCGAGATCCCTGCGAGAATCCTGCGTTTCTGCGAAGTCAGCGCTACGCGCACCACTCAACTCCGGGCGGCGGGCTTCCGGTTCTCGGCGCTGAACATCCACGCGAACTGCTCGAGCTTCTCGATGATCGCGTGCAGGATGTCGGCACTGGTCGGATCCGCCTCGTCGACCGGATCGTGAAGATCGCGCATCGTGGCCACGACCGCCTCAAGGCGGACAGTGATCAGATCCACGGTCTCGGCAGTGTCGACCTCGCCCTGCGGGTACTCCGGCAGAGTCGTCGTCGAGGCGACGGTGTCACTGCGGCCATCCGGGATCGCGTGCAAAGCCCGCATCCGCTCTGCGATCGTGTCGCTGAATTCTCGCGCAGCCGCGACGATCTCATCGAGTTGCAAGTGGGTGTCGCGGAAGTTCTTTCCCACGACGTTCCAGTGCGCCTGCTTACCCTGCATCGACATCTCAAGCAGGTCGACAAGGACCTGCTGCAGACTCGCCCGCAGTTCTTCCGGTGCGACGAAGCCCTTCTCCGCATTCTGGCGTCGGGTGCCCTTCTGCCCCGACCCCCCTGAGGCGGTGCCGCTCTTCTTCGTCGTCGTTTTGCTCGTAGCCATCATGACCTCCTGTCCGTGACGCTAGCGCGCGAACGCGTGCACAGCAGAGGGGCTTGACAAGCAGGATGCCGCCGCAGACTCCCCGCGCAGTCAGCTCACGCGAACCGCGGTCTGCACTCGCGTGCGTGCCCAGAACCGCCAGGCGGAGACTGCGAGCACGACGACGGCCAGAACAACTGCTGCGGAAGCGACGACGGGCGCAGCAGGATCCGACGACCAGCGTCCGACCGCGATCCACACCAGGCCCCAGCTCGTCGCGACGGCCGGCGCCCAGCGCCCGCCCCGCCAGGCTGTGAAGACCGCCAGCGCACCCGCGCCGATCAACGTGACGACGCCAGGGGTTCCAGGGGCCTGCGCCCAGGCATCCAATCCGACTGAGGCCAGCCAAGCGGCGAGGTTGGCAGCGGCCGCAATCGTCACCCATCCCAGATACAACCCGATCGTTCCGTCGACCAGCACAATCTCCGCCACTGTCCCGCGGCGCCGCCTGCGACACACCCGCACAAAGGTGACAAGCAGCACTCCCAGCAGCAGGACGATGATCACGAAGGACTCAGCGATGCGCCACGCCTGCACGCAGGCGATCCACACCGCGTTGAGGAGAGCGGATGCCGCGACGCCATAGCCGACCGAGCGATGCAGCGATTTCACCGCCTGCGCGGGAACGAGCTGCCAGAGCGCGTAGAGCACGAGCGCCAGGTAGATGACCGACCAGATCACGAAGGCCGTCCCCGCCGGCGCGAGCACCGACGCGTCAGCGGCGAACGCACCGCCGGCGGCCTCGCTGACCGGCTTCCCGCCCACGAGGCCGGAGCCGAAGATCGCGGCGACGACTGCGGCGAGAACCGTCAGCGCGACGACGATGCGGCGAACACGGTCGGACCTCTCCATCGCAGGCATGACCCCACAGTAGGGGACAGCCGCGGGGTGACTACTCTGCCGCAGGCGGCGTGGCGCAGATGCTGAGGTCGCTGATGCTCTTGTGGTAGGTCTCCGCGGTGAAGGGCAGGCCGAACTCAGGCGCCGTCTGTCCGTCCGCAGCGGGCGCCTTCGACGCGATGGCTGCCAGTTCCCACGCGAGGTAGGCGGCAACCGATCCGCCCGCAGTGGAGTTGTTCAGCACGACCGCCACCGTGAACCCGGTCGCCGGATCCGAGTATGCGGCGGTGGCGTATCCCGGTGTCCAGCCGTGCTGGCCGATCAGCGGACCGACCAGGTATGCGCCGCCGGTCGCCTGGTACCAGGTCGGGGACTTGTCGGAGACGGGCAGCGGTGTGCCGAATCGATCAGGACTAGCGTCCTCTTCTCGCAGCGCCTGTCGCGCAGAGGCCTGCACGTAACGGCCGAGATCATCGATCGTTGAGACTGCACCGGAATCGGTGAAGCCGGTGCTGGCCGAGAGGGTGGTGATGTCGATCGGCGCCGTACAGTTGTGACCGCCTTCGATCGCCGGCAGGTAATTTCCGGCGAGCGCGTTCTCCTCGGACGGCGGCGCGGCTGCACGCCCGGGCAGCGAGGTTCCGGTGAGTTCGAGCGGTGCCGTCACGTACTCGTTGATGAGTTCTGAGGCGCTCTTGCCCGTGGCACGCTCGAGGGCAAGCCCGAGCAGCAGGTAACCGGAGTCGGAGTCGCGGAACGTGGTGTGCGGTTCGACGGTCGGCTGTCCGAGGCCGAAAGAGGCCAGCTCCAGCGGGCTCCACTCGCGTTCGGGCGTGTTCAGCCACATGCCGCGAACGGTCTTCTCCGACGAGCCGAGACCACTCGTGCCATTGCACAGGTCGACGAGTGTCACATCTTCGAGATGCGGCACGCCGGAAGCGTACTTGGGGATGGGGTCGTCGAGCTCGACGACACCCTCCTCAGCCAGGCCGTACAGACCATCGCACGTCATCATTCGAGTGGGGTCTGCGATGCGGACGGTCATTGCGGTTGCGACCTCGGTCTGATCCTCCACTGACTGGGTGCCCAGTCCCGTGACCCAGGTTCCGCTCCACGGCACCCAGACGCCCACGATCGCGCCGGTCGCGCCCGTCTTCGCGATCGCGTTCTCGACGGCGGACTGAAGCTGCGCGGTCGTGTCCTCAGGCAGCGCCTGGTCGGCCTGCTCAGGCGGCGTGTACGAGAAGGTCTCCTCGCCCGAACAACCCACGAGTACGAGAGCGAACGCGGCGAGGCTCGCGGCCGCAGCACGCCAACGGCGCGACGAATGAAGGTGCATGTAGGAGACTCCCCGATGGTTTATCCTCCCGAGTCTAAAGCTCCCACTCTGAAAGTCGGCATCAAGACGGCCCGCTTCCGGGAGACGTACAGTATTGGCGTGACCCATATCTTCGAGCCAGACGTCGTCGCAGCCGTGCTCCGCCACATGAACGACGAGCATGCTGACGACAACTTCCTGATCGCACGCGCCTTCGCCACCGCATCCGATGTCCAGATGACCGCAGCGGTCATGACGGATCTCGACGGCGATGGCGGCGTCTGGCAGATCACACGCGCGGGAGTTGCGGAGGAGTTGCGGGTGCCGTGGCCCGGTGGCCCGATCAGCGAGCGCCCTGCCGTGCGGCGCGAGGTCGTCGCGCTCTATGACGCCGCGTGCGAGAAGCTGGGCGTCGAGCCTCGACCGCACGCATGACAGCACACCCTTCACAACAGGTTAGGTAAGCCTTACACTGACCGTATGGCAGAACTGATTTCCTTCTCCGCGGCCCTCAGAGAGCGCTCGTCGGGGTCGCACTCGCGCAGCGAGCACGCAGGCTTCATGGCAGATCTGCTCAAGGGCGACGCATCGCGCGACGACTACATCGCCCTCGTCGCCCAGCACTTCTTCATCTATGAGGCGCTCGAAGCCGCATGCGAGCGGATGCGCCACGACCCCGTCGCCTCCGTCTTCATCAGCGACAAGCTCACGCGTCTTCCCGCGCTCGAAGCCGACCTCGAGTTCCTCCTCGGCTCCGATTGGCGTGACGAGATCTGCCCACTGCCGAGCACCCGGCGATATGTCGACCGCATCAACGAGGTCGGCGCCGTGTGGGCCGGCGGCTTCATCGCCCACCACTACACCCGCTACCTCGGCGACCTCTCCGGCGGCGTCTTCATCGGCCGAGTCATGCAGCGTCGCTTCGGCTTCGAGACCAACGGCGTCGGCTTCTACCTGTTCGACGACATCGCCGACCCGAACGCATTCAAAGACGTCTACCGCGAGCAACTCGACACCGCGCCGTGGGATGACGCAGAGCGCGAGCGCGTTATCGCAGAGGTGCTGCTGGCCTACCGCTTCAATACCGAGCTGTTCGAAGACCTCGATCGGGCTCGCGCGGCGGCCTGAGCCTCGCTCCCCTTCGCTCCCTGAGCCGCACGCTTCGCTCCCTGAGCCTGACCCTTCGCTCCCTGAGCCGCACCCTTCGCTCCCTGAGCCGCACGCTTCGCTCCCTGAGCCTGTCGAAGGGGCGAAGAATCAGGACCCGGCGACCTCCGGCGTCGACGCGCGTTCCCATGCCTCACGCATGAAGCGGCGTACGTCCTCATCGACGCGGATGTCGCTCGGTCGCAACGGACGCGACAGATAAAGGCCGTCGAGAGACGTCAGTCGGGAAAGCGCGACATACGTCTGCCCGGGTGCGAACGCTCCGCCGCCGAGATCGATCATCGCGCGATCGTAGGTCTTGCCCTGCGACTTGTGGATCGTGACTGCCCACGCGAGCCGCAGCGGGAACTGCATGAACTCGGCGATCACATCGCGGCTGAGTGTCTTAGTGTTCGAGTCGTACGAGTACCGGTACCGCTCCCAGACCGCAGGTTCGACGTCGACGTCCTCGCCGTCGATCTCGACGCGCACTGAGCCGCCGAGGATGCGTTTGACCGTGCCGATGGTGCCGTTGACCCAGCGGGGCGGTTCGCCGGTCATCGAGACGTCGTTGCGCAGGAACATCACCTGTGCGCCGATCTTGAGCTTCAGTTCGGCGTCAGCGGGATACGACGCATCGCCGCGACCGAAGTCGCCGTTGATCTCCGCCCGTGCGGTCTGTTCCTTGCCCGACAGTGCCGCGAGGTGTCGGCGGTTGATGTTGTTGACGATGTCATTGCGCGTCGCGAGGGTGATCATCGGGATCTCACCCGGCTCGGGATCGGGCGGCGTGCGGGCGCCGTACGTATTGAGCACTCCGGCGATCTCAGCGGTGACGCGCCCGTAGCGCACCGCGTTCAGCATTGATTTGAAGCCGTCGTCCGACTGGCGATGTATCTGCACCAGTTCTCGTACGTGCAGTTCGGCGCCGTGCCTACCGAGGTCGAGCAGTGCGTCGGCATCGCCCATCGTCGCACCGGCCCACACTTTCGCGTCGAAGAACCAGAATGAGCGGTAGTGGTCGCGCACGTAGTGCAGCTCTTCGCCTCTCGGCGGCACCGGAGCGAGCTGATACGGGTCTCCGAACATCACGACCTGCACGCCACCGAACGGTTCTGCCCGCCTACCTCTCGCCTGCCGCAACGAGCGGTCGATGCCGTCCATGAGGTCGGCGTTCACCATCGAGATCTCGTCGATCACGAGTGTGTCGATGGCGTTCAGGATGCGGCGTGTGGCGTCGTTCTGCTCGATCTCACTCTCGGCGATGAGGCCGATCGGCAGGCGGAACAGCGAATGGATCGTCTGACCCTCGACGTTCAGCGCCGCGACGCCGGTCGGTGCGCAGATCGCGATCTGCTTCTCGGTGTTCCAAGCGAAGTACTGCAACAGCGTCGACTTGCCCGTGCCGGCGCGCCCGGTGATGAAGACATGTTCTCTGGTGTCTTCGATGAGCCGATACAGCTCCTGCTGTTCAGCGGACAGGGCGGGAAAGGACACGACTCTTATGGTACGTGCACTCGACCCGTCCACCCCCATGGCGAGGAGGGAGGGTCGCCACGCTCGGCACTGTCACAGGCCGCGCTCATAGACTGGCGCCATGGTTCAGCCCGTGACGACGTCGCTGCGGCGTCGCCGTCTGTGGGTCGATCTCACGACGCTCGCGCTTGTCGGCGTGCTTCTGGTCGCGGCTCTCGGCGCAGCAGGAGCGGTGCTTTACAAGGAGTTCTACGGCCCTTCCGCCTTCGTGACGCGATATCTGGATCTGCTCGCCACGGGCCGCGCGGCCGATGCGCTGCGCGTTCCCGGGGTGGCTGTCGATCGCGACACCCTTGACGAGGCCGGCATCGAGGCGGCGCCGTCAGAGGCGCTGCTGCGTCAGGCTGCGCTCGCGCCGCTCACCGACATCGAGGTGGTCTCAGAAGAGAGCGCTGACGGCGTCACCGCTGTCACGGTGTCGTACGCAGCCGGCAACCACACGGGTACCAGCACCTTCTCAGTCGCCCAGGACGGATGGGTCGGAGTCACGCCCAACTGGCGGTTCACGCGCACCCCGCTCGCCGCCATCTCGCTCACCGTGCTCGGCGCCGACCAGTTCAGTGTGAACGGGTTCGAAGTCGACCGCCGCCAGGTGTCCGCGGCGGGAGCGACGGCTGACCCTCTCGATCCGCTTCCGCTGCTGGTGTTCACGCCCGGAATGTATTCCGTGACCGTGGAGACGGCGATATCGACCTCGCCGGGCGTCAACGTCTTGGCAGACACCCCGCTGGCCGAGACCCCGGTGGAGGTGCAGACCGTGCCGACCGACGAGTTCACGGCCGTGGTACAGACCAGGGTCGAGGAGTTCCTCACCGAGTGCACGACCCAGCAGGTTCTGCAGCCCACGGCCTGCCCCTTCGGGCTCGAGGTGCAGAACCGCATCGCGAGTCTGCCGGAGTGGACGATCGCCGTTCAACCGACGGTCAGTGTCGAGCCGGACGGAGCGCAATGGTCGATCCCGGCGGCAGATGCGGTGGCGCACATCGAGGTCGACATCCGTTCGCTCTTCGACGGATCGATCCAGCACATCTCAGAAGACGTACCGTTTCGGGTGAACGGCTCGATCGCGATCCTGCCCGACGGTTCAGCCTCGATCAGAGTCGGATCTGCCGCCGAGTAGGTCTCAGCGCTGCTTTTCGCTCTGGCGTCGGTCGCGCTCGGCGAGCGCGGCGAGCTGGGCGTTGTACTCCTCGAGCTCTGCCTCACCCGTGCGGTCGGCATGACGGTCACCGCGACGCTGCACCTTCGTATCGTTACGGCTCCACTGGATGGCCACCGTGATCGCGAGGATGAGCGTCGGGATCTCACCGACCGACCAGGCGATGCCCCCGCCGATGTACTGATCCTCCAGGGGCGTCGGACCCCAGGTGCGGCCCATCGATCCGAACCATTCCGCGACCATCAACCCCTCCTGCATCATGATGGCGACGCCGAAGAACGCGTGCATCGCCATGATGGCGATCAGGGTGATCAGCCGACCCGCATAGGGCAGGCGGTACGGGATGGGATCGACGCCGACGAGCGTCATCACGAACAGGTACCCCGACACCAGGAAGTGGATGATCATCCACTCATGTCCGAGGTGCTCGTACATCGCCCAGCGCACGACGTCCGTGAAGTAGAAGATCCACAGGGAGCCGATGAAGATGCCGGCTGCGACGAAAGGGTGCGTGAGCACACGCGAGAGCGGCGAGTGCACCGCCCACATGATCCATTCACGGCCCCCTCGGGTGCCATCATCGCGCTTGTGGATCGCACGAAGGGCAAGCGTTATCGGTGCGCCGGAAACGAGCAGCAGAGGAATCGCCATGCCGAGCATCATGTGCCCGAGCATGTGCGCGCTGAAGAGATAGTCCTGGTAAAGGTTGAGCGGACCGCAGGTCACCCAGACGAGTAGCGCCACGCCGAGCGTCCAGAACACCGTGCGATGGATCGGCCAGCGGTCCCCGCGGCGATGCAGACGCCAGACCCCGGCGAAGTAGAAGAAGAACCCGAGGGCGCCGGCCACTGCCCAGAGTATGTCGACATCCCAGCCCTTGAACCACATCTCGAGCGTGAACTCCGGCGGCAACGGGGAGTCGGTCAGGATCTCGGCAGGTGTCTGCAACGACGGGGCGGTGTCGCCTGTCGGTGGAGGCGTACGGGCGAGCGCTGCGGCTGCACCCGATGCCAGCCCCATGAGGGCGATCTCGCCGAGCACCAGCATCCAGAACCAGCGGGCACCGCGCTCACTGTCGAGACGGGGAATCAGCCGGGCCCGGTACCAGGCGCCGAGCACGCCCATCCCACCGAGCAGGACGGCCTTGGCGATGATGATGATGCCGTACGGCGTCCACAGACCGTCCCAGCCGCCGAGCCCGACGGTGGAGCGCATCACCCCTGAAGCTGCGACGACGAAGAACGACACGATCGCGAGGCTCGAGTACCGGCGCACGAGTTGCGCTTGTGAGACACCGGCCTCACCGCGCAGGACGACCAGGAGGATGAGGCCGCCGAGCCATACGGCAGCGCCGACGGTGTGCAGCAGGATGGAGTTCACCGCGATCACGTGCCCGGCAAGCTCACCGGAGTGCCCCTGGGTGGCCAACGGCAGCAGGGATGCTGCGGCGATGATCGCCGTGATGAGAGTGGGAGTCCAGCTGCGCCAGGCGAACGCCAGGATCGTGACGATCGCACCCGCGATGGTCGTGATCAGCCAGGCCTGACCGAGCGGAAGCTCCAGCAGGAATCGCCCGAGCTGCTGACCGAACTGCTCATCCAGGCTGAGCGTCGTCCCGGCGAAGGCGTTGAGGAAGGTGAGGAACCCGGTCGCCCCGGAGGAGACGGTGAAGATCGCGGCGGCGATGGATGCCGTGTCCAGAGCCATGTCGAACGCTTTGTCGCCGGCACGCAACGCGAACAGCGCGAGCACGAGCGAGCCGATCATGGCGGCTGCGCTGATGTTGTTGATCGTTCGTGCGGCGGGCAGGCCCCAGCGCACGAACTCGCCCGGGTCGATGAGCAGCGGCTGCGCGCCGCCGCCGAACTGCAGCGCGGCGACGAGCGCGATGATCGCGGTCGCACCGAGCACAAGGAGCCCGACGACGCGGTAGCCCGAAGTGCGCACGGCGCGAGTGCCCGAAGAAGTCACACCTCAAGCCTAAGCGCGCTGCGGCGCCTGTCCGTCCGAAAGCACGAAGGCCGCCCCCGTAGGGACGGCCTTCGTAGGAAAACGTCTTACTTGACGGCTGCCTTCAGCTTGGAGCCAGCGGTCACCTTGACGCGCTTGCCTGCCGGGATCTTGATCTCGGCGCCGGTCTGGGGGTTGCGGCCCGTGCGAGCTGCGGTGTCGACCTGCTCGAACGAGATCCAGCCCGGGATCGAGACCTTGCTGCCCT
>JBEBSN010000052.1:0-20173 GCA_040394295.1 Microbacterium sp.
GCTGGTCGGTGTAGAAGTCGATCGAGCGGTAGCCGCCCTCGTGGCCGAGGCCGGACGCCTTCACGCCGCCGAACGGGGTGCGCAGGTCGCGCACGTTGTTGCTGTTCAGCCACACCATGCCGGCCTCGACGGCGCCGGCGAAATTGTGCGCGCGGGTGAGGTCGTTGGTCCAGATGTATGCAGCCAGGCCGTACTTCGTGTTGTTCGCGAGGGCGAGCGCTTCTTCGTCGGTGTCGAAGGGGGTGATCGCGACGACGGGACCGAAGATCTCCTCCTGGAAGATCCTGGCGTCGGGGGAGACGTCCACGAAGACAGTCGGCGCGACGTAGTTGCCGGTCTCGAAGCCTTCAGGTCGCCCTCCGCCGGCGACGAGGCGCGCCTCGGTCTTGCCCAGCTCGACGTAGCTCATCACCTTGTCGTAGTGCTCGGGATGCACGAGAGCGCCGACCTCCGTGGACGGGTCGCTCGGCAGACCGACCTTGACGCGAGTGGCCTGCGCGGCGTATCTCTCGACGAACTCGTCGTAGATGCCGCGTTCGACGATGATGCGGGAGCCTGCGGTACAGCGCTCGCCGTTGAGAGAGAAGACGCCGAAGATCGTGGCGTTGACGGCGGCGTCGAGGTCGGCGTCGGCGAAGACGACCGCGGGCGACTTGCCACCGAGCTCCATGGACAGTCCCTTGAGGTACGGGGCGGCGTTGGCGAAGATGAGCTGCCCGGTCGAGCTCTCACCGGTGAACGAGATGAGGGGGACGTCGGGATGCTTCACGAGGGCGTCGCCGGCATCTTCGCCGAGACCGTTCACCAGGTTGAACACGCCCTTGGGTAGACCGGCCTCCTCGAAGATGCCAGCCCACAGCGACGCGGACAGCGGGGTGAATTCGGCGGGCTTGAGCACGACAGTGTTGCCGGTGGCGAGCGCGGGTCCGAGCTTCCACGATTCGAGCATGAACGGCGTGTTCCACGGAGTGATGAGCCCCGCGACACCGATCGGTTTGCGGTTGACATAGTTGATCTGGCGGCCAGGCACCTTGTACGTGTCATCGGCCTGCGCGACGATCAGGTCGGCGAAGAAGCGGAAGTTCTCGGCGGCGCGACGCGCCTGACCGAGAGCCTGGGTGATCGGCAGACCGGAGTCGAAGGATTCGAGTTCGGCCAGACGCTGATCCCGCGATTCGACGAGGTCAGCGATGCGATGCAGCACCCGCGAGCGTTCGCGAGGGAGCATCTTCGGCCACGGACCGTGTTCGAATGCGCGCCTGGCCGCTGCCACGGCGAGGTCGATGTCGGCCTTCTTGCCGGCGGCGGCCGTGGTGTAGTTCGCGTTGGTCACGGGATCGAGCACGTCGAACGTGTCGCCGTCCAAGGAGTCGACGAACTCTCCGTCGATGTAGTGCTGGATGCGATCCGGCAGATCTGCGGGGATACGTGAATCAGACATGGTTCCTCCGATGTCAGTGGACGGGCGTGCCGACGGCGTCGTCGGGATTTTTTCTTGTGAGGTAGGCCTCGAGGGTGGACGCGTGGTGCAGTCGGGCAGCACGCTCGATCTCGATGATGGGGGCGCTGTTCTCGATCAGGGCGACGATCTGCTCATGTTCGCGAACCGATTCGTGTGCGCGACCGGGAACGAAGCTGAATGTCGAATCGCGCAGTCGGTTCAGCCGCGACATCTCGAGCGTGACGAGCTCCTGCAACCGCGGATTCGGGCACGGCGCGATGAGAGTGGCATGGAACTGCTGGTTCAGCTGCGTGAACGAGGACGGATTGAAGTGCTCGAGCGTCTCGATCATCTGCGTGTTGATCGCGCGTGCCTGCTTCAGGTCGTCGGCGGTGAGGTGCCGCGCCGACAGGGCGGTCGCGCTGCCCTCGAGGATGCTGAGAGCTTCCATGCTGTGGCGATACTGGGTGTCATCGACCATGGCCACGCGAGCGCCGACGTTGTGCTCGAACTGTACGAGTCCTTCGGCCTCGAGCTGTCGGATCGCCTCCCGCACCGGCACGACGCTCATCTCGAGCTCGCCTGCGATGTTGCCGAGGACGAGCCGGTAACCGGGAGAATAGGTCTGGCCCGCGATGCGCTCCTTGATCCAGTGATAGGCGCGCTGCGATTTGCTGAGCATCTTCGTCATGCGCGGTCCGCCTCGTACTCTGCGCGCCACTGTGCGTTCATGGGGAACAGGCCGTCGACCGGATGCCCGGCCTCCACCTTCGCGGCGATCCAGGCGTCCTCATCCTCCTGGGCGAGGGCCTCGTCGACGACTTCGCGGGCCATCGACGGCGGGATGACGATGACGCCGTCGCCGTCGCCCACGATGATGTCTCCCGGCTGCACGGCCGCGCCGCCGCATCCGATCGTCACGTCCAGCTCCCACGGCACGTGCTTGCGCCCGAGCACCGACGGATGCGCGCCCTGCGAGAACACCGGCAGGCCGATGCGGGCGACCTCGTCGAAGTCGCGGACGCCGCCGTCAGTGACGACACCGGCTGCCCCGCGGGCTGTGGCGCGGAGCGCCAGAATGTCGCCGAGAGTGCCGGTCGTGGCATCCCCTCGCGCCTCGATGACGATGATCTCTCCTTCGCCGACGGCATCGAAGAGCCGCTTCTGCGCGTTGTATCCGCCGCCGTGGCTGGCGAACAGATCCGCGCGTGCGGGAATGAAGCGCAGCGTACGTGCCGTACCGACGATCTTGGTGCCTGGCAGGTTGGCCGCGACTCCATCGATGAAGCACTGGTGATGGCCGCGCTTGCGCAGCTGCGACGACAGTGCGGCAGTCGGGGCTTTCTCGAGTTTGGCGCGCAGTTCGGGGGAGAGCGCGTGCGCGGATCCGGACCCTTCGACAGGCTCAGGGGCCGGGATTGAGCCGCTCCCTGAGCCTGTCGAAGGGTCGGCGGGCGTCGTGCCCCACGCCTCAGACCGCTGTTTATCATCGACGGTCGGCATCGATCCCAGAGTCTCGTCAAATGCGATGGACCCCTGGGTGACGGTGGTCACCAAGCGTCCGGATGACGGGGCGCCGGGGGCGTTCGGAGCGTCGACTTCGACCTCGACGACATCGTCGGGAACGATGACGGAGGATCCCGCCGGTGTGCCGGTGAGGATGACGTCACCGGTCTCGAGGGTGAAGTGCTGCGAGAGATCGGCCACGAGCTGCGCGAGGGGGAAGATGAGTCCGGAGGAGTTGTCGTCCTGACGCAGCACACCGTTGACCCAGGTGCGCACGCGGATGTCGTTGGGGTCGATCATCTGCGCATCGATCAGGTCTGGCCCGAGCGGTGTGTAGCCGTCGCCACCCTTGGATCGCACGTTCGAGCCCTTGTCGTTGGCGCGCAGATCGTACAAGCCGAGATCGTTGGCGGCGGTGACCGATGCCACATGCGCCCAGGCGTCGGCGAGGCTGACGCGCCGGGCGGGCCGGCCGATGATGAGCGCGATCTCCCCCTCGAAGGCGAGAAGTTCGGTGCCTGCCGGGCGCTCGACAGTGCCGCCGGATGCGGCGATCGAGCTCGACGCTTTGAAGAAATAGGAGGGGTGCGCTGGGCGACGTCCGCGCTGGTCGGCGCGAGAGGCGTAGCTGAGGTGGATCGCGATGATCTTGCCTGGGCGGGCGATCTGGTCTGTCACGATGGGCGCCTCCTTGCGTCTGAAGCATCGCTCTTGTGTGATGTATTTGAAATCGTATATCATCTGGACATCGGGTGGCAAGCATCGCGTAGTGGCGATCACCATTCGGACAACGACGTCTCTCAAGGAGCTTCAATGACTGATCAGCCCGGCTTCACGCCGACCGGAACCATCGCGAGTGCCGCCGACCGCAGGCGCGTGGTGTTCGCAACTGTCGTCGGCACCACCGTGGAGTGGTACGACTTCTTCATCTATGCCACGGCCGTCGGTCTGGTGTTCGGGCAACTGTTCTTCTCCGCCCTCGGTACGAACACGGTGATCCTCGGATTCGCGACAGTGGGCATCAGCTTCCTGTTCCGCCCGCTCGGTGCTTTCCTGGCCGGTCACTACGGCGACAAGCTGGGGCGCAAGCGGGTTCTCATGTGGACGTTGATTCTGATGGGCGTTGCCACGGCGCTGATCGGTCTGCTGCCGACCGCCGAGGTGATCGGCATCGGCGCGCCGATCATGCTCGTGCTGCTGCGTATTCTGCAGGGCATCTCAGCCGGTGGCGAGTGGGGCGGGGCGGTGCTCATGGCCGTCGAGCACGCACCGAAGCGCAAGCGCGGCATCTTCGGCGCCTCACCGCAGATCGGCGTCCCGCTGGGGCTGCTGCTGGCATCCGCCGTCATGGCGATCATGACGGCCATCGCTCCCGGCGATCAGTTCCTCGCCTGGGGCTGGCGCATCCCGTTCCTGCTCAGCGTCGTACTGATACTCATCGGCTACTACGTTCGCCGCAACGTCGAAGAGAGCCCGGTGTTCGCTGAGCTCGCCGCGCGCAAGGAGAAGGCGAAGATGCCGATCGTGCAGCTGTTCCGCAAGCACGCGCTGCTGGTCTTCATCGCTGCTCTCGTCTTCGCCGGAAACAACGCCATCGGCTACATGACCACGGGTGGCTACATCCAGGGCTACGCCACCAACCCCGAGGGTCCCATCGGACTCGAACGCGGGCCGGTGCTGTGGGCGGTGACCGGATCGGCGGTCACCTGGCTGCTTACGACGCTGCTCGCAGGGTGGATCTCGGACCGGATCGGTCGCCGAAACACCTACATCGCCGGGTGGATCATGCAGCTGGTCGGAGTGTTCCTGCTGTTCCCGCTCGTGAACACGGCGAATGTAGGCCTGCTTTTCGCTGGACTCGCCATCCTCACGATCGGACTCGGCTTCACGTACGGGCCGCAGGCTGCGCTGTACACAGAGCTCTTCCCGGCCAGCATCCGCTTCTCGGGAGTCTCGATCTCGTACGCCATCGGAGCGATCCTCGGCGGTGCTTTCGCCCCCACGATCGCCGCCGCGATCGTGGACGCCACCGGATCCACAGAGATGGTCACCTGGTATCTCGCCGGCATGACGGTGATCGGTCTCATCGCGACGCTCCTGCTCCGCGACCGCCGCGGCATCCCGCTCGGCCCGGACCACGAGAAGGAGCAGACGGTCAGCCCGGTCTACGGTCTCGCCAAGGCGTGATTCATCTTCCCGGGGGCGGACGCCGCGGCATCCGCTCCGGGAAATCGACAAGAAGGAGTCCCGATGCAGTTCCACCACCACGGCTATGTCTCGCAGGATCCGCGCATCGTCGCGGCGGCGGGCACCGGTATCGATCGCCCGACGGAGCTGCCGGATGAGATGGACGTCCTCATTGTCGGCTCGGGACCGGCCGGCATGCTGCTCGCGGCGCAGATGTCGCAGTTCCCGAGCGTGAACACTCGGATCATCGAGCGGCGGGAGGGGCGCCTGGTGCTCGGCCAAGCCGACGGCATCCAGCCGCGCAGCGTGGAGACGTTCCAGGCGTTCGGTTTCGCCGAGCGCATCACCGCCGAGGCCTACAACATCGGCTACATGAACTTCTGGGGGCCCGATCCCGCCAACCCCGATGACATCGTCCGCACCACCCGCACCGAGGACTACGGGTTGAAGATCAGCGAGTTCCCGCACCTCATCGTCAACCAGGCGCGCGTGCTGGACTACTTCGCCGAGGCAGCAGCCCACGGTCCAGGACGCATCGTCCCGGACTACGGCATCGAGTTCGTCGGGCTCTCCACCGACGGCGACGGCGAGTACCCGGTCGAGGTGCAGGTCCGCTACACGGCAGGCATTCGCGAAGGCGAAGAACGCGCGATCCGCGCGAAGTACGTCGTGGGCTGCGACGGCGCACGAAGCGGTGTGCGCGAGGCCATCGGTCGCTCCCACGTGGGGGAGTTCGCCGCACACGCATGGGGTGTGATGGACGTGCTCGTCAACACCGATTTCCCGGACTGGCGCACCAAATGCGCCATCAACGCGAAGGCAGGCAACATCCTGCACATCCCGCGTGAGGGTGGCTACCTCAGCCGGGTGTACGTCGACCTCGGCGAGGTCGCCGCTGATGACAACCACCGTGTGCGCCAGACGCCGATCGAGAAGGTGATCGAGAAGGCCAACGAGATCCTGCACCCCTACACGCTCGACGTGAAAGAGATCGCCTGGCACAGCGTGTACGAGGTCGGCCACCGCGTGACCGACGGGTTCGACGACGCCCTCGGGACCGAGCAGTCGCCCCGGGTGTTCCTCACCGGCGACGCCTGCCACACGCACAGTGCGAAGGCCGGTCAGGGCATGAACGTCTCGATGCAGGACGGCTTCAACCTCGGGTGGAAGATCGGCGCAGTGCTCACCGGTCGCAGCCCTGGGTCGCTGCTGGCCACGTACTCTGCCGAGCGCCAGCCCGTCGCGCAGCAGCTCATCGATTTCGACCGCGAATGGTCGAGCCTGATGGCCCGGAAGCCTGATGAGATCTCCGACCCGCAGGAGCTGTCCGACTACTACCTCGCCACCGCCGAGTTCCCCTCCGGCTTCATGACGCAGTACCCGCCGTCCGCGATCACCGGCACCGGTGAGCACCAGGCGCTCGCCGCGGGCTTCCCCATCGGGAAGCGGTTCAAATCTGTCGAGGTCGTTCGTGTCTGCGATGGCAACGTCGTGCACCTCGGTCATCACGCGAAGGCCGATGGGCGCTGGCGGGTATACGCGTTCGCCGATGCAAGCGGTGCGCGTCTGCGCGCGTGGGCGGATGCCGCCACGCCGATGATCGCCCGTGTGACACCGGCCCGCGATGATGCGGATTCGGTGATCGACGCGAAGGTCATCTATCAGGAGGCCTTCGATGAGCTCGAGATTCTCTCGTCGCCTGACCTGTTTCTGCCGAAGAGCGGACCGCTGGGCCTCACCGACTGGGAGAAGGTCTACTCCGCTGCGCCCAATGCGTGGTCGAAGGCCGACATCTTCGCGCAGCGCGAGCTCTCGCGCTCCGGTGTCGTCGTCCTTGTGCGGCCGGATCAGTACGTCGCCGCGGTCCTGCCGCTTGACGCTGTCGATGAGTTCGATGCCTTCCTGCAGGGGGCGTTCCTTCCCGCTTGAGCACGCGCCCGCGTGACACGTGTCACGCGGATGAGATGACACCGCCCTCCGGATCCCGCACGCCGTCTCCGGCACGCTGGAAGCATGACCACGACAGCGGACACTCTGAATCCGACGAAACCGGCGACTCCTGCAACCGCGACTGCCGTCGAGATCGACGGTCTGACCAAGCATTTCGGGGTGGGGGAGCGCACGGTGAAGGCCGTCGACGGACTCGACCTCAGCATCAGGCGGGGCGAGATCGTCGCACTTCTCGGGCCGAATGGCGCAGGCAAGACCACCACTCTCGACATCATTCTCGGTCTCGCGGACCCGAGCAGCGGGAGTGTCTCGGTCTTCGGGGGGAAGCCCGCCAGAGCAGCCAGGACCGGTGTGATCGCCGGCGTGCTGCAGACAGGCGGGCTGTTGTCGGATCTCAGCGTCCGGGAGACGGTCGACGTGATCGCGTCCCTGCACGGAGCCGAGGCGCTCTCGCGGGTGCCCGATGTGCTCGCTCGTGCCGACCTCGAGTCGATCGCGCGCCGTCGCATCGCGAAATGCTCGGGCGGTGAGCAGCAACGCGTGAAGTTCGCCCTCGCCCTGGTCGCCGATCCCGACATCCTCGTCCTGGACGAGCCGACCGCGGGTATGGACGTCACGGCGCGCCGGCATTTCTGGAACGTCATGCGTGCCGATGCCGACGCCGGGCGCACGATAATCTTCGCCACCCATTACCTCGAAGAGGCCGAGCAGTTCGCTCGACGAACGGTGGTGATGCACCGTGGCCGCATCGTCGCCGATGCCGCCACCGCCCGACTGAGAGCGGATCTCGGCGGGCGCACCCTCGCGGCGAATCTTCCCGCCTCCGGCGCCGACGCTCTGGTTCGAAGCCTGTCCGCGACCGACGGCATCACCGATCTCGTCGTCGACGGCGCGCGACTGAGCCTTCGGGCGATGGATTCGGATGCCGCGGCATCCGCTCTTCTGAACGCCGGCGCGCACGATCTGGAGATCGCCGCTCCCACTCTGGAAACCGCCTTCACCGCCCTCACGGAGGACTGATCATGACCACCTCGATCTCGCCCACGATGCTTCGCATCGAATCGTTGCGTCAGATCCGCAACCCCTACACGCTCGCGTTCACTCTGGGCATGCCTGTGGCGATGTACCTGTTGTTCGGAGCCAGCATGTCGTACGGCTCGGCGCCAATGGGCCACGGCAACGTCGCGTTCTACGTGATGGTGTCGATGGCGGCATATGGCGGCGCCGTAGCGATGAGCTCGATCACCTCGCTCGCAGCCTCGGAATCGAAGCAGGGCTGGGGGCGGCAGTTGGCGATGACCCCGCTGGGCACAACGGGGTATGCGACGACCAAGCTCGTGACCGCAGTCGCCTTCGCCACGCTCGCCGTGCTGGCGGTCTTCGCCGCCGGCCTGCTGACGGGGGCCGAGATCGCCGATGCCTCCCGCTGGCGGGCATCGGCGGGGATCATCCTCGCTCTCGGGCTCGTGTTCGGACTGTATGGGCTCGGCGTCGGGCTGTTCTTCAACCCGGACACGGCGGCGACGCTGGCGTCGATCTCGATGACGTTCTTCGCGTTCTTCGGCAACGTCTTCATGCCGCTGGACGGCGTGATGCTGGAGATCGCGCGTTTCACCCCGCTTTACGGATTCGTCGGGCTGAGCCGCTGGCCGCTCACGGACGGCGCGCTGACGACCGGACATTCAGACCCACTCTGGATGCTGGTGCTCAACGTGGTGGTCTGGCTCGCGCTGTTCGTGGCACTCGTCGCCGCAGGCATCAAGCGCTCGCGTTCTCGCAGATAGGGTCGAGTTCATGACGGATGACGCGGTGCGAGGGCGGTACGACGCGACACCGGCGACGGCCGCAGGTGCCGCTCCGGCCGAGTGGACTGCGCCCACCAGCCGTCGCGATCACGCGGGGGCCGGATCACCCTGGGAGAAGTTCGGCTGGGTGATGGCGGCGGTATGGCTGGTCTTCCTTATCTATCCGGTCATGGCGCTGCTGAGCACGGCTGCGGCACAGGGCTGGGTCATCACTGGCTGGATCTCCCTCGCGGCATTCGTCGTGCTCTACATCGCCGGATTCGTCAACGGCATGAGCTTCGGCGGTGGCGGCCTGACCGCGCCGCCGAAGCCCGTCCAATGGGCGGTGTTCGCGGCGCTGATCGTGTGCACGGCACTGACGATTCCGGCAGCCGGCGCAGCATCTTTGAGCTTTCTGCCGTTCATCATGTCGTTCGCCTCGTACGGCCTCACCCGCCTCGCACATTGGGCTGCCAGCATCTCAGGCGTGGCGGCCACCGCCGCAGTGGTCTTCTTCACGCCGACCGGATCGAGCTATCTTTCGGTGTTCGCGATCGTCGTGCTGCTCGCCGTGGTCAACACAGTGTCGACGACCTTGATCATCCGCTCTGCCGAGGCGGAACGCCTGGGCCTTGAACTCGCCACGAGCGAGGGGCGCGAGGCCGTAGCCCGAGACGTGCACGATCTGGTCGGTCACTCGTTGACCGTGGTGAGTCTGAAGGCTCAACTCGTGCGACGACTCATCGACAGCGACCCCGAGCGGGCGAAGGCCGAGTTGGCTGACATCGAATCTCTCACCGCAGAGGCCATCTCGGGTGTGCGGGCAACAGTCGCCGGAGTTCGAAGCGCTGCGCTGCTGGAACAGCTCGCGTCGTGTCGTGATGCGCTGGCCTCCGCGGATGTGACGATGCGAGTGGAGGGCGAAGCTCACGTCCTCTCACCCGCGCAGTCGCTGACGGCGAGCTGGATCCTCCGAGAAGCGACGACCAACGTGCTGCGGCACGCAGATGCGAACGCGATGACCGTGCTCATCGAGCCGGGCAGTTTCACGGTGATCGACGACGGTCGAGGATTCGCCGGAGGCGAGGGAAACGGCGTTCGGGGCATGCGAGAGCGGGCTACCACGAGCGGTGCGACCTTCACTGTGCAGCCGGTCGATACGGGAGGTACGCACGTGGGGGTGACGTGGTGAGCGAGTTGAAACCGATAAGGGTCGTGATCGCTGACGATCAGGCGATGCTGCGGGGGGCGCTGGCCGCGCTGCTCGATCTCGAAGACGACCTCGCCGTCGTCGGCGTCGCAGGCGACGGCGAAGCCGCACTCGAACTGGTTCGTCAGACAGCACCCGATGTGTGCCTGATGGACATCCAGATGCCGGGCATGGACGGTATCGCTGCGACGCAGGCCATTCGCGCGGCGAACGCGGCGACGAGTGTGCTCATCGTGACCACCTTCGCCAGACCTGGTTATCTGCGCGCTGCCCTGGATGCCGGAGCCAGCGGATTCGTCGTCAAGGACGCACCAGCCGAGCATCTCGCCGATGCCGTGCGCCGGGTGCACTCGGGTCTGCGCGTGCTGGATCCTGCGCTTGCTGAGGCAAGTCTGTTCGAGGGCGCCAACCCGCTCAGCGAACGCGAGAGGCAGGTGCTGCGGCTCGCTGCGGATGGACGCAGCGCCGCAGCGATCGCGTCAGAGGTCTTCCTGTCTGCGGGGACGGTGCGCAACAACCTCTCTGCGGCGATCGGCAAGGTAGGCGCCGCGAATCGAGCGCAGGCGGTGCGGATGGCGCAGGACAAGGGCTGGATATGACTGCAGCGCACGCTCTGTACGATGTCGGACCCTGAGCGTAGCCTTGAGCGCGGTCGGGCGATGACGCCCGCCGGAAGGAGTGCACGATGGACTGGAAGATCGAACTCATCTTCGTGCCGGTGACCGATGTCGACCGGGCGAAGGATTTCTACGTGAAGATCGGCTTCAACGCCGACCACGACCATGTGCCGCACGACGGTCTGCGATTCGTGCAGATGACCCCGCCTGGATCTGCCTGTTCGATCGCGTTCGGCACGGGCCTCGGCGTCGATCTCGAGCCGGGGCAGCAGAACACGATCCAAGTGGTCGTGCCCGATGCCGATGCGGCGCTCGCGCAGCTGCGTGCAGTCGGTGTTGACGCTGACGGTGTCGACGAGCAGTTCTGGGGGCGCTTCGTCACCTTCGACGATCCGGACGGCAACACGTGGACGCTTCAGGAGCTACCGGATTACAGCGCTGCAGACTGAGCCCTGCGCTCAGTGACGCGTTATGCACGGAGCGTCAGCTGTTCACGCGGATGATCTCCTGCTGGTAGGGCGCGATCACGTCGCCGGAGATACGCAGATCCAGCAGCAGGAACTTGCGAGTGTCAGCATCTTCAGCGGCCCAGGCGCCGAGTCGCTCGAGATCATCGAGGGCGCGAACCACGACGCCCTCTGCGCCGACCGCTGCAGCGATTGCCGCGAAGTCGACTTCGGGTATACGCATGGGCTCTTGTGCGAGGCCTTTGAGACCGTAGAGGTTGATCTCCGCGCCGTACGCGGCATCGTTCCAGACCACCGCACACCCGCGTCCTCGGGCCGTGCGGACGGCGGACTCGAGATCGGCGATCGCCATGAGGCCGCCACCGTCTCCTGAGGTGAGCACAACGGTAGATTGCGGACGAGCTCTGGTCGCGCCGACCACACTCGGCCAGCCTTGCCCGATCGCCTGGAACGCGGTGCCGACCATCATCATCCGGTCAGGAGATGTGACCGGCCAGTACATGTTCGCCCAGCCGATGAAGTGCCCGCCGTCGGAGACGACGACGCGGTCTTCCGGCAGAAGCTCGGCGATGCGTCGTGCGGTCGAACGGGGATCGAGGCGACCATCGGGTGCGAGTTCGTCTCCTGCGTCGTACGTGCGGGCCGCTGCGATGTCCACTCTCTCCCGCCACTGCGTCTGCGCAACTCCTGAGCTCTCGTCCGAAACGAGGAGGTCGGCTCCGGAGACCTGCGGGTTCTGCTGTGACCTTCCGGAGCTGCGCGGCAGGGGAACGGTGGAGGCCAGCCGCTCGACCAGAGCCTCGGCCGCGATCCGCGCATCGGCGCGCACGAATCCGCTGACGTTCGCGTGGGTCGCCGCCGCCGCGACGTCGATCTGGAACACCCGGGTTCCGGAGGAGAAGAGCGCCCCGAAGCGCATCGTGAACTGGTTCAGCCCGGCCCCGAAGACGACGGCGACATCTGCATCGCGCACGAGCCCAATGGCTCCCTCGGCGCCGAACCCGCCAGTGACTCCCAGGTCGTACTCGGACGCGGGGAACACGCCGCGCCCCAGTGCAGTGGAGGCGGTGAGCGCCCCCGTCGCATCGGCGAGAGCACCGAGCGCCTCACCGGCACCCGCGAGCCACGCGCCGCGTCCTGCGAGCAGGAAGGGCCGCCGAGCAATGCGGAGCGCGTCCGCGATCTCATCCAGCATGCCTTCGGCGAACTCGCCCGTCGGTGCCAGCGGGGCGGGCACGCGGGGCCGTGGAGCGACCGGGACAGGCCCGGCTTCCAGCGCTGCGACGTCGTAGGGGATCGCGAGCACCACCGGCACGCGATAGGTCAACGCGTGCTCGATGGCGATGACCGTCGTCGCGGCGGCGTCGGCGCGCCCGACCGTGTAGGTGCGGGCACCTACGGCAGATGCGAGCGCGATCTGATCGACGTCCCACGGGCGAGGACCGGATGTGGGCTCGTCGCCAACGACGAGCACGAGCGGGACTCGGGCCTGTACCGACTCGGCCAATGCGGTCAGGGTGTTCGTGAAGCCCGCGCCGTATGTGGCGGTGCCAGCGGCGATGCGTTGTGACGCGCGGTAGTGGGCATCGGCGGCGACGACGGCGCCCTGCTCATGGCGGACGGCGGTGAAGTCCGCGCTCGTTTCACGTTCGAGAGCGTCGAGGAAGTACGCATTGCCGTTGCCCATCACCCCGAAGACGGTGTCGATGTGCTGGGCGAGGGTAACGGCGACATGAGCGGATACGGAGGGCATAGCAGAGCCTTTCGAGACGGACGGGGTGAAGGATCCGTATATGTCTCGCTCGACGCTTCAGCGCTTCGAAGGCTTCGTGCCCCTTTTTCGGGCACCGGCTGTGCCGGACGTGTCGATTCTAGCTCGACGTCACCCCTTGACTCCGCTCGCGGCGATTCCGGCGACGAACACTCGCTGAGTGGCGAGGAATACCAAGAGCGTTGGCAGGGATGCGATGACCGCGCCTGCAAGGACGACGTTCTGATACTCGAAGCTCATGGTGTAGGACATCAGGCGGTTCAGTGTGAGCACGACGGGATACAGCGCTTCGGACTTCAGGATCGACAGCGGCCACAGGAAATTGTTCCACGCGTACACGAACATGAACACCGCGAGCGTCACGATCGCTGGCTTGAGCAGAGGCACCACGAACTGCCAGACGATCCGGAACTCGCCCGCACCATCCATCCGGGCGGCTTCGATGAGTTCATCGGGAATGTCCTGGATGAACTGCCGCATGAGGAAGATGCCGAAGGCGTTCGCGAGCCATGGCAGCAGTACGCCGAGGTATGTGTCCGAAAGCCCCATGCTGGAGACGAGATAGTACAGCGGCACGATCGTGACGATCGGGGGGAGGAACATCGTGGCGATGATGCCCCAGAACAGCATGTCCCGCCCCGGGAACTGATGCTTGGCGAAGACATATCCGGCGAGGATACTGGTCACCAGGACCGACAGCGTGGCGCCGCCCGCGATGATGATGCTGTTGAGCATCGATTGGAAAAACGGCACCGCTGTCAGAGCGGTCGCCGTGGGGTCGAGGGTCGGCGATGCAGGGAACCAGGTCGGTGGGATCTGAGAGAACTCCGCCGGGGTCTTCAGTGCAGAGATGACCAACCAGTACAGCGGGAACAGCGGGATCAGAGCGACGATCGCGAGCAGGGCGTACTGAACGACCCGGCCTGCACGGCGTCGAGTGGTGGAGACGGCGCTCATCGCCTGCGTCCTTTCATGACGATTCCGAGAACGCCGCCCACAGCGACGACCATGAGGAAGAGTGAGACGGCCAGAGCCGAGGACTCGCCGGCCATACCGTACTGGAATGCCGAACGCTGGATCTCGAAGCCGACGACGTTCGTGGAGTTGGCGGGCCCGCCCTGCGTGAGCAGGTAGATCGGATCGAAGACCTGAATGGAGTTGACGAACGTCATGAGGATGACGAAGATCAGCGACGGCCGCAGCAGCGGGATCGTGATCGACCAGGTCTGACGGATGAGGCCGGCGCCGTCGATGCGCGCTGCTTCATAGAGTTCCTCATTGATCTGGGTGAGCCCGGCGATGAGGAGGATGACGTAGTAACCGAGCATCTGCCAGACGTTGAATATCACCAGCGAGACGAGCGCCCACTGCGGGTCGCTCAGCCACCCGGGAGGTGTCAATCCGATGGCGGAGATCATCGCGCTCAGCGGGCCGTAGCCGGGGGAGTAGATGTTTCCCCAGATGATGACGATCGCGATGGTGGGGATGACATAGGTCGCGAACAGAAGTGTGCGGACCAGGCCCTTCCCTTTGAGTTTCGGGAAGTACAGCAGCAGGGCGATCAGCAGCGCCAACGGCACCGTGATCAGCACGGACAGGCCGACGTAGATGCCCGTGTTCGCTATGGCCTGCATGCGGGAGGCGTCGTTCAGAAGCCGCGCGTAGTTATCGAGCCCGACGAACGTCATATCGGTGATCGAGGTGAACATGGACCACTTGTTGAAGCTGATCCACACCGTCATGAGCATCGGCACGACGGTGAAGACGCCGATCACGATCATCGCGGGACTGAGGAACAGGGCCGACCACTTCGCGGTCTTGCTGCGCCGACGGCGTTTCGGGTGAACGGTCGCCTCGGTGGGCGGGTTCATTGTCGCGTCAGTCGTCACGGGTGATGCCTTTCGGACGAGACGCGGGGCTCCACCGGGAGCCCCGCGTCGCAGTCGGTGTTACTGGGCTGCGGACAGAGCGGCGTCGACGTCGCGCGCGGCGTTCTCCATCGCTGTCTTCGCGTCGATCTGGCCGTTCAGCAGTGCCTCGAGCTGTACCTGCAGAGCGTCGGTCGCAGCGGGTCCGCCGAGGACGGTTGGGAACGGTGTCGCGGCGTCGAGAGCATCGGCGTAGGTCGATAGGAACGACGTTCCCAGCGTCTCGGAGTGCGCCTCGATGTCGGAGGCGCGCGTGGGCATGATCCCCATGGAGATCAGGATGTCACCCATGGCAGAAGAGCCGTTCTCGCCGGAATCGGGGCCGTTCAAATAGCTGAGGAACTTCCAGGCGGCATCCTGCCTGGCCTCATCTGCCTTGCTGTTGACGATTGTCATCCACGAGTAGGAGATCGAGCTGGACTCGGTTCCGCTGGGGCCAACGGGGATCGGAGCGGTTGCGACCTCCGAGAAGGAATCGCCCATGGCGTCCTTGAGGGAGCTCTCCCACCAGTTCGCCATGATGATCATCCCGGTCTTCGCGTTGACGAAGTTGTCGAGGTACGGGCCGGTCGTGTTGGCGTTCGCGGTCGACTTCGCCGTGTCCGTCGAGCCTGCCGCGACGAGGGCTTCGTAGAGCTCAGCGGTCTCGATGGCCTCGTCGCTGGTGAGGTTGGACGCGGTTCCCTCCTCATTCAGGAACGTTCCACCGTTGGATGCCAGCAGCGACAGGAACGGGTGAACCGCGCCGCTGTTCCAGCCCGTGATGAACCCAATGCCCTGCTGGTCGCCCGTGGTCAGCTTCGCGGCGTCGTCTACGAGTGCATCCCAGTCGGCGGGAGCCTCGGTTATGCCTGCCGCTTCGAAGAGAGCGGTGTTGTAGTTGAGGGCGTACAGGTCGATCTCATTCGGGATGCCGTAGAGGTCGCCGCCGTTGCTCGCCGCGGAGACGACGCCTTCCGGCCAGTTCCCGGTGACATCGTCGACGACGTCCGAGGGTGCCTGCGCGGCGAGACCGTCGCGGACGAGCTCGGGCAGCCATGCGTCGTACGCGCCGACGATGGTGGGGCCATTGGCTGACGTGCCCTGCGTGCGCAGGGTCGACAGCAGGTTCCCGAAGGGCACGGACTGAACCTTGAGCGTGATCTCCGGGTTCTCGGCGGTGAAGGCAGCGCCTGCGGACTCGAGCATCGCGACCTGGTCGGGACCCCAGTGCGTGAGGAACGTGATCTCCTGCGCGGCGCCGTCGCCGGATCCGGATTCGGGAGTGCCGGCGCAACCGGCGAGGGTCAAAGCGGCGACGATGCCGAGGCCTGTCGCCGTGAGGATGGTCTTCTTCATGGCTTTCCTTTTGTTCGGGTGTTGCGGATGGATGGGTGAGTCAGGGTCCAGCGAGGGCGAACTTCTCGGTGCCCGCGCTCTTGAAGGCTGCTGCGCGCTGCGCGCCGACGAGGCACCCCTTCACCTGCATGAGTGCCGAGTAGTAGTCGATGAAGCGGAAGCCGTACGTCTCGCCTCGTGCAAACGCGTGCTCCTGGATACCTGTGCGCCACCGTTCGTATGCCTCATCGGGGATCTCGAAGAACGTGTCGGCTTCGAAGCCCTCCATGTCCTCCCAGTTCTCGGCGTACAGGATGGTCGGAACAGAGTGACGTTCCACCTCGATCTCCTCGATCGGGATGGAGGCGAGGAACGCGCCGCGTTCGGCAGCCCGAGCGGCGTGCTCGTGGTCGCGGTGCATCGAGTGCAGCCAGTGAGTGATGAGAATGTCGGGCTTCGCCTCACGGATCACGGCGGCGATCTGCGCGGCCACAGCCTCGTCGTCGGGCAGGAAGCCGTCGGAGTAGTCAAGCGTGATGAGCTCCGCGCCGATCGTCTGCGCGAAGAACTCCGCTTCACGGATCTTCTGCTCGCGGTACACGCTGGGGGCGAGGTCGGGATGACCACGCTCGCCGTAGGTGCAGTCGATGATGATCGCACGGCCGCCCTCGAGGACGACCTTCGCAAGAGTCGGGCCCGCGGTGAGCTCCATGTCTCCGATGTGGCCGCCGACGGCGATGACTGTCTTAGACATTCTGGGTGTCTCCGATCTCTGCGCGCAGGATGTCGAATGTGCGGGTCGCGGTGAAGCCGGTCTTGGCATAGAGCGCTGAAGCGGTTGACCCCTCGTCAGCCCACAGGAACCATGCGCTGTGCGCACCGAGCGCGGTCATGCGCTCGAGGGTGAGGTGCAGCAGAACCTTCCCCAGGCCGGTCCCGCGACTCTCCGGCAGCACGCCGAACGGCCCGAAGCGCTCGATGACGGATTCGTATGTGCCGTGCATCGCCCACCCGAGGAGCGCGCCCTCGGGGTTCTTCGCGATGATGATCCGCTCGGTCGGCATCCCGCCGACGATCCCCTCGCGGATCGCCCGCGCCCAGTCGGAGTTGAATGATGCACCGGCCATGTGGATCAACGGAACGAGGTCATCGTCGTCGGGAGTGCCCAGGTACCAGCCGTCGCGGCGAAGGGCTTCTACGCGGTCGCGCACGTCCTGTGGCATCTCATAGCCGATCAGCGACCGGTCCATGGCGCTCGGGTGCTCGATGCGAGTGAAACCCAACGACGCCAGAAGAGCCGATGCTTCCGGGTACCGCTGCGCGTCGAGTCCTGGCAGGACGTAGTTCGGCGTGTAGGCGGAGAACACGACCTCACGGATGCCGTGCTGACGCAGCCAGATGAAGGCACGGGTCAGCAGCGCCCGACCGAGTCCGGCGCGACGGTGTGTGGGGACGACGAAGAAAAACGGGATCCATCCGGTCGTCGCTTCCAGGTCATCGCCGTGGTGCGCGACTCGCCGACGAACCGCGTACGCGGCGCCGACGATGCTTCCCTGGTCCTCGGCGATGAGCAGGCCGTCGGAGTCGAAGTTGCGGTCGAGCAGGATCAGATCACGCAGTCGGCGCTGCGTGATCCCGTCCTGCGGGGCCGACCTCGTCCAGGCCTCGGCCAGTGCCGCGCCATCACCTGATCGAAAACTGCGCACCGTCGTGGTGCCGGGGAACTGCGTCAACGTCCTCGTCCTCTCGCCGTGGGGTGAGCCCAGTATGGCAAGAATGTTCAGTCCTGTCGATTCCTATGGAGATGATTTACATCACGGAAACATGACGATTCGGCGACTGTGGCGTGCCAGGTGCGCCCGGCTTAGTCCCGAAGCGCCCTTGTGGCCGCGCGCGTGCGCTGCAGGGCGTCCATGGTCTCGGAGAAGCGCCGTTTGGCCACGCCGATGAACAGGCAGTCCACGAGTGTCAGCTGGGCGATCCGGCTGACCATGGCGCCGGCGCGGAAGGAGGACTCGCGCACTTCAGTGAACAATGCGTGGTCCGCGTGGCCGGCCAGTGCGGACTCCTTCGCCGACGTGACCGCGATCGTTGCGGCTTTGTTGCTCCGCGCCGTCTGCAAGAACCGGATCGTCTCGATGGTCGCACCGGAGTGGGAGAAGCCGATCGCCACCGTGGGGCCGGAGTGCAGGACCGTCGCTGCGATCGCCTCGTGCGGATCGGTGAGCACGTGCGCGTTCCGGCCGACGCGGAGCAGCTTGTGTGCGAGATCCTCCGCGACAAACTGGCTGGCTCCGATACCGTAGAGCAGGATGCGCTCTGCGCGGTCGATGTCGCCGATCGCCGCATCGAGCACATCGAAGTCAAGGTTCTCCACCGTCTCTTCGATCGCCAGGAGCTCGAGGGCGGCGAGCTTGGACACCGCTTCGCGCAGCGAGTCCTCATCAGAGATCTCCGAACCGTATGCGCCGCGGGCGGAGAACTGAGCGGCCTCTTTGCCGAGCTCGGTGGCGAGGGCCATTCGCAGCGGGGCGTAGCCGCTGAAGCCGATCGCGCGGCAGAACCGCACGACCGAGGCGACCGACGTACTGCATTCCTGGGCGAGCTCATTGATGGTCATGTCGATCACGGTCGAGGGCTTCTCTCGCACCACTGCGGCGATGCGCGCTAGCGATGGTGGAAGCGTCGAGGAGGCCGCTTCGATCGTGGACTGGATGCTCATCCGCGCTCCTTCGGGTCGGATTACAGTATGGCGCGTCGGTGGACGAGTGGGGGTAAATTCTTTTCAGTAAGTTTAGGTTGCATGTAGACTCTTTTCAAAATATTCATGTCCGACCAGGCCGCATTGAGAGTGAGAGATGCACACCACCACTGCCGTCGACCTTGGCAAGACCCGCTGCCGGGTGGCGAGAGCGGGTGCCTACGGACGCCGTATCGTGTCGGCCGGCGGCGCGCCCGGTCTGGCGACCGCAGGCGGCGTCGACGCCGCGCTCGCAGCGATACTTCCGCTTCTCGAACCTGAAGACGGCGCCGGTGATCTTGGCGTCGGAGCGGCTGGTGCCTGGGCCGCGCCGGAAGCGGCGGCAGCACTTGCCGCGCGACTCGCCGCGATCACGGGAGCCGATGTCGCCGTCGCCTCCGACGTCGTCACCGCCCATGCCGGTGCGCTCCAGGGAGCTCCGGGGACGCTCCTGATCGCCGGCACGGGCGCCGCGGCGCTCGGCGTCGCCGACGATGTTCGTCTCGTCGACGGGTGGGGTCCGGAACTCGGAGACTTTGGCAGCGGATCCTGGATCGGGCGCGAAGGCGTGCGGGCAGCACTGCGTGCCCGCGACGGACTGACCGGACCCACGTCGCTCATAACGGCAGTGCGCGACCACATCGTGCCGGCTCAGGATGCGATCTCCTGGCTCTCAGGCGACATCCCGGTCGCACGCCAGCTGGCGACGCTCGCCCCCCTCGTGCTCGACGCGGCCGCTGCCGGCGACCACATCGCCGGGGGGATCGCCGCAGAGGCGGTCCGCCTGCTCGCCGCGTCAGCGGTTGCGGCATCCGATGCTCCGCAGGTCGTCATCCACGGCGGTCTCACCGATCACGCCTGGTTCCGCGCGCGCCTCGAAGAATCCCTCATCTCCGCCGGTCGCGACGTCGTGCCTGCCGTCGGTGACGCCCTCGACGGCGCTGCACTGCTCGCGCGCCGCTCCGACATGCCCCATGAAAGGTTCGTGCACCGTGCCCGATGACATCACCGCGAACGAGAGCTCGCGTCTGACCGAGCTGCTCGGTGTGCTCGCCCAGCTCGACACCGAGGCGGCGACGCCCGAGCGCGGCGACCTCGATCTGCTCGACACCGTCGAGCTCGTCCGGCGCATGAATGCCGAGGACCAGCGCGTCCCGGTCGCAGTGGCCGGCCTCGCAGAGAAGATCGCGCGCGCTGAGGACGGCGCCACGGACCGGGTCCGCCGCGGCGGACGTCTGATCTACATCGGCGCTGG
>JBEBSN010000053.1:0-19606 GCA_040394295.1 Microbacterium sp.
AGGATGCGGCCGGTGTGCTCATCGACGATCATGACCTCGTCGTTCATGACGACGTAGTCGGTGTTCTTCTTGAACAGCGCGAGCGCTTTGATCGAGTTGTTCAGGAAAGAGATAAGTGGGGTGTTGGCCGATTCGTAGAGGTTGTCGATGCCGAGATAGTCCTCGACCTTCTCGATGCCTGGCTCGAGCACGCCCACGGTGCGCTTCTTCTCGTCGACCTCGTAGTCCTCACCTGCTTCGAGGGTTCGCGCGATCTTCGCGAACTCGGTGAACCAGCGATTGGCCTCTCCGGAGGAAGGACCGGAGATGATGAGCGGCGTGCGCGCCTCGTCGATGAGAATCGAGTCGACCTCGTCGACGATCGCGAAGAAGTGCTCGCGCTGAACGAGGTCGTCTTTGCTCCACGCCATGTTGTCACGCAGGTAGTCGAAGCCGAACTCGTTGTTCGTGCCGTACGTGATGTCGGCAGCGTACTGTTCGCGGCGCACTGCCGGAGTCTGACCCGAGACGATGATTCCGGTGGTCATGCCCAGGGCACGGAACACGCGGCCCATGAGCTCTGCCTGATAGGAGGCGAGGAAGTCGTTGACCGTGATGATGTGCACGCCTTTTCCTGCGATGGCGTTCAGATACGCAGGGAAGGTGGCGACGAGGGTCTTGCCCTCACCGGTCTTCATCTCGGCGATGTTGCCGGCGTGAAGCGCCGCACCACCCATGAGCTGCACGTCGTACGCGCGCATTCCCAAGGTGCGCTTGGCGGCCTCGCGGACGGCCGCGAAAGCCTCCGGCATCAACTTGTCGAGCGTCTCGCCCTTGTCGAAGCGCGAGCGAAGCTCAGTGGTCTCATTCGCAAGCTCTTCATCTGTGAGCTTCTCGAAGTCTTCCTCCAGCGCTCCGACGGCCTTCACGACCTGGTTCAGCCGGCGAAGAATACGGCCTTCGCCTGCGCGCAGCAGCTTCTCAAGAGGATTCGCCACTTAAGTCATCTCCCTGTTGTGGGTCAGTTCCCAGCCACCCAGATCGGGCTTCGGTGCCGGGCATACCTTGACATGTTACCGGCCAGTGACCTTTGCGTCGTCTGCATGGCGAGTTGGCATAACGTTTCCCAGTATGTATATACTCGGAAATGACTTCAGGAGGTCACATGTCCGTTCGCCAAAGCTTGCTCGCCATCCTCGACCAGGGGCCGTGCTACGGCTACCAGTTGCGCCATGAGTTCGACCGCAGAACCGGTTCGACCTGGCCGCTCAACGTCGGCCAGATCTACAACACTCTCGAGCGTCTCGAACGCGATGGGCTCGTCGAACGTGGAGAGGCGGACGATCAGGGTCACGTCTACTGGCAGATCACCGAAGCCGGATCGACAGAGGTCGCCGAATGGCTCGCCTCCCCCGTCGTTCGCACCCAGGCGACGCGCGATGAACTGGCAATCAAACTCGCGGTCGCGGCCACGCTGCCCGGAGTCGACGTCGCGTCGGTGATCCAGGCGCAGCGTCGCGCGTCGCTTTCCCACCTGCAGAGCCTCCAACAGGCGAAGTATGCAGGTGGTGATCCGGAAGGTTCGACGGAGCTCGCCTGGTCGCTCGTGGTGGATTCGATGATCTTCACGGCCGAGGCCGAAGTGCGCTGGCTCGATCACACCGAGCAGCGGCTCGCTCTGCACCCCGATCACGCGATGGGGCTAGAACTGGCGACGCAGCGTCCGAAGCGCGGCCGGCCGGCCCTCCGGCAGGCTCAGGACGCGCACGCGACCGAAGGTTCCGAGAAGGCGGTGGCACGATGACTGACACGGTCTTGCAATTGGTCGGCGTCACACAGCAGTACGGACAGGGCGCCACGGCGGTTTCCGCGCTCTCGGGTGTCGACCTCGAAGTTCGCCAGGGCGAACTCGTGGCGATCATGGGCGCATCCGGTTCAGGCAAATCGACGTTGTTGTCGATCGCCGGCGGCCTTGCGATCCCGACCACCGGCGAGGTGGTCATCGAAGGCGCCCACCTGAGCGAGCAGACGGCGGCGCAACTGGCGAAACTGCGGCGGCGATCCCTGGGCTTCGTGTTCCAGGACTTCAACCTCATCCCCACCCTCACCGCGATGGAGAACGTGATCCTTCCCCTAGAACTGGACGGCTTCCGTGGCCGGGTCGCGCGGAGGGCAGGTAAGGA
Organism: Microbacterium sp.; assembly: GCA_040394295.1. Lineage (GTDB taxonomy): Bacteria > Actinomycetota > Actinomycetes > Actinomycetales > Microbacteriaceae > Microbacterium. The sequence continues at coordinate 2,163 of JBEBSN010000053.1, forward strand.
TGCACTGGCCTCCGTCGGTTTGAGCGACAAACACGACTCGTACCCCGACGATCTTTCCGGCGGTCAGCAGCAGCGCGTCGCAATCGCGCGGGCCGTCGTCGGCGGCCGGCGCCTCATTCTCGCCGACGAGCCCACCGGGGCTCTCGACTCGGTCACCGGCGAGATGGTGCTGAAGATGCTGCGCGCGCGAGTGGATTCCGGTGCCGCCGGCATCCTGGTGACCCATGAGGCGCGCCATGCCGCCTTCGCTGATCGGGTGATCTTCCTGCGCGATGGACGCATCATCGACGAGTCTCGACGCTCCGGCGCCGACGCGCTGCTGTCAGGGCCGACGCGATGAGCGCCAGCGCACGCTGGCGGATCGCTGCCCGCCTCGCCCACCGACAGGTGAGGCGAACAATCTCATCCAGTGCGATGATCGTCGCCCTCATCGCACTGCCGATCGCGGGCATGACGGCGTTCTCCGTCGTGATGTGGAGCACGGTGTCCACCCCTCAAGAAGAGGTACGGGCAGAACTCGGCGAGATGTCGGCGTGGATCCAGCCCGCCGGTGTTCCCGATTCCGGATTCTGGCAGGCGCCCGACCAACCGCTGTGGAATGGATATCCGACCCAGAGCGACGGAGAGATGGTCGCGCCAGACGGTGATCCTCTCGCTGACCCCACTGTCGCGCTTCCTGCAGACACTGAGGTGATCCCGACTGTGCAAGGGCAGGTTCGGGTGACGACAGAAGAAGGGGCGGCGTCTATCGAGGCCTGGGCAGGCGAGGTCTGGGACGAACGGTTCGAGGGTCGCTTCGACCTCATCGAAGGAACAGCGCCCTCATCGGCCGATGAGGCTCTGATGACGCCCGCCGCCCTGAGTCGAGTCGGCATCTCCATCGGCGGCGAAATCGTACTCCCCGACTCCGGTGACACATTCACGGTCGTGGGGACGATGCGTGCGGCATTCACCGCGTCAGACACATCGGCGGTGTTCCTGCCTGCCGACGCTCCCGTAGCCGGCACGCCGAAGTGGTTCCTGCCGGAGCATCCACTGCGCTGGTCGGACACGCAGACGCTGAACGAGCAAGGCATCATCGCCTACTCACGCGCTGTCGTTCTTGATCCACCTGCTTCCAGCGCTGCAGACCCGTGGGGCAATGTCTATGACCGTTACAGCGGTGCGATGTGGAGTCTGATCGCGCTGCTGGCGACGTCCGCAGTTTTCGCCGCGTATGTAGCCGTGATGCTGGCCGGAGCCGCCTTCTCCGTGTCGGCGCGACGACAGCAGCGATCGCTCGCCGTCGCGGCGAGCGTAGGGGCTGCGCCGGCCGATCTGCGTCGCACGATCGTGCTCCAGGGCACCGTGCTCGGCCTTATCGGCGGCGGCGCGGGGCTCATGCTCGGCATGGGGATGTCGGCGCTGATCGTCGCGATCACCGACGACGGCTCTGGTACTCGATACTGGGGCTTCCACGTGCCATGGGCTGCTCTCGTGAGCATCCTCGCCTTCTCGGTGCTGGTGGGTACCGCCGCCGCCTCGATCCCCGCTCGCACCGTCGCCCGCACCGATGCACTGACCGCGCTGCGCGGCGCACGGAGGCCGCAGATGCCTCGCGCGTCGCGACCGGTATGGGGCTCGATCATCCTCATCGTCGGAGTCGGGCTCACGATCGCGAGCGCCTTGACCACCGCCGCACTCCAGGCGGCCCCTATGGATGATCTGCCGTGGGATTCACCGCTGCGCGTAGTCTCTCCGTTCGGCATCGTGATCGGTCCGATCCTCGTGCAGATCGGGATCTTGCTCTCGGGTCGCTGGCTGCTCTGGCTCACCTCACGCGTCCTGTCACGGCTGAGCCTGGCTGCACGTATCGCGACGAGGGATGCCGCGGCCAACGCGTCACGTACGATACCGGCGTTCGCCGCTGTCGGCGCGACCGTGTTCATCGCCGTTTTCGCCCTTTCGCAGACGTCGATGCAGAACGCCAGCGGAGCACGACAGTGGTACTACCAGGCGCCGGTGAGTTCTCTGGCCGTCGATTTCCACCACCCGGGACAGATGCAGCCACTGACCGCAGATCAATCGGATGCCGCTTCAGATGCAGCATCGGATCTGGCCGCCGAAGCAGGCGCAAGCCGTATCGCTGTCGTCCGCGGTCAGCTCGACTTCGGCCACTACCTCTCCGCCGAGGATATTCCTGACGATCTGCCGTGGGTGATGGCACTCATGCCCGAACCTCACCTGCTCGATCCCACGGCGCAAGGAGGGTTCTCATCGAGCGGGCAGTCGCGCAGCAACCCGATCTCCGTCATCGCCCCGGACGATCTGTCTACCGCTCTCGGCACCGACGTGTCTGCGACGCAACTGGAGCGATACCGCTCCGGTGCAGCCTTCGTCGCCGACTCGCGCTGGGAGAGCGACGGCGAAGTCGAGGTCGCAACCTGGTCAGCGCGTGAGGCCTACCAGACAGGAATCCCCGACAACGTGTGGACCCCTCACCCGGATATGCCTCCGTACGCCGATCCGCTGCGCACAGAAACTCTCGAGGCCATCACGGCTGAGCTTCCGAATCAGCCCATCGCCATCGCGGTGTCGCCGGACGTCGCCGACAGGCTCGGAATCATCGATCGGCCGGTGAAGGTGATCGCATCGTTCGCTCAACCGCTCGACGTCGACGCCACAGACCGGATCCAGTCGCACTCCGAACTGCTCAGCAGCTCTGAGATCACGCTCGCTCCGCACTACGAGCGAGGACCGTCCGACGATGCATTCTGGATGATCCCCGTCCTCGTCGGCGTCGCGGTACTGGTGCTCGGTGCGTCCGCGGTGGCCCTGGGCCTGGCCCGCTACGAGCGCCGCCCTGACGACGCGACTCTCACCGCAGTGGGAGGCACACCAGGACTGCGCCGACGCGTCGAGTTGTGGTTGGGGCTCGTCATCGCAGGCTTCGGCACCTTCACGGGCGCCGCGGCGGGCATACTCCCCCCGATCGGGTTTGCGATCCAGTCCAACGGTCAGTTGCTCGTATCGGATATCCCTTGGTTCGCTCTGGCCGCGCTGGCCATCGCCCTGCCACTGCTCATCGCCGCAGTGTCCTGGCTGATCCCCCCTCGCGCTCCGGAACTCACACGTCGAACGGTCATCACCTGATGCTCAGCCTGCTGATTGCCAGTGGTCACTAGAATCAGTGCATGGCCGGATTCTGGGGTAAGCGCAAGCGCGAACAAGAAGAGCAAGCAGCACAGGATGCCAGTCTCGCCCGCAAGGCCGAGAAGGCTCTGGTCGCCGCAGACGAGCGCATCCGCACCGCCACCGACGAACTCGCGTTCGCTGAGGCGGAGCTGGGCGCCTCGCTCACCAAAGACCTGAAGGCAGCCCTGGAGGCCGTGCGCACGCATCTTCGCGAGGCCTTCCATCTGCATCAGCTCAATCACGATGAGATACCCGACACCGACGAAGAGCTCCGCACACGAAACGCACGGATCGTGCAGCTGTGCGACTGGGCAGAGGATCTGCTCGACGAAAAGACGGCGGCGCTCGCAGATTCCGTCGCGAAGGTGCGCGACGCTCCGAAGGTGCGCGCCAAGATCCGCTCAGACGCAGAAGCACTGACGGCGCGCCTGCCTCAGACGCGCAGCATCATCGAACGCCTCGCCACCCGCTATGCGGATTCTGCCGTCCAGCAGATTCGTAACAGTGCGGCAGAGGCCGAGCAGCTCATCGCGTTCGCTGAACACGGCGCAGACGTGGCAGAGCGCCGCCGTGCCGCGCAGCAGAACGAAGAGGCGAACCTCGCGCTGGAGACAGCGGCTGAGGCGATCCGGCGCACCGGGGCACTGCTCGACGCTGTCGAAGACTTCGAGATCGAGGCGCTGCGTGCCGAATCGACTCTCGCCGAAGTCGTCGCCGATTCGCGAGGCGACATCATCGCCGCGCGCCGCGCACCCAAAGTTCCCGCCGTCACCCAGGCGATGGCCGATCTCGAGGCGGCGCTAGCGGCGCTGAGTCCGGCAGGCGCCCGCAACGATCCCTTTGCCGAGCTGTCACAGCTTCGCACGGCGAACGCCGCGCTCGACGACGCGATCGCGAAAGCCGAATACCGAGCGCAGAACCCCATTCCCAGCATCGCTCATGTGCAGCACTCCCTCGACGACGCAGATCGACAGCTCGGCGTGGCTCGCGGCCTGATCGCCGGTCACCGCGGGTGGATCGGTGCCGACGCCCGTACCCGCCTCGCGGAGGCGGAAAGGCTTCGTGTCGACATCCCCGAATTGATTCACGCCGAAGAGACTCGCGAACACGCAGCCACCGCTTCGCGGCGCGTCGCTCAGCTCGCGGCCGAGGCCCTGCAGCTCGCACAGCATGACATCGACTCCGCACGTCCGCAGCAGCAGGGCTACGGCGACGATGGCTGGGGCGGCGGCTGGGGCGGCGGTCGCCGCAACAGAGGCGGCGGAGACCTCATGGGCGGCATCATGGGCGGTCTCGTCATCGGCAGCCTCTTGGACGGCATCTTCGACTGAGAGCAGGCAAACGACAGCGGGTGCCGCCCCTTCGACAAGCTCAGGGAACGGCACCCGCTTCGATGCTCTCTCTAGGAAGCGAGCGCCCGCTCCGGCGGCGCCTGGGTCTCAAGCGCGATCACACCGTAGTCCCAACCCTTTCGGCGGTACACGACGCTCGGGTGGTCGGTGCGCACATCGACGAAGAGGAAGAAGTCGTGGCCGACCAGTTCCATGCGGTCAACCGCTTCTTCGACCGTCATCCACTCAGCGTCGAAGCTCTTCGTGCGGATCACGACGGGCGAGTACGCCTCTTCTTCCTCATGCTGCACCGGCACTGCACCAGTTGCGACCGCATGCAGGACATCGACAGAAGCGGGTTCGACATCGATACCCGTCAGCGAACCTGTCTCCTTCTCGAAATGCGCTCCGCGGGGGTGCTGACGTCCGTCGACGCGCTTCTCCTTCGCTCGTCGCAGCTGCTCGGAGAGCTTGTCGACAGCAAGATCCAACGCGACGAACTTGTCGCCGTCGACAGCTTCTGCTCGAATGACGGGACCCTTGCTGACGAGCGTCAGCTCGACGGTCTCGTCTGGAACACGCCCGCTGCGATACGCACGATGCGTGACCTTCACGTCCAGCCGCTGCGCTTTCGCTGCAAGCGGTTGAACCTTGGCGAGCTTCTCCTCGACAACAGTTCGGAAGCGATCAGTGATGCCCACACCAACGCCAACGATGCTCGTTTCCATTGTGTCTCCTTGTCCCGGTCCTCCCGGCCAAGGGCGGACCGTTGTCGCCTTGTGACCCCCACCGTAGTCCCCGTTCCCTCGGATGTCACGGCACATTCATGATGCGTTTGCGGTGAATTCGCGATGCCGCGGCGTCGCGGCGAGCGCAACTGCTGCACGTACTTGAAATCCCGCGTCTTTCAGGGCTCTCGCTCCCTCATCGAGGGTGGCTCCGGTCGTGATCACGTCGTCGACGAGAACGACCTCGCGCCCTCCCCGGGCGTGTCGCGCCCGCATGCTGCGCGCGACGTTCCGGCTGCGCTCTGCGATGTCCAGCCCCCGCTGGTCCGCTGTCGATCTGGCTGGCAGCAGCAGCCGGCTCGCCGGCAGCCCGGCCCCGCGCGTCAGGATCTCGGGCACGCGATAGCCTCGGCGCCGAAACGCCGCCCGGCCGGTGGGTATCGGCACAAGGAGCGGTCGCGGTCCTCCTTCAACGACCGCATCGAATGCCGTTCTCAGAGCTGAGCCGAGAGGACGGGAGAGCATCGTCTCTCCCTCTTCCTTCAAGCGCCGGATGCACCGTGCGGGTACTCCCTCGTAGGCGAGCGCGGCGACCACCGGCATCCCCAGAGCCGTCTCTCTGCGCACGGGCGCCGCCACCAGAGCGTCGCAGCACTGTGAACACAACAGCGTTGCCGGCAGGTCGCAACCGGCGCAGAATCCGGACAGGACGAAAGCCGCGAGCTCGTCGGCGAGCGCCGCCCAGCCTGATCGATACCCCATACGCCTGAGTCTTGCGCGGAAGGCTCTCGCGCACAGTGCGTGATCACCCCAGCGGGGGAGAACTCACGGCCCATCTCTCCTGTGCAGGGTCACTGTCCTGCGTGCGTCCCGAGCACGAGTACGTCGGCCGGGCCCATCTGCCATGTGCTGCCGCGCTGCGCGAAGAGCATGCCCGAGTCGTTGAGGATGCGCACGGAGCTCGCCAACGGTCCGCCCGAAAGCGACATAGCTCCCTCTGGTGCGGCGGCCCGAGCACCCGGCCCCCCGATGCCCTGCGTCAGAAGAAGCTTGGTGCCGCCATCGTCGACGAGCACGGTGAGCATGTCGTCGCCGATCCAGGAGAGATCCATCGCTTCGCCCTCGAGCTGCGCGACCATGTGAGTGGGTCCGATCTCGACGGGCACCTGATTCTCGCGCACGATGGGTGCTGCCACGAGCCATCGTTGCCCGCCGATCACGACCACGGCTGCGATTCTCGCACCGTCGGGTCCGATGCGCAGCTGCGAGATCGACGATGCCTCCCGGAAAGCCCGCAGTCCCTCCACCGGGGTCACATTCGGTTCCCACGCGATCACAGCCTGGGGCTCGGACTCCGGTACGGTCCACGTGTAACCGTACGGGTCGATGCTGGGTTCGATGAGTCCGGCTCGCGCGTCGAGCTGATCGACGTTCCCGTCCGCCACCGTGTACACCGCTCCGGTGTCGAGTTGCACGGCTGCACGCGCATTGTCCAGCTCCATGTCCACCGACCGCACCGATGTGGCGAGTTCGACGATCTCGGGGGTGATCCCGTCGTATGGAGTGATCTCATCGCCGAGATAGGTGCCGAACTCCGTCTCCGTGAGCACGACAGCGCCTGGTTCGCTCGTCGTCGCCGCCAGGGAGGCTCTGCCGGCGTTCAGGTCGCGCCCGTTGACGGTGAGGCGCACCTCGCTGACACCGGCACGCTCGAGCGTCGCTTCCAGCTGCGTGCGCATTCTGGCCAGCTGGGTCGCCTCGAGTGCAAGCGCGGTCGAGGTGAGTTCCACGGTGGCGACTTTGTCTGCGCTCACCGGAACGGCGTCGCGCACCAGAGACACATCGCTCGGAAACGCGCTGCGCACCGCGGGCATGAGCCATTCGCTGGGCGCACCGCTGAGCAGGGACTGTGTGAGCGTCGTGGCGATCTGCGGACGCCGCGGGTACCAGCGCACATCCGGCACCAGCCGCGTCCAGCTCTGGTCGTAGTACTGCAACGAATACTGCCGGTACACCTGGGTGAAGGCCTCTGCGTCGAGAACGATGCCATCTGCGGCAGCGGTGATCCGCCACTCCCCCTCGCTGTTTCGTGCGACCTCGAAGGACGCCACTGACTCGTCGCCGGAGAGAGCTGTGTACACCCCACGCTCGTCGACGCGCGCGACCTGATCCAGCAGAACACGGACGTCACCGGCCTCTGCTTCTTCGTCGTCTTCATCTGTCACTTCTGCATTGAACTCGCGCGCGACCGCACTGGAGTCGATCGTCACGCCCGCGCTCGGGCGCCACGAGGCGGCGAGGTCGGGGGCAAGGAACTCCCGTGCGATCCTCCAGCCGTCCGCCGGAGTCAGCGCGGCATCGAGGAAGCCCTCGACGATCTGCTCAGGACTCGCCCCCTCAAGGGGCTCAGCGGCGATCTGGCTGATGTCAGGCGGCAGCGCGACGTCATCTCGAGCCAGCCCCACCGACACGTCTCCCGACGTCGGAAGCCCGGCACATGCCGTCAGCGATACTGCAAGGACAGCCATCAGCGCGATCAGAGGCCTGCGTCTACTGCGACTCATGGGCGATCCTCCTCCGCTGTCGGAATGGAATCAGTGAAATAGAGTTCGCGAAGCTCGGTCACCTGAATCGGCTGCGTGGCGCGACTGACGTCGGACAGCGCCTCCTGCGGCTCGACGGGCACCGGTGCCGGACCTTGGAGTTCGCCATCGTGGCGAGGGATGGTCAGGACGAAGTTCGTTCCGACCGCGAGCTCGGACCATACCTCCAGGGTGCCGCCGTGAAGTCGAGCGTCTCCCAGCGCGATCGAGAGACCGAGCCCCGTCCCTCCGAGCGTGCGCTGCCTGGAAGGATCTGCGCGCCAGAAGCGATCGAAGACGCGCTCGGCGTCAGCCGGATCCATACCGAGCCCGAAGTCGCGCACGCCCACAGCCACGGCATCCTCGTTGCTGTCGACCGTGACGACGATCGGGTGCCCCTCCCCGTGCTCGATGGCGTTGCCGACGAGGTTGCGCAGCACGCGACGTACTCTGCGCGGGTCCATCTCGACAGGCGAATATCCTCCAGGCGCGACGAGCCGCAGTTCGGAACCACGTCCCTCAGCGAGGGGCCTCATCTGCTCGACGATGTCTTCTGCGAGCTCAGCGAGGCTTGTCGCCTCCAATTCGAGTTGCACCGAGCCGGCGTCGTACCGGCTGATCTCCAGCAGATCGGTCAGAAGAGTCTCAAACCTCTGCACCTGAGTGTGAAGCAGTTCGGCCGTCCGGTTCGTCGTGGCGTCGAACTGATCGCGCTGGTCGTTGAGCATGTCGGCAGCCAAGCGGATCGTCGTCAGCGGTGTTCTCAATTCGTGTGACACGTCAGAGACGAATCGCTGCTGGACGAGAGAGAGCTCCCCCAGCTCTTTGATCTGAGATTCGATGCTGTCGGCCATGGCGTTGAACGAGCTCGCCAGCGTGGCGAGTTCATCCTCGCCGTGCACGGACAACCGCACCTCGAGCTCGCCGGAGGCGAGACGCGCGCTGGTCTCGGCAGCCTCGATGATGGGTTTGGAGACCAAGCGCAGCACGATCCATGAGATGCCTGCCACGATCGCGATGAGAATGACTCCTGCTGCCCACAGCGTGCTCTGGACGAAACGCAGCGTCTGCTCGGAGTCCGCCAGGTCGTAGGCGATGTACACCTCGAACGCACCGACCTCTGGTACGAAAAGCTGTTGGCCGACCACAATCCCTGGCGAGACCGATCCGTCTCCCATCGGCAGCGCGATGGACTGCCAGGATTGACGGTCGGGAAAGGCCACGACGCGCTCGCGGAGCCCTGGACTCAGCAGATCGCCGCTGAGACCGCCGACAGTGAATCCGCGGACGCCCGTTCCCACCGGGGGCTGATCGATCGGACGAACCACGATCAGCGACGAAGCGGCAGCCCGAGGAATCGCTGCAGACACCTCGCCCCACAGCGCTCGCAACGACGAGGGCTCGTCGGCGACGTCGGCCGAATCCAGAGTCTCCTGCGCCTGATTCACTGCACTCAACGCGTCGTAGAGCACCTGGTCGCGACGGGATTCGAACAGATTGTTCTGGATCACGAGCGCCATGATCACGCTCGTGACGAAGATGGAGAACGACGTCAGCAGCAGCGTGATCGTGATGGTACGAAAGCGCAGAGACCGTCGCCAGAGTGTGCGCACGGTCTCCGGAAATCCCCGCCAGTCTCGCCATCGCCCGACTGCGGTGGGTGTCGCGCTCGTCGCGGTCACCCGGATCTCCTAGCTGACGCTGCCGGCCCGATAGCCGACGCCACGAACCGTCATGACGATCTTCGGCATGTCAGGGTCGATCTCCACCTTGGCGCGGAGTCGCTGCACGTGCACGTTGACCAAGCGCGTGTCTGCTTTGTAGTGGTATCCCCACACCTGCTCGAGCAGCATCTCCCTGGAGAAGACCTGCTGCGGTTTGGATGCAAGGGCCACAAGCAGCTGGAACTCGAGCGGCGTCAGCGCGATCGGAGTCGTGTCTCTGCGCACCTCGTGCGCATCGACGTCGACGACAAGATCGCCGATGCGCAGTATCTCGCTCGTGGCGGAGGTGACGGGCCGCAGTCTGGTGCGGATGCGGGCGACGAGTTCTTTCGGATTGAACGGCTTGACCATGTAGTCGTCAGCGCCGACCTCCAACCCGCGCACGACGTCTGCCGTGTCAGTGCGTGCCGTGAGCATGATGATCGGGATGCCGGATTCGGCCCGGATACGCGTGCAGATCTCGATGCCGTCCATCCCGGGCAGCATGAGGTCGAGCAACACGAGGTCAGGGCGCTGCGTGCGCCACTCCTCCACCGCTTTCGCCCCGTCTGCGCAGAACACCGGCTCGAAGCCCTCGGTGCGCAACACGATCCCGATCATCTCGGCGAGCGCGGTGTCATCGTCGACGACGAGGATCCGTGAGGTCATCTGGTCCCAGCCCCATCCTTCTCAGCATGTTCGCCGCTCCGCGGGTAACGGGCGTACGCAACGTTCCCCAGCGTACTTCATGACAACGTTTGGATCACGGTAGCGCCTCGCGGCGCTCATGGCGACACACGAGGAATATGACACGATGGTGTTGCACGATCGGAGGGAGTGCAGTGAGCGCACAGGGCTTTAATGGCGCGCCGGGGTTCAGCAGCGCGCCCGGGTGGACTCCCGCGGTGAAACCGGGGCTCATCCCGTTGCATCCACTTACCTTCGGCGCTCTGCTGGGGAAGCCGTTCGCCGCACTGCGGCATAACCCCAAGGTGCTTTTCGGCTTCGCCATCGTCATCCAGCTCATCGTCGCCGTCATAACGGCCGTCGTCGTGGGCGCCGCAGTGTTCTTCACGTTCCTGCGCATCGAGTCGCTCTCGCCGAGCCACCCCGATTTCTTCCCTGTTCTGTGGGGTTCGATCGCCATCAACGCCCTGGTGGTCATCGCCATGGGTCTGGTGAGCATCGCTTTCACTGCAGTGATGCAGGGCATCGTCGCCGCCAACATCGCCTACGCCGCGCTCGGGGAGAAACCTCGACTGGGCAGGCTCTGGGCTCTCATGCGCCCCGCGTTCTGGCGCCTGGTGGGCTGGAGCGTGCTGCAGGCGGTTGCTGTTCTCGTCCTGCTTGCCATCGTCGGCGGCATCGTCCTGCTCGGAGTCATGGCCGGCGTGGGCGGCTCCGGCGAAGGCGTCGCTCTGGTCGTGGTCATCGGCATCCTGGTCGTACTAGGAATGATTCCGCTGTCGGTATGGCTGGGCACCAAGCTGCTGCTTGTTCCCTCTGTGCTGGTGCTCGAGCGCCCGAGCATCCGTGAGGCGCTCGTTCGGTCGTGGCGCCTGACACGAGGCAGGTTCTGGGCTGTCTTCGGCGTCATCTTCCTGATCAGCGTCATCATGAGCACAGCAGTCGGCGTGGTGAGCATGCCGCTCTCCCTTCTCGGATCGCTCTTCAGTACGCTGATCGCTCCCACCGGCCCCAACGATGTCTCGGGTATCGCGCTCTACCTGATCAGCGCCATCGCTCCGCAGCTGCTCGTCTACGTTCTTCAGGCCGTCGCCATCGTGGTGCAGTGCGCAGCAGCGGCATTCATCTACCTGGACTGCCGGATGAGGTACGAGGGACTCGATCACAGTCTGATCAGTTATCTCGAGCGCCGCGACCTTGGCGTCAGCGACACGGACCTCGGTGACCCGTTCGCGGTCGACCCCGCACGCGCTGTCAGCAGCACCCCACCGCCGAAGCCGGAGCCCACCTACGCAGCGCCGGTCGGCTGGGCGCAATACCCGCCCCAGCAATACCCGCCGCAGCAATACCCGCCGCAGCAATATCAGCCAGCCCCTTACCCTCCGCAGCAGGTCCCGTACCCACCACAACAGGCCCCGTACGCGCCGCAGCAGTATGAGCAGCCCGCTCCACCCACGACGGATGCGCCGCGCCCTCCGGCGCCGCCTGCTTCGACCGGCGACGCGTGGGCACCTCCGGGGTCAGGAACTGCATGATCCCCTTCGGGGTTGATCCGTACGCCCCCGACGGAGACGACGCGCGTCGCTGGGCGGAGGAAGAGCTCAGCAAGCAGCGCTATGCCGACGCGAAACCCACCTGGTTCGACTACTTGGCCGAGGATGTCGCCGAGTTCATCGCCAGTCTGTTCTCGCAGGAGACCGGAGATCAGGCCGGCAACGCCGCCCTGATCATCGTCTCTGTCGTGATCGTGGCAGCGCTCATCACGGTTCTCATCCTGTGGGGCAAGCCTCGCGGATCAAGGCGCGTCGCGCGCCGGCGCACCGATCTGCTCGGCGCGCGCGATGACCGCACCGCCGCCCAACTGCGCGCCGAAGCCGAGCGCAGCGCGCGCGCAGGTGATTGGGACACGGCCACCGTCCTGCGCTTCCGTGCTCTCGCCCGAGGCCTGCTGGAACGCGACGTCATCGATCCCGCTCCCGGAGCGACCGCACAGGCGATCGCCCGCGAGGCAGCGAGATCATTCGCCGCTCACAGCGCTGAGCTCGCAGCAGCTGCCAGCGCTTTCGACGATGTGCGCTACCTCAGCCACCCGGCATCCGAACAGAGCTATCGCGCGCTTGTCGCAACTGACGAGAGCCTCGCCGCTGCTCCGATCGCCCAGCTCAAGGCGGTGCCGGCATGACGCTTGCTGCCCCCAGCACCGCTGTCCGATCGCAGGGAAAGATTCGATCCGCGCTCGGGTGGCTTCTGATCGCCGTGCTGGTGATCGCTTTCGCTCTCGCGATCGGCAGCATCGCCATCAGTGCCCCCGACTCCCGCGGATCGCTCGATCCGGAGAGCGCAAAGGATTCTGGAGCGGCCGCTCTGGCAGAGCTGCTGCGCGATCAAGGAGTCGACATCACCGTCGCGCGCACGCGCGCCGAAGCCAGCGCGGCGATCGAAGACGGCGCGACCCTCGCCATGCGCGATCCTTTCTCGCTGTCCGACGACGCCGTCGAGGATCTCATCGCGCCCGCCGACCGAGTGGTGTTCCTCTCCAGTGCCTCTCGCCTGCTGCGGCTGCTCGACCTGGGCGAGAACGCCGTTGCATCATCAGCACAGCAGCTGACCAGCGAATGCGCGCTGCCTGAGTTCGCGAACGTCGGTTCCATCCGGCCCGACCGCTTCTTCGCGCCTGCGGACGATGTCACCGGCTGCTACGTGGATGGCGACAACGGTGCAGCTGCCTTGCTCGCTGCCGATCGCGGCGACCGCCGAACCCTGCTCATCGAGGGCGACTCGCTTTTCAGCAACGCGCACCTCGCCGAAATGGGCAATGCGGCGCTCGGACTGGCACTGCTCGGGCAGAGCGAACGCCTCGTCTGGTACGTCCCGTCCTTCGAAGACAGCGATATCGAAGCTGAAAGCACCGACACTCTCGCCACCCTCACTCCGTCGTGGGTCACTCCGGCCATCCTTCTGCTCATGCTCGCCGGCGTCGTCGTCAGCATCGCCCGTGGACAGCGATTCGGGCCGTTGGTCGCAGAGACACTGCCTGTGACGGTACGCGCTTCCGAGACGATGCTCGGTCGCGCCCGGCTCACTGCGAAGGCGGCAGACGCGGCCCATGCCGCGGAGGCGCTGCGCGATGGCTCGCTGCGACGACTCGCGAAAAGAATGAGCCTTGACGCGCGCTCGACACCCACCGACGTCGCAGACGCGGCAGCAGACCGGCTGCGCATTCCTCGAGGCTCCCTGCAACAGCTGCTCTCAGGCCCTTTGCCCGAGACTGACTCCGATCTGATCGACACCGCGCGTCACCTCGCTGAACTCGAAGCGGCGGTTGAATCCGCCGTGCACGTGGAAAGGAACACACCGTGACTGAAACCTCCTCGCTTCCGGCATCCGCTGGAGGAACATTCGACGAAGCGCAGCTTCGGGCAGCGATGCACCGGGTGCGCACCGAGGTCGACAAGGCTGTCATCGGTCAGGCAGGAACGATCACCGGACTGCTGGTGTGTCTGCTCTCACGTGGGCACGTGCTGCTCGAAGGCGTCCCCGGGGTCGCAAAGACCCTCGTCGTGCGGTCCTTCGCACGTGCGCTCGGGCTCGACACGAAGCGCGTGCAGTTCACCCCAGACCTGATGCCCGGCGACGTGACCGGTTCGCTCGTGTATGACGCGCGCACCGGTGAGTTCGAGTTCCGACAGGGCCCGGTATTCACGAACATCCTGCTCGCCGACGAGATCAATCGCACGCCCCCGAAGACCCAGGCCGCTCTCCTGGAGGCGATGGAGGAGCGTCAGGTCTCTGCCGACGGCGCCAGTCGTGATCTGCCCGATCCTTTCCTGGTGGCTGCGACACAGAACCCCATCGAGCACGAGGGAACGTACTCCCTGCCGGAGGCTCAGCTCGATCGCTTCCTGATGAAGCTCGTCGTCGACATGCCTGAACGCGACGCAGAAGTCACCGTACTTCGATTGCACGCCGGCGGTTTCTCGCCTCGCGCGCTCACCGGAGTCGAGGCGACGGTGACAGCCGAAGAGATCCGCGCCGCGCAGGACGCCGCTGCCCGGGTCGAGGTGACCGATGAAGTTCTCGGCTACGTCGTCGACCTGGCACGTGCCACCCGTCAGTCGCCGTCAGTGCTTCTGGGCGCAAGTCCCCGCGCCTCGACCGGACTGCTCACTGCCGCGAAGGCCTGGGCATGGCTCAACGGCTCGAGCGCTGTGACTCCTGATCACGTGCAGACGATGCTCGTCCCGGTGTGGCGCCACCGCTTGCAGCTGCGCCCGGACGCTGAGATGGAAGGTGTCTCGGCGGATGCCGTGTTGGCCTCGGTGATCCAGCAGACCCGGGTGCCGATCTAAAGTGTTCGTCTCAGCCCGCCTCGCCCTTGCTCTCGGCATCGGCGTCCTTCCGCTCATCGCGTTCACCGCTGCGGGCGCGCCGGCGTGGGCTGTGCTCGGTGGCTGGCTGGTGCTCTGCGCCGTGCTGCTCGGCATCGATGTCTTCCTGGCCGCGAGCGCCCGCACGGTGACCGTCACACGCCGAGTTCCGCCGCGCGCCCGAATGGGCGAGCCGATCGAGGCGAGCGTGGCCGTACACAACCACGGAACGCGTACTCTCAATGTGCTCCTGCGCGATGCATGGCAGCCGACGGCGGGAGCGAATTCCGCGCGGATCTCGCTGCAGGTTCCGCCCGGGGAACGACGACGAGTGAGCGTACCCCTGCTGCCCCGCAGACGCGGCGAGCTCGTCAGCGAGTTCGTGTTCCTGCGCTCGCGGGGCCCGCTGGGTCTGGGCGGCCGTCAGGCACGTCATGAGGTTCGCGGAGCGACGAGGGTGCTTCCCGCGTTCTCGTCCCGCAAGCACCTGCCGTCGAGGTTGGCTCGGTTGCGTGAGCTCGACGGCAACACCAGCATCCAGGTGCGGGGTCAGGGGACGGAGTTCGACTCGCTGCGGGAGTACGTCCGCGGCGACGACGTGCGCTCGATCGACTGGCGTGCCACCGCACGTGCCGGCACGACCATGCTGCGCACGTGGCGGCCTGAGCGAGACCGCCAGGTGGTGATCCTGATCGATACGGGGCGGACGGCGGCCGCACGCGTCGGTGACGGAACAAGGTTGGATGCTGCCCTCGAAGCGTCCCTTCTTCTCGCCGCGCTGGCGACGAGGGCGGGCGACCATGTCCACCTGCTGCTGTACGACCGCGTCGTGCGCGCACGGGTGACCGGAGTCGACGGTGCAGCGCTTCTGCCCGCGATGACCGATGCGATGGCTCCGGTGCACGCGCGACTTGTCGACACCGATTGGTCGGGAGCCTTCGCGGCGATCCGCACGCTCACGACACGCCCATCGCTCATCGTGGTCCTGACCGCACAGGATGCCGCGGAATCTGCGCGCGCTTTTCTCGGAGCGTTCCCGAACGCTTCGCGATCGACCACGGTGCTCGTGGGCTCCGTCACCGACCGAGCCGTCGATGACCTGGCCACGCGACGTGGTTCGCGTGATGAGATCTACCTTGCCGCCGCCGCCGAACGCACACTGCGCGATGCCGAGAACGTCGCGGACGCGATCAGGCGCGCGGGTGGCGAAGCCATCACCGCAGACCCAGAGGCACTCCCACCGCGCATCGCTGATCGCTACCTCGAACTCAAGGCGGCCGGTCGACTCTGACCAGCTTTTCCTGAATGGTTTGCTTTTGCGAATTATTCAGAAAAGTGACAGAGTGGAGGCATGGAGATGACACCGACCGCGCCTGCGGCACCCGAGTTGCTGCGCGCAGCCGGGCTTCGCGTGACGGTTCAGCGTGTCGCCGTGCTTGAGGCGCTCAGCGCCAGGCCACATGCGTCGGCAGAGGCCGTCCATTCAGGCCT
Organism: Microbacterium sp.; assembly: GCA_040394295.1. Lineage (GTDB taxonomy): Bacteria > Actinomycetota > Actinomycetes > Actinomycetales > Microbacteriaceae > Microbacterium. The sequence goes on from JBEBSN010000053.1 coordinate 18,226, forward strand.
GCCCGAGCACCTCAGCGGTGTGGCCCTGCCTACGGTGCACGGCATCCTGAACGACCTCACCGGTGCGGGCATCGTCCGCCGCGTGAACCTCCCCGATGCCGGCAGCTCACTCTACGAAGTGCAGCACGAGTCCGACAATCATCACCATGTGCAGTGCGTCCAGTGCGGGCGCGTCGAAGACGTCGCCTGCGCGGTGGGCGCAGCCCCGTGCCTGCACCCCTCCCACGATCACGGGATGCGAATCCTTGAAGCCTCTGTGACCTACCGAGCCATCTGCTCCGATTGCGAAAGGAAAAGTGAATGACTGAAAAGACTTTCACCACCACCCAGACCGGCACACCCGTCGCCAGCGACGCCCACTCGCTGACTGCGGGCGCTGACGGCACCACCGCGCTCCACGACCGCTACCTCGTCGAGAAGCTTGCATCGTTCAACCGCGAGCGTGTGCCGGAGCGCAACCCGCATGCCAAGGGCGGCGGAGCGTTCGGTGAGTTCGTCGTGACCGAGGACGTCTCGCAGTACACCCGTGCGGCCGTCTTCCAGCCCGGAGCCAAGAGCGAGACGCTGCTGCGCTTCTCGTCGGTCGCCGGTGAGCAGGGCTCCCCTGACACTTGGCGTGACGTGCGCGGATTCTCGCTGCGCTTCTACACGACAGAGGGCAACCTCGACATCGTCGGCAACAACACCCCGACGTTCTTCCTCCGCGACGGCATGAAGTTCCCTGACTTCATCCACTCGCAGAAGCGCCTCCTCGGCTCCGGCCTCCGCGACGCGGACATGCAGTGGGATTTCTGGACGCTCTCTCCCGAGTCGGCGCACCAGGTGACCTATCTCATGGGTGACCGCGGCATCCCGCGCTCGTGGCGCCACATGAACGGCTACGGCTCGCACACCTACCAGTGGGTCAATGAAGCCGGTGAGCGCTTCTGGGTGCAGTATCACTTCCTCTCCCAGCAGGGTGTCGAGCCGATGTTCGCCGATGAGGCGGAGCGCATCGCCGGTCAGGACGCCGATTTCTACCGCCGCGACCTCTACGAGGCGATCGAGCGGGGCGAGAACCCCTCGTGGGATGTCTACGTGCAGGTCATGCCGTACGACGAAGCGGCGTCCTACCGCTTCAACCCGTTCGATCTCACCAAGATCTGGTCGAAGAAGGACTACCCGCGTATCAAGGTGGGCACGTTCACACTGAACCGCAACCCGCAGAACTTCTTCGCCGAGATCGAGCAGGCCGCCTTCTCTCCCGGCAACCAGGTTCCCGGCACGGGCATCTCGCCCGACAAGATGCTGATGGCTCGCGTGTTCTCCTACCCGGACGCGCAGCGCTACCGCATCGGCACGAACTACAACCAGCTGCCGGTCAACCAGCCGCACGCCGCCC
>JBEBSN010000054.1:0-19334 GCA_040394295.1 Microbacterium sp.
ACATCGCCGGTGTCATCGTCCGCTCGGGCACGATCACGCGCAACGCCAAGGCGCGCATCATCCGCGACGGTGTCGTACTCGCCGATGGCCTCGCCATCGAGTCGTTGCGCCGCTTCAAGGATGACGTCACTGAGGTTCGCACGGACTACGAGGCCGGTATCGGTCTCGGTAAGTTCAACGACATCCAGATCGGCGACGAGATCGAGACCACGGAGATGGTCGAGAAGCCCCGAGGCTGATCTGATCGCTATATGAGGGGCGCCTTCGGGCGCCCCTCATTCGTCACACGGAAGAAGAAGAAAATGGCTGGAGAACGACAGGCGCGTCTCGCGGATCGTATTCGCGTCATCTTGGCTGAGCGTCTTGAGAAGGGGCTGCGCGATCCCCGGCTCGGCTTCGTCACGATCACCGATGTCAGAGTGTCCGGTGACCTGCAGCACGCCTCAGCGTTCTACACGGTGCTGGGTACTGATGAGGAGCGCATCTCAAGTGGCGCGGCGCTCGCGTCGGCGACCGGCATGCTGCGCAGCGAAGTCGGACGTCAACTGAACACCAGACTGGTTCCCACGCTGGAGTTCATCCCGGACGCGCTTCCCGAGAACGCGGACAACATCACCGCGCTTCTGCATCAGGCACAGCAGCGTGACGCCGAGGTGGCAAGGCTCGCATCGTCTGCGACCCATGCGGGCGAGGCCGACCCTTATGTGCGCTCAGATGACGGCGACGACGACTCACAGTAGCCGGGCGCGCATCAGCTTGCTACTCTGATCCCCATCGCCGTTGCGGCGGTGAGCGCTTTCGCGCTCAGGGGGGATCATCATCGTGTCGACAGCGTGGCTGGACGTCGTCTCTGCGCGCCCACCGGCCCCCGACGCGCAGGCCATCGTCACAGAGATTGCGTCTGCTCTTCTCGAGCAGGGGTGCCCGACCGCGCCGCACGTGGTGGCCAAGCTCGCACGCCGCCTGGACAACGACCTGCGCTCGGTGTGCGAATCAGTCGGGCTGCTGTCGGTCGAGCAACGGTGCGGACACAGAGCGCTGCCGCGCATGCTTCCGGTGACGCCGTCCATCGCAGAGGTCTTCGAACCGCTCGTCTGGCAGCGCGACGAGAAGTACCTGCTACTGCTGGCCGCTGTGGCGACAGTTGCTCGGCTCGATGTGCTGGTGGAAGCAACGGGCGCCAGCGCCGAGTCGATCGCGTCAGGCACGAGTGGTCTGTATCTGAAGGTGAGGCACGGCCGTTTCGATTTCATCGATCCTCGGCTGGCGGTCTGGCTGTTGCGGACAGCGGATCCTGTCGACACGGTACGTGCCCATCGGCGCCTGCAACAGGTGCACGCAGCGCGAGGGGAGCGACTTCTCGCTGATTGGCACCGCGCGCGCGGCGCTTGGCTGCGCACGCCCGAGGTGGTCTCAGCGCTCCTCGCAGAAGCGCGCAACCTCTCTGAGCACGGCCACCCGGAATGGGGTTACCAGGTGGCCGCCGAGGCCGCTGACCACGCCGTGACGGACGATCAGGCAGAAGCGCACCTGATCGCAGGCGCGGCAATGGTCGGGGCCGGATGCATCCGCGATGGGGCCGACTGGCTGGGCAGGCTCTTTCCTCACGGGTCACGCGCGCATCGTGACGACGCTCTGTCGAGTGTGTTCATCGCAGAGGCGTGCCTCCACGGCACGGTGCCCGTCATCGATCCGGCAGAACACAGACCGCGCACCGCAGACGTCGAGCAATGGCACGCATGGGCGCGAACAGCAGGTCTGGCCGCGTCCCTGTGCGCCGAGCGCGGTGAGCGCAGCGCGATGCGGCTGTGGCTGTCGGAGTTGAGAGAGGCGGACAATCGTTCCGGTGTCGCCGGGGCGATTCGCGATCCTGTGGTCGCACTCTGCTGGATGCTCACGGGCGAGGCTGAATCGTCTGAGTCCATCGGCGCCGGTCCGTTCTGCGGCGGCGTGATCGGTGCGTTGCGCGCAGCGTTGGATGGCGACGTCGCGGAAGGGCTGCGAATCGTCTCCAGGGCGAGAGCGGGGCTCGTCAGCGAAGTCGACCTGCTCGTCGCCGGTTTTGAGAACAGCCCCCTCGTCGAGGCGTATCTTCTCGTCACAGAAGGCCTGCTGCTCTTCTGGCGGGGTGATGTCGAGGCGGCCAGGACCCTGCTCCTGTCAGCGATGATCGATCTGCCGATCGGACTGCCGTTTGCGGGGCTGGGTTCGACGCTCGCGCACCGGCTGGATATAGCGGTGCTCGGCACCCCCGGCGTGCTCGCGCGTTCACTCGCGGAAACACTGCCGAGCGGTATTCGTGTCGATCGCTTTGTCGACACGGCGATCACGGCGTACGTGAGGGGTGGAAAAGAGAAAGCAATGAGGATGCTGACGCTGTGGATCGACCGCGGCGCACCGGAGCATCCTCTCACGGTCCCTGGCCTGGACGGGATAGGGCCGCTCGATCACAATGCCCACGTCGAGCCACCTGAGCAGGCGTGTGCGAGAGCGCTGCGCCGCCGCATCCGATTGTTGCCGAAGGTCTCGTGGCAGAAAGAGCACGCAGACATCGCCATGACTTCTCGTTCCTTGGTGTCGCCATTCGAACGAGCACGCGTGGAGGCCATGCTCGGTTCGGCTGACATCGTTCGAGGTGAGGTCGACTCCGGACGACGTCATCTTCAGTCGGCGCAGAGTCTGTTCGAGGATTCCGGTGCTCTCGCCTGGCGTGACGAAGTCAGCGCGCGTGTGCGACGCCTCGCCGAGCAGACTGCGTTCGACGCGTCGGCACTTGCGCTGCCGAGCGCACCGATCTCAGGGGGCGACCCGTTGTCCGCAAGCCGGAGCGCCTGGGCGCCGCTTCTCACCGAACGCGAGCTCGAGGTTGCGATGCGAGTGATCGAGGGCCTGCCCAACCGCGAGATAGCGCAGCGGCTGGAAGTCTCGGTGCGCACGGTCGAGGTGCACGCAGGGCGCATCTTCGCCAAATTGGGGGTGCGCAACCGCGTGCAGCTGACTGTTCTCGCGCACCGCACAGCTCGTCATTTCTGACGCGTATCGCATTGGCTTCTCGTTAGGGCCTCGTGCCGGAATGTAAACCTTGCTAACATACTCCCGCAGTCGATCGAATGAGCGGAGGCAGCATGGCAGCGACATTCGCCGTACCAGCGGGGGTCCGTCGCGCCGGCCCTTCGTCGGTCCACAGTGGCAGTACCAACCGTGACGCGTCACACGGTTCCCGACTCGAATCTGTCTCACCGGATGTCCTTCATCATGTGGTGGAGGCTTGCTCGAACGACGAGCGCGCCGTCACGGAGATTCTCGATCGGTTGACGGCACAGCAACGTCAAGGTCTGCGTTGTCTCCCGGATCCACTGCCACTCGTGCCTGCGATTTCGGCGCTCGGCAGTTCGCTCGCGCTCGAGGACTGGGAACGCGATGCGCTGCTGGTCGCTGCGGTCTGCATCGACGATCGCCTCGACGTGCTGCTCGAGGCTGTGAGACGCGACATGCACGACGTGCTCGCCGGTGCTCTGACGTCTCAGCTCGAGCTGGTGGCGAGCCGATACACCTTCGCCGATCCGCGCGTGCGGATCTGGGTTCACGAAACGGCCACCCTCGGTGAGCGGACCCGCGCGCACGAGAGGCTGGCGACGGTGTACACACGCATCGGGGATGCCAGCCGGGCTCTCTGGCACAGAGCTCTGGGCACCATGAGGGGCGACGCCGCACTGGCGGAGCCGCTGCTGCTGCTCTCTGCAGAGGCCACGCGCATCGAAGACATGTCGTTGGCATACGCGGCCGCGCGGGAAGCCGCCAGCCACGCAGATTCTCGTGAGCTCGCTCACGCCAGAGTGGTCGCCGGCGGCTGTGCACTCTCTGCGGGATGGCTCGATGACGCGCTGGACTGGTTGGGCCCGGTCATCGGTGGTGACGATCTCGAAGCCGTGGCTGATGCCCTGGCGCCGTTCGTCGTGGCGGCGACCCTGCGCAACGGCGTCGTGCCTTCAGCGGATCTGTTGCAACATCGTCCGAAGCACCCTCTCGACCCCCGGTTGCACGGCTACGCTCGTGCCGCGTCGCTCGCGGCCGCCTTCAGCGCGGAGCGCGGCCAGACCGCGGAAAGTCACTCGTGGTTCCTCGAGGCGCGACAGTCCGCGTCGCGCGCGCATCGGCCCGGACGGCTGACCGAGGTGGCCACGCAGTGGGGTGCTCTGTTCACGAGGGGAGAACGAGAGGTCGCGGTGGATGCTCGGGCGCCGGAGTGGTCCCTCAGCGCCGCGCTGCGCATGGGACTCGAAGGCGACGCTGCTGGGGGACTGCGACTTCTCGCGGCGAGCGAGCGGGTCCCGGGTTGCGCTGACGAGGGCCTCATCATCGGCGGAGAGAGAAGCCGTCTCATCCGTGCGCATCGAGCTGTTGCCGAGGCGATCCTGTACTTCTGGAACGGGGATCTGCGTGCATCCAGGACCCGGCTCGAACAGGCGGCGCTTCACCTTCCCGTGGCTCTGCCGTTCGCCGGAGTCGCAGTGTCACTGCTGCGGCGTCTCGAACTCGCCTCTGACGGGCGGCTTGGTTCCATGTCGGCAGCGCTGGAGGCGACTTGTCCGACGCGTTCGCCCGGGGATCGACTGGTGGACCGCGGGCTCGAGGCCTATTTGAGCGGCGATTCGGAGCAGGCAGCGGTGCACCTGCGGTTGTGGGCGGAGCGCGGAGCCCCAGGTCCCGTCTTCGCCGTGTCAGGGCTCGACGAGGTCGGGCCCATCGACATCTCGACAGAGCTGGTCGCGCCACCCGATGCCGTGCGAGCGCGCACTCTGCGGTGTCGTATCCGCGCTGCCCGTGAGAATGCGTGGCAGAGCGACTATCAGGATGCGGCTGAAGCGAGCAGGCAGATCGTGTCGCCGTTCGAACGCGCCCGAGTAGAGGCTCTGCTCGGTACCGCGTATGCGACTCGCGGGGACCGCGGAGCAGGGCTTCGTCACCTCCGCGCCGCTCGCACGCTCTTCGCAGATGCTGGCGCCGAGGCCTGGGCGCGCGCCGCCGACGTGCGGCTGGCGAAGCTCGGCGGCCAGGCGTCGGAGGCATCACAGCCGCCGACGGAACCGATCCCCGTGCCCAACGACCCCCTGTGGGTGTGCCGAGTCGCCTGGGAGCCCCTGCTGACCGAGCGGGAGCTCGCGGTCGCGATGCTCGTCGCCGACGGGCGCACCAACCGCGAGATCGCGTCGCGCCTGTTCGTCTCGGTACGGACGGTCGAGGTCCATATCGGACGCATGTTCACGAAGCTTGACGTGCGCAGCCGCGGCGAGCTCATCGCACTGGCGCACCGCACGAATCAGCTCGTCTAGCCCGGTGGTGAACCGCATCCTCTGAGCACGTATGTGGAAACCACGGATGCCCGCCCACCACAGCGTCAATACCGTCAGGAGTGTTGCGGATCCCGCAGCGTGCACTGTCCGAGCGAGCACGGGGGCGTCAATGTCTTTTCGACGATCGACAGCAGGAATGCGCATCACTGCGGCGAGTGTCACCGCGTTGGTGGTGGCAGGACTCATGACGATGACTCCTGCTGCAGCGGCAGAGACGTGCGCCCCAGCCTGGGACGCAGGTACTGCGTACACGGGCGGTGACACCGCCTCGCACGCGGGTGAGAACATGCGTGCGAAATGGTGGACGCAGGGGAATGAGCCCGGGGTGCAGCAGTGGGGGCCGTGGGAATCGCTCGGCGCGTGCGAGGACGGGGCAGATCCGGACCCAGATCCGGAACCAGAGCCGGACCCAGAGCCGGACCCAGAGCCGATGCCAGAGCCGACGTCAGAACCCGGCGAACCGTGGACGAGCAATCCCGACGAGAGTTGCCGACCGGACGGTCTCTATCAGACCCCTGGCGTGGACGTACCCTACTGCACGGTGTACGACGATGCGGGCCGAGAAATGCTGCCGAATGAGCTGGAGCACCGAGTCATCGGCTACTTCACCAGTTGGCGCACCGGCGCGAACGGGCAGCCGAGCTACCTGGCCGATGATATTCCGTGGGACCGAGTGAGCCATCTCAACTACGCCTTCGGGCACATAGATGCCGACGGCGAACTGTCGGTGAACCAGGACGTGGAAGGCAATCCCGCCACGGACATGAGCTGGGCGGACGATCCTGGTGCGGTCATGGATCCGGCACTTCCCTACACAGGCCATCTCAACATGCTGAACTCCTTCAAGAAGCAGCATCAGGGCGTGAAGACCCTCATCTCGGTCGGCGGGTGGGCGGAGACCGGCGGGCACTTCGACGGAGACGGCGTGCGTGTCGCGGACGGCGGGTTCTACACGCTCACCGATTCTCAGGCGAAGATCGACGCCTTTGCCGAATCCGCGGTCGAGTTCATCCGTACCTACGGCTTCGACGGGGTGGACATCGACTACGAGTACGCGAACAGCAATGCGAAAGCCGGCAGCCCCGACGATTACGCGTTCTCCGACCCCCGGCGGGCGACGCTCTGGTCGGGTTACGAAGCACTTATGAAGAGTCTTCGCGAGCACCTCGATCGTGCCGGAGCGGAAGACGGACAGCACTACATGCTCACAGTCGCTGCACCGGCGTCGGGCTGGCTCCTGCGCGGTGCCGAGGTGTACCAGGTAGCCCAGTACCTCGATTACGTGAACATCATGAGTTACGACCTGCACGGTTCATGGAACTCGTTCGTGGGCGGCAACGGCGCGCTTTTCGACGATGGTCAGGATCCGGAGCTCAGCGCAGGTGGGGTCTACAACGCGTACGCCGGGATCGGCTATCTCAACGCTGATTGGGCGTACCACTACTTCCGCGGCGCGATGCCGGCCGGCCGGATCAATCTGGGGGTGCCCTTCTACACACGCGGATGGGTGGGAGTGCAAGGCGGCACCAACGGCCTGTACGGCTCCGCGCCGATGGCCGATCAGTCGCAGTGTCCGCCGGGCACCGGCCCCTCGCTGGGCGGCAACACGAAGTGCGGAGCCGGAGCGACCGGCATCGACAATCTATGGCACGACCTCGATAAGACCGGCGCTGAGGTGGGAGCAGGCGCGAACCCCATCTGGCATGTGCTGAATCTTCAAAGCGGTGTCGTCGGCGACTACGCAGAGGCCTATGACGCTCCGACGACGATCACCGGCACGTACGAGCACCACTTCGACGAGACGACCAAGGTCGAGTGGTGGTGGAACCCCACCACTCGCACTTTCCTTTCCGGCGATGCGGATCAGGCGATCGCCGCGAAGGCCGACTATGTCGCGGACAACGGCATCGGCGGGGTGATGATCTGGGAACTCGCCGGGGACTACGAATACGACGAACAGGCGCAGCAGTACGGCATGGGGTCCACGCTCGTGACGGCTCTGCACGACCGACTGTCAGAGTCTGCCCCCTACGGTGCGAGCAAAGCAGACCAGAGTATGCCGACCGAGGCTCTTGACCTGCAGGTGAGATTCAGTGACTTCGCCCTGGGCGACAACAACTATCCGATCAGCCCGAAGGTCACCTTCATCAACGGGTCCGACGCGGCGATCCCTGCCGGAGCGACGATAACCTTCGACACCGCCACCAGTGACACCGGAGCGATGGGGGAGCAGAACGGATGGGGCATCGTCAAGGTCGATTCAGATCACACCGGTGACAACGTCGGCGGCCTTGACGGGAATTTCCACACCTACCGCCTGACGGTACCCGCAGGGGGAATCCCTGCCGGCGGCAGCGCCTGGACGAAACTGTCGTGGAGCCTGCCGATGGCGTCGGTCTCGAATCTGCGGGTGGAGATCGACGGTCAGGTGTATGCGAGCGTGTACGACCTGGCGCGAGGCATGACGCTCGTCTCCGCGGGGGCGGGCGACGGTTCAGGCGGTGGCGACGGCGGGGGCGACGAGTGCGCGGCTGCCGCTTGGGATCAGGCGAAGGTTTACAGCGGTGGTGACGTCGTGTCGCATGGTGGGCGCTCCTACACCGCGAAATGGTGGACCCAGGCGGAGGTTCCCGGTGCATCTGCGGTATGGGGTGACGGAGCGATCTGTTGAGCGCGGTGCGCATTGAAGGCGTCTTCCTGACGAATCGATCGGGAAGCGGAGAGGCTGCGACGCAGGTCGCGGCCGGAGAAGAGGAATAATGATCCGGAGAAGAACACGAAGGCGCGGCATAGTCGCCGCGCTTGCGACAGCTGTAACGGCCACCTCGCTCGCATTGACAGCTCCCATGGCCGCGTCGGCTGACGTGCCGGCTGTGAAGACCACGGCCAGCGCGAGCGACGCACCCAGTGCGTTGAACGGTTACCGCAACGTCGGGTACTTCGCGCAGTGGGGCGTCTACGCACGAGACTTCCAAGCGAAGCAGCTCGACGTGTCGGGGGTCGCTGACGATCTCACCCACATCAACTATGCCTTCGGCAACATCCATCACCAGACGCTCGACTGTTTCATCGCGAACAAGGCGCAGGGGACCGGGCCGAACGGCTCAGACGGCGCTGGTGACGCGTGGGCGGACTTCGGGATGGGCTACACCGCGGCCAACTCCGTCGCAGGCGTCGCCGATTCCTGGGACCAGCCGCTCGCGGGCTCGTTCAATCAGCTCAAGCAGCTGAAGGAGAAGCATCCGCATCTGAAGGTGATGCTTTCCATGGGCGGATGGACCTGGTCGAAGAACTTCTCTGCCGCTGCGGCGACTCCGCAGTCCAGGCAGCACCTCGTCTCAAGCTGCATCGATCTCTACATCAAGGGCGATCTGCCTGTGATCGACGGCCGGGGTGGAGCAGGCGCCGCGGCGGGGGTCTTCGATGGATTCGACCTCGACTGGGAGTGGCCAGGATCGCTGAACGGCAACGAGGGAAACATCGTCGATGTCGAGAACGACGCTGCGAACTTCAAGGCTCTGATTCACGAGTTCCGCACGCAGCTCGATGCACTGTCGGCCACGACGGGCAAGGACTACCAGCTCTCGGCGTTCCTGCCCGCGAACGTCGCGGACATCGAAGTGGGAGGGTGGAACGATCCGGAGCTGTTTGACGATCTCGATTTCGGCAACATTCAGGGCTACGACCTGCATGGCGCATGGGATCCAGCACTGACCGGCCACCAGGGCAACCTCTACCCTGACCCCGACGACCCGCGCCCGACGGACAAGAGCTTCAGCATTGATCAGGCAGTCCAGAGCTATCTGGGTGCCGGCATCGATTCATCGCAGCTCGGTCTCGGTCTGGCCATGTACGGTCGCGGTTGGACGGGTGCAGGCTCCGCGGACGCGTGGGGTTCTGCGACGGGCGCTGCGAGCGGCACCTGGGAAGCAGGCATCGAGGACTACGACGAGATCAAGGATCGTGGGACCGGCTACTTCGATGCCGCCGTCGGTGCGGCCTGGCGTCATGACGGCAACGAGTGGTGGAGTTACGACAACGCTCAGTCCGTCGCGCAGAAGGCGTCATATATCGTCGACCAGAACCTGGGCGGCGGCATGTGGTGGGATCTCTCCGGTGACCGTCAGGGCGAACTGACCACTGTGCTCTCCGATGAGCTTCGATCCGCCGCGCCCGGCGGCGCAACCGATCCGACGGACCCCACAGATCCCACCGATCCGACGGACCCCACAGATCCCACCGATCCGACTGACCCCACCGATCCGACGGATCCCACAGATCCGACTGATCCGACGGATCCGGGCGAGTGCTCGGCAGCCGCGTGGGAATCCTCAGCCGTTTACACCGGCGGAGACAGCGTGTCCTACAACGGCGTCGAATACACGGCGAAATGGTGGACGCAGGGTGAGGCTCCCGGCACGTCGGCGGTATGGGAGCATAACGAGACATGCGGCGACGCCGATCCGGCAGACCCGTCCGACCCGAACCCGACCGATCCGGGCGAGTGCTCGGCGGCGGCGTGGGACTCTGCCACTGCTTACACCGGCGGTGACAGTGTTTCCTACGAAGGTTCGCAGTGGCGGGCGCAGTGGTGGACTCAGGGCGAGGCTCCCGGCTCCCAACAGTGGGGCGCGTGGACGGCAGTCAGCACATGCGGCTAGTTCGTTAGTTCACGATCTGCGGCGTCTCGGACGATGGTCCGGGGCGCCGCAGTCCTCAGCGTGGCAGACGCAGCACGGTACCCACGGCCTCGACAAGCCCATCGGCGATGAGGGAGTCGATCGCCCGGTCTCGTTGCGCGGCGTCGCCCCAGTCGTGAATGACCAGGTCCGTCGCGGCCTCGCCACCGGACGCCTCACGCAGCGTTCGCAGTACGGCGCCGCGCGCTTGCCGGTCTGACCCTTCATAGCGAGCCTGCTTGCGACGATCGTCTCCGGTATCGGGTCGGCCGGATGCCACCCACACGCAGTCGGTCATGATCGGGCAGCGTTCGCATTTCGGAGCCCGGGAGGTACAGATCGTCGCGCCGAGCTCCATCATCGCCGCGTTGAACACGGCGGAGTCAGCATCCGTCTTCGGTAGAAGCGCGTCCATCGTCACCAGATCTCGTCGCGCGGCCGGTCCAGGCTGGGATCTGCCGGCGAGTGCGCGAGCCAGCACGCGTCTCGTGTTCGTGTCGACGACGGGATGGCGATCGCCGAAAGCGAAGGTCGCGATCGCGCGCGCGGTGTAGTCGCCGATACCGGAGAGGGCAAGAAGCGACGGCACATCACGGGGGACTTCGCCCCCGTGGCGCTGTGTGATCTCGATTGCGGCCGCATGCAGCCAGAGCGCGCGGCGCGGATAGCCGAGATTCGCCCACTGCTGCACCACCTGCGCAGGTGTGGCGGTCGACATGGCGGTCGGTGTCGGCCACCGCTCGAGCCATGCCTCGAGATGAGGAATCACACGGGCCACCGGGGTCTGCTGCAGCATGAACTCGCTGACCAGCGTGCCCCAGGCGCCGAACTGCCGATGAAACTGCGTGCGACGCCATGGGAGCTCTCTCGCGTTCAGCCGATACCAGTCTGCGAGAACCGGTGCCAGATGCAAAGGCGGCGGTGAGAACGTGGGCACCTCGTTAGCCTATGCCGCGACGTCGCGGACAAACGCGCGCCGGAGGCCGCGGCGCTGCGAGGGCGCGACCGTCGCTAGGCTGGAGTAATGGTCGCGCCCGGCATCCTCCTCGTTGACAAGCCCGGTGGGCTGACCAGTCATGACGTCGTCGCGCGCACGCGCCGCGCCTTCGGAACACGCAAGGTCGGGCACGCAGGGACCCTCGACCCCATGGCGACCGGACTGCTCGTCATCGGCATCGAAGGAGCCACACGTCTTCTCACCTATATCGTCGGTGCCGATAAGACGTACTTCGCAACGATCCGACTCGGACAGAGCACGGTCACCGATGACGCCGAAGGTGAGATCATCCAGGACGCGGACGCCGGTGCGATTCGTGAGATCACGACAACCCAGATCGCTACGGGCATGGCCGCCCTCACCGGAGAGATAGCACAGGTGCCCAGTGCCGTTTCGGCGATCAAGGTCGACGGACGCCGCGCATACGATCGTGTGCGCGCTGGCGAGCAGGTGAAGCTGAAGTCAAGATCGGTCACCGTCGCGCGCTTCGACGTCCTCGCTGCGCGTCATGGGGAGGGCTACCTCGATCTCGACGTCGTCGTCGACTGCAGCTCCGGCACCTACATTCGTGCTCTGGCACGCGACCTGGGTGCATCGCTCGGCGTCGGCGGCCACCTCACAGTCCTGCGGCGCACGCGGATCGGTCCATTCGACGTCGATGGTGCGGTGACTCTCGACGGTCTCGATGGCGCGCCGACTCTGGCTCCCGCCGCTGCTGCCGCGCTGATGCTGCAGCCGATCGACGTCTCCGCTGAGGAGGCACGCGATCTGCGCCATGGGAAGCGACTGCCCGGCCAGGCAGCTCGGCTCGACGGCGCGCTCGCCGCAGCGATCGATCCCGACGGCGAACTCGTAGGAATCCTCGAGAAGCGCGGCCGTGACCTGAAGAGTGCAATGAACATGCCGGAGGAGGCACGATGATCGGGTGGTTCACCATAGTCCTGATCGGAATCGCCGTCTCAGCGGGGATCTTCTGTATCGCAGCGGGATTGGCCGGCCGACGTCCCAGTGATTTCTCCGTTGGCGCCCTCGCGCTGGTCGAAGTGCTTCTGATCGCGCAGGTCGTCATGGCGATCGTGGCGCCGATGGTCGGAAACGCGCCGAGCGGCGACCCGCTGGAGTTCTGGGTGTATCTCATCTCGGCCGTGCTGCTTCCGATCGGCGGCGTGCTGTGGGCGCTGCTCGATCGTTCGCGGTGGAGCACTGTCATCCTGGGAGTCGTCGCGCTGTCGATCGCGATCATGGTGTGGCGGATGCAGACGATCTGGACGATCCAGGTCGTCTAGCCTGAGGCGTCTCACCGTGCCGTGCGCGCTTAGGATGGTAGACGCTATGAGCATCACTGAAACCCGTACGCGGATGACCGGCATCGGTCGCGTTCTCGTCATCGTCTATGCAGTGATGGCGCTCGCCGCCAGTGGCCGCAGCCTTGTGCAGATCGTGCGCAGATTCGATGAGGCGCCGCTCGCGTACTCGCTGTCTGCCGTCGCCGCTGCGGTCTACATTCTCGCCACGCTCGCTCTCGTCCTCGCCGGACGTCGTGGATGGTATGCCGTCGCATGGGTCGCGATCATCTTCGAGTTCGCCGGCGTGCTCGTGGTGGGGACGCTCAGTCTTGTCCTCCCTGAACTGTTCCAGCATGATTCGGTCTGGTCGGTCTTCGGACGCGGGTACGTCTTCATCCCGCTGGTGCTGCCGTTGTTCGGCATCTGGTGGCTTCTCAGGAACCGTCCCCAAGAGGTGGCGCCATGATCGTCTTCCGCGATCCGGCCGAAGTGCCGGCAGGCTTCGGGCGCTCCGCCGTCGCCATAGGCAAGTTCGACGGCGTGCATGCGGGCCACCGTGCGGTCATCGAGCGGCTGAAGAAGGATGCCGCGGCATCTCACGCGCGGACGGTAGCCGTCACCTTCGACCGCAATCCACTGGCGCTGCTTCGTCCGCAGTCGTGCCCGGAGAACGTGATCACCGTCGATCGCAAGCTGGAACTGCTCGGCGAGTTGGGGCTTGACGCGACCCTGATGCTGACGTTCGACGAGACGCTTGCGTCGCTCTCCGCGGAGGACTTCGTCCGCGACATCCTCGTCGGCGCGCTGCGCGTGTCGACGGTACTCGTGGGCAGCGACTTCAGATTCGGGCACAGGGGAGCAGGCACTCCCGAGATGCTGCGTGAACTCGGCCCGACATACGACTTCACCGTCGATGTCGTCGGCGACGTTTTCCTTGAAGATTCCGAGAGGCGTGTGTCGTCGAGCTGGATCCGCGAACTGCTCGCAGACGGAGACGTCAAGGCGGCAGGAGCTGTGCTCGAACGACCGGTCGACGTGCGCGGCGAGGTCGTCCACGGGCACAAGCGCGGGCGCGAACTGGGTTTTCCGACGGCGAACCTTTCCGAGATCATCGATGCGCTGGTCCCCGCTGACGGCGTGTACGCGGGCTGGCTCATCGACCACGACACAGGCATGCGGCATCCCTCCGCGATCTCGGTGGGTACCAATCCGACCTTCGACGATGTGCTCGTTCGCCAGGTCGAGGCCCACGTGCTCGACGAGGACACACTCGATCTCTACGGACACGACGTCACAGTCGAGTTCACTGAGCGGCTGCGCGGCATGGTGGCGTTCGAGGGAATCGACGCGCTGAAGGCTCAGATGTCTGCCGATGTCATCGCCGCTCGCGCACTTCTCACGGGCGAAGTGCGGCCATAGCGGCACCGAGGTCCTCGCCGATTCGCTCAAGAATCGCCTATCATGACGTAAGCTTGACTCGAGTCCTCTTCCGGCGCGCGCCACATCGGTGCCACGATGAGGATGAAGCAATGTCCGCACGGTCCTGGCTGGCGCCACACGCGGACGATTCGCACCACACGGATCACCTCTGATGGCGGTCCGGTATCCACGCTCAGGAGGAGCATGCCGACTACGGCAACGGCCGCGACGCGGCGCAAGAAGACGTCTCGCAAACTCGACGAGGCACCGCTGATCCCGATCCTCGCTCGCAAGGTGCGAGAGATCGAGGCGAAGGCGCAGCGAGGCAAGCTCGGCCCTACGAACCGGGTGAAGTTCCAGGTGATCGCCTTCCTGGTGCGTGAAGAGCGCGCCAGAGTGAAGACCGATGCAGCGTTCAGTGATTCTGCACGTGCGGAACTGCTCAAACGGCTCGATGGCGTCGCCACCATTCTCGCGAAGACGGCCGCCCGCGACACATCGCTCATCCAGCTGCTCGAGGCCGATCAGGCAACCAGTCCCGTCGCCAAGCGTATGCGCCGCGACTGGCTGCTCGAATCCGGTGCCGAACTTGCCCCGGAAGAGCTCATCATCACCGATATCGCCCCGGTGCAGGCGCCAGTGGTACCTCCGGCGCTGGCCGAACGCCAGGTGACGCCGCCGTCAGTTGAGGCCAGGCAGTTGGCAAATCCCTTCCTGGCGCCCGATCTCACCCCCCGTCCGAGCACCACTCCGCGCCGTCGTCTGGACGGATGGGAACTGATGGGGCCGCTCTACAAAGCGTTCGAAACCGGGGCCGGTGGTTCATCGGCGACGATGGAGCTGCCGCCCACACCGGAGTACGATCACGTCTCGCCCAAGGGTCTTGAGGTGATGGTGCACCAGTCGCGCTTCTTGGAATCGGTACGCGCCGGTCACCGCAGCTTCCTGCTCGCGGACGAACCGGGCCTCGGCAAGACCGCACAATCAGTGCTCGCAGCCTCCATCGCGGGAAGTTATCCGCTGCTCGTCGTCGTTCCCAACGTCGTGAAGATGAACTGGGCGCGCGAGGTCGAGCGCTGGACACCGCAGCGCAGGGCAACCGTGATCCAGGGCGACGGCACTGACATCGACGCGTTCGCCGACATCTTCATCGTCAACTACGAGATCCTTGATCGTCACCTGTCGTGGCTCGGCTCAATCGGCCTGGAGGGCATGGTCGTCGACGAGGCGCACTTCATCAAGAATCTCTCGTCGCAGCGCTCGCAGAACGTTCTGGCATTGGCATCTCGTATCCGCGAACGCACTCGCAACCCGCTGATGATGGCGCTCACAGGAACGCCGCTGATCAACGACGTCGAAGACTTCGACGCGATCTGGCGCTTCCTCGGCTGGACGACCGGCGACAAGCCCGGTGACCAGCTGATGCAGAAGCTGGAAGAGACCGGTTTCACCCCGGCCGACAAAGCCTTCTACGCTGAAGCGCGCGACGCGGTCATCTCGATGGGCATAGTGCGGCGCAAGAAGAAGGACGTCGCCGCTGATCTGCCCGACAAGCTGATCGCAGATCTCCCGGTGCAACTTGACGACGAGTTCGGTCGCGGCATCCGCCAGGCCGAGCGCGAACTCGGCGAGCGACTGGCAGCGAAGTACCGTCGGATCATCACCGCTCGCGGCGACCGCGGCCTCGAGCCCGGCGAGATCGACGACGACATCGTGCGGCTCGTCGCGGCCGGCGAGTTGGAAGAGTCCAAAGCTGCCGGTACCGGCGGAGACAACGTCTTCACGATGGTGCGCCAGATCGGTCAGGCCAAGGCGCAGCTCGCCGCGGACTACGCCGCTCAACTGCAGCGCTCGGTCGGCAAAGTCGTGTTCTTCGCAAAGCACATCGATGTCATGGATCAGGCCGAGGCTCACTTCGCCGCGTCCGGCATCCGCTATGTCTCGATCCGCGGCGATCAGACGACCCCGACACGCCAGCAGGCGATCGACGACTTCAACGGAGACGAAGAAGTCGGCATCGCTGTCTGCTCGCTCACCGCTGCCGGCGTCGGTCTGAACCTGCAGGCCGCCTCCAACGTCGTTCTCGCAGAACTGAGCTGGACCTCCGCCGAACAGACGCAGGCGATCGACCGCGTTCACCGCATCGGTCAGGACGAACCGGTCACCGCATGGCGAATCATCGCGGCCCACACGATCGACACGAAGATCGCCGAACTCATCGATCAGAAGCAGGGCCTCGCCGCCCGTGCGTTGGACGGCGAATCGGTTGACGAAAGCGCCAGCGAGTCCGTTCAGGTGGCTGCTTTGATGCACCTCCTGCGCGAAGCGCTCAGCGCCTGATGCCACCCCTGAAACCACCCGCAAGAATTCTCTTTCTTGAGGGTGGTTTCGCGGGTTTTGCGCTGCGATTCTAGCAAATGGCGTGAATCGCGCTGCCAGCCCTGCAAGATCTCGGTTTTTGTCGAATGGCGCCGCACGCGGATGCCCACTAGTGTCGACTCCAGGCAGCGTCGCCCGTCCCTCTTCCCGAAACCTCTAAGGCTCCAGCATGAAGATCGGTATTCTCACCAGCGGCGGCGACTGCCCCGGACTCAATGCCGTCATCCGTGGCATCGTGCTCAAAGGCACGACCTCGTACGATCTCGAGTTCGTCGGTATCCGTGACGGATGGCGTGGCGCGGTCGAGGGTGACTTCATGCCGCTCACTCGACACGAGGTCAAGGGCCTCTCCAAGGTCGGGGGCACGATCCTGGGCACGAGCCGCACGAACCCCTACGAGGGCGAGCGAGGCGGTGCCGAGAACATCGCGAAGACGCTGTACGGGCACAAGATCGACGGCATCGTCGCCATCGGCGGCGAGGGCACGCTCGCGGCTGCTGACCGCCTCTCCAAGGATGGGTTGAACGTGCTCGGCGTGCCGAAGACGATCGACAACGACCTGCGCGCCACCGATTACTCGTTCGGTTTCGACACCGCTGTGAACATCGCCACCGATGCGATGGACCGCCTGCGCACGACGGGTGACTCGCACCAACGATGCATGGTGGCCGAGGTCATGGGCAGGCACGTCGGCTGGATCGCACTGCATGCTGGTATGGCAGCAGGAGCCCACGTGATCTGCATCCCTGAGGTGCCGATGTCGATCGAGGAGATCGCGGCACTCGTGACGAGCGCCCATGATCGCGGTCGGGCACCCCTCGTCGTGGTCTCGGAGGGCTTCACTCTCACCGGCATGGACGAAGCCTTCAGCGACAAGGGCCTCGACGCCTTCAACCGTCCGCGTCTGGGCGGAATCGGCGACCAGCTCGCGCCGGAGATCGAGCGGATCACCGGTATCGAGACCCGCGCGACGATCCTCGGTCACATCCAGCGCGGCGGATCGCCGTCCGGCTTCGACAGGGTTCTGGCGACGCGTCTCGGTCTGCACGCGGCGGATGCGATCGTCGATGGAGCCTGGGGCAAAATGGTCGCCATGCAGGGCACTGACATCGTGCGGGTGCCGTTCGCAGAGGCTCTCGGCGAGCTCAACACGGTGCCTCGCTACCGCTACGATGAGGCCGCTGCGCTTTTCGGCTGAGTTCACGCTGTCGCCTGAGATCCGGACGTATCGTCCTTATCCCCGGCGATGGGCGTTGCGAGCGTTTCAGTCTGCGAGGCCGAGGCGGTCGAGTAGCCAGGCGAGCTCGAACGCTCGATCCTTCCACGCGTTGTAGCGGCCGCTGACGCCTCCGTGCCCGGCTGCCATCTCGCACTTCAGCAGAACGTCGGACGCTCCGGCCTCACGCAGACGAGCCACCCACTTCGCAGGTTCGACGTAGAGGACACGGGTGTCATTCAAGGACGTCACCGCGAGAATCGGCGGGTAGTCGACCCCGTCCTGCACGTTCTCGTACGGCGTGTACGTCTTCATGTACTCGTAGACGCCGGCATCGTGCAGTGGGTCGCCCCACTCATCCCACTCGATCACCGTCAGTGGCAGCGAGGGATCGAGAATGCTTGTGAGCGCATCGACGAACGGCACCGAAGCGAGGATTCCCGCGAAAGTGGTCGGTGCGAGATTCGCGACTGCACCCATGAGGAGTCCACCAGCGCTACCACCCTCGGCGACCATCTTGTCGGAGGTTGTCACGCCGTCAGCGATCAGATGCTCAGCGCACGCGACGAAGTCGGTGAAGGAGTTGCGCTTGTTCAGCAGCTTTCCCTCGTCATACCAGCTGCGGCCCATCTCGCCGCCACCGCGCACGTGTGCGACGGCGAAGATCACTCCGCGGTCGAGCTCGCTCAGCCGCGCGACAGAGAAGCCAGGATCGATGGAATGCTCGTACGAGCCGTAGCCGTAGAGGTGAACAGGCCGGGGCTCGGCTCCTGGCGTGCCGAACGAACGCTTCCACACCAGTGAGATCGGAACCTGAGTGCCGTCGGCAGCTGTCGCCCATGCACGCTCCTGCTCGTAGTCCTCGCTCGTGTATCCGCCGAGGACCGGCTGGCGCTTTCGCAGCACCGGTTCGCGCGTTGCGAGGTCCAGGTCGTAGACGGTGCTGGGCGTGACGAACGAGGTGTAGCCGAGCCGGAGGAAGGGGGAGTGCCACTCCGGGTTGCCAGCGGGCCACGCAGAGAACAGCGGTTCATCGAACACCAGCTCCTCAACGTGGTCATCGGCGTAATCGAGCAAGCCGATCCGCTCGAGTCCTGCGTTGCGGTACCCCACCACCGCGAAGTCGCGGAAGCAGTCCACGCCGAGAATGCGGCGCCCTGGCTCGTGCGGCAGCACAACGCGCCTTTCGCCCTGCGGCTGGTCAGCTGAGACCGACACGAGTTCGAAGTCGAGCGCATCCTGATTGTGCAGGATGAACAGTCGGTCTTCGCCGTCGATCACCGCGTGCTCGAGCGAGTACTCGACGCCCTCGGTGCGAGGCCATACGAGCCGGGGTTCGGCGGTCAGCTCGCCCTGAAGATCGACGAGGTACTCTTCGCTGGTGATGCTCGATCCGACGCCGATCACCAGATACCGGCGGCTGCGAGTGATGCCGGCGCCCAGCCAGAATCGCTCGTCAGGCTCGTGGAACAGCTTCACATCTTCGTCGACGGCGGTCCCCAGGCGATGCAGCCAGAGGGTGTCGGGCCGCCACGCGTCGTCGCGTGTCGTATAGATGATCCCTGTCCCGTCGGGCGTGAAGAACCCGCCGCCGGTGCGGGGGATCTCATCCGGGAGCACCTCGCCGGTCGTGAGATCGCGAACGCGGATCGTGTACAGCTCGTCGCCTTCGTAGTCGGGCGCCCACAGCAGTTTCGTCGCGTCATCCGAGGTGTCGAACGATCCGAGTGAGAAGAACTCGTGCCCTTCGGCCTCCAGATTGCCGTTCAGGAGGATCTCCTCACCGGGCACCGGCACGCCGGGCTCGAGCAGGGGCGGAGTCCAATCCTCGGGTTCGGCAGCCGCGCGGCAGTGGATGCCGTACTGAGCGCCCTCCTCGCTGCGGCTGTAATACCACCAGTTGCCGCGCCGTGTCGGCACCGACAGGTCGGTTTCCTGCACACGACCCTTGATCTCTTGGAAAAGCGTCTCGCGAAGGCCTGAGAGATGGGCTGTCGCAGACTC
>JBEBSN010000055.1:0-18480 GCA_040394295.1 Microbacterium sp.
CTGACCCCCTGCATGCCATGCAGGTGCGCTACCAGCTGCGCCACAGGCCCATCTTTCGCCCCGTTGAAGCGGGGCAACTTCAAAAGAATACAACACTCGGAGCGGCGTCCGCCAATCGAGCCGGATGCCCGGGTGTTTCCGCGGCGTCGCGGAACATAAGCCCGAATACATGCGTTGTCATAGACATGGAGATCAGGGAGAGCATCGTCATCGGCGCAGGTCAAGCGGGCCTCTCGAGCTCATTCCACCTCGCGAGACTCGGCGTCGATCACGTTGTCTTCGACGCGAACGACGCTCCCGGCGGTGCGTGGCAGCACCGCTGGGACGCGCTCACCATGACCGACGTGCACGGAGTCGCCGAACTCCCCGGCGCGACGGCGCCTCCGCGAGACGGCAAGCGCGCGAACCTGGCGGTGCCCGCATCCTTCGCCGCCTACGAAAGCGAACATGCGCTGCCGGTCATCAGGCCGGTGAAGATCGATAGGGTGACCGATGAAGACGGCATCCTCAGGGTGCATGCCGGCGAGCGCGAATGGCTCACGCGAACGATCGTCAACGCCACCGGCACCTGGACGCAGCCCTTCCTGCCCCATTACCCCGGGATGGAGACGTTCGTCGGCGAGCAGATGCATACCGTCGACTACCCCGGTCCAGAGCATTTCCGCGGCAAGCGGGTGCTCGTGGTCGGCGGCGGGGCATCAGCCGTGCAGTTTCTCGGTGCGCTCGCGCCCCTCACATCGACGCTGTGGGCCACACGCCGCGAACCGGTCTGGCGCGACGATGACTTCACTCCTGAAGCAGGCGCAGCGGCGGTCGCGCTCGTGGAGCGACGCGTCGCGCAGGGGCTGCCTCCGCAGAGCGTCGTCGGCGTCACCGGGCTGATGCTGCGCCAGCAGGAGCGTGAGGCGGAACGCCTCGGTGCATATGCGGATCGTCGCCCGATGTTCCAGAGCATCGAGGCCGACGGTGTGCGCTGGGCTGACGGATCGTTCGAGCAGCTCGACGTGATTCTATGGGCAACCGGCTTCCGACCGGCCATCGCACATTTGGCGCCGCTGCACCTGCGCAGCGAAGCAGGTGGGATTCAGCTCGACCGCAACGGTCGAGGAACGACGGCGGTCAAGGATCCGCGCGTCCAGCTCGTCGGCTACGGCCCCTCGGCCAGCACGATCGGCGCGAATCGCGCCGGACGCTCTGCAGCGAAAGGCGTGCAGCGGTTTCTGCAGCGAAGCAGCGAATCCGTGCCGCTATGACTCAGTCGGGTTAGCCTGGAGCCATGTCTCGTGTCATCGTCTTCGGCGGCCACGGCCGTATAGCCCTTCTACTCGCCCCATTGCTCGTCGAGAGCGGTAGCGAGGTCACCGCGGTCATCCGCAACCCCGACCACGTCGCCGATGTCGAGGCGACGGGTGCGACAGCGCTCCTCGCCGATGTCGAAGCCTTGGATGCGGCGTCGCTGGCGGCGATCACCCGCGGGCACGACGCGATCGTATGGTCTGCGGGGGCTGGCGGGGGAGATGCGACGCGTACTTACGCCGTCGATCGCGATGCTGCCATCCGCACGATGGATGCCGCCGCCAAGGCTGACGTGTCGCGATACATCATGGTGTCGTGGCTGGGGTCCACCGCCGATCATGGGGTGTCGGAGGACGATTCGTTCTTCGCCTACGCAGATGCGAAGTGGGCCGCAGACGAGTATCTGCGAAACACCGAACTGGACGGCACGATTCTCGGACCCGGCGCGCTCACCGACAGCGAGCCCAGCGGTCAGATCGAGCTGGACCCCTCTGGACGAGGTGCGGTCTCACGGGCGGACGTGGCTGCGGTCATCGCGGCGACGCTGGGTGAGCCGCTGACGATCGGGCGGACGATCCGGTTCGGAAACGGTACCTCGGACTCATCCGAGCCGATTTCGGTGGCTCTCGCACGCTGAACCGCTGATCAGGGGTGTTTCGAGTCCTGAGCGCAGAAGATCAGTAAAGCGATGCTGCCGAAGGGCGCGAGGCCGATGAAGATCCATGCCCAGTGGAAACCCGCATCGCGCAGCCGTCGCACCGTCACCGCGAGCGCGGGAACGATGGCGGCCATGCCGAGAGCCCAGACTGCGAGCATCACGAGCCACCCGAGCAGAGGTATCCAGATCACGAACATCGCGGCGAGGACCGCGAGAAGAAGGGTGAGCTGGGCGTACCAGAACTCAGGGCGCCCTGCCCGGCCGTCGAAGATCGCGTACTTCTGCGCGCATACGCGGACGGCATCGATCATGTTCCGCACTATCGGACGAGAGTCGACGGGCCCGCGCCAGACTCCGATCGGCGGCACGACGCCGGGGGACTGAGGGTAGAGCACCATGGGTGCGCCCACCTGATGTATCGGCGCCACGGCTGTCGTCGGGGCGACACCGCCGGGAGCCGGTCTGGTGTGGGAGGTCCAGATACGGCCGTCCCAATAGCGAAGAAAAGGACCGCCTGACGGGTCCGGATACCAATTCGCGGGATGAGGCTGGGGTGTCGACATATAGGTTTCCTCCGGCACTCATTCAAGCATGCGTAGGGTGGGGGCATGCGCCGCCATCTCATGCTCATCCTTGCGAGCACGATCGGGGTGGCGGCAGTGCTCGCACCCGCAGGCGCGTCGACCGCCGAACGCCGACCGACGCTCGTGCAGCCATCGAAGGACACCGCAGCGGCTGCTCACGCTGACGTGCTCGTCGCGAAGATGACCACGAGCGAGCAGGCGGCCAGTATCGTGATGGGCCACATTCCCACGACCGATTCCGCAGAGCTCTCCGACTACATGTCCCGCACCGAACTCGGAGGCTTCATCCTTATGGGCGCGAATGTGCCCGAGACCGAGAA
Organism: Microbacterium sp.; assembly: GCA_040394295.1. Classification (GTDB taxonomy): domain Bacteria; phylum Actinomycetota; class Actinomycetes; order Actinomycetales; family Microbacteriaceae; genus Microbacterium. Next base: position 2,859 of record JBEBSN010000055.1, read on the forward strand.
TGCCCTGCAGAAGGTCACTGCGGCACTGAGATCAGACCTCGCGCTGCCGCCTCTCATCGCGATCGACCAAGAAGGCGGCTACGTCTCACGGCTGCCGTGGGATGACTTCGCGGCATCGTCGACGCTGAAGGATCGACCCGCAGCCGACGCTGCGCAGGCCTTCGCCGCCCGGTCCTCCCTGGTCGCGCGCGGCGGTGCCAACGTGAACTTCGGGATCGTGGCGGATACGACCGCTGACCGATCGTCGTTCATCTTCGGTCGCTCCCTCGGCCAGGATCCGAAGTCCGCCGCAGAACGAGTCGCAGCGGCCGTCACCGCGGAAGAGCCGTTCGTCGCCTCCACGATCAAGCACTTTCCGGGACACGGCGCGGCGCCTGGAGATTCGCACCTGCTGATACCGAACACGGCGCTCACGCTCGAACAGTGGCGCAGCAGCGACGCTCTGCCCTTCATCGCGGGCATCCACGCCGGTGCGTCGCTGCTGATGTTCGGTCACCTCTCCTACACCGCCGTCGATGCAGCGCCTGCCTCGCTGTCGTCGCGCTGGCATCGAATCGCCCGCGACGACCTCGGCTTCGAAGGCGTCATCGTCACCGACGATTTGGGCATGCTGCTGTCGACAGGGTTGGATGAGTACGCAGATCCTGTGGCCAATGCCATCGCGGCGGTCGAGGCGGGGAATGATCTCGTGCTGATGATCGCGCATTCGAACCGAGATACTGCGGCGCAGCTGGCAGCGGGTATCGCCGCAGCCGTCGAGAACGGCGAGCTGCGGGCAGAGCGTCTTCAGGATGCGGCAGAACGCGTCATGGCGCTGCGGTTGGAGCGTGCCTCGTCGAGCGCAGTCTGGGCGCCGTGCGCAGACTGCGAGCGCGCACCCTGATCCTGCTCGCCCAACCACGCGGTCAGAAGCTTCCCGCGCAGCGCGTTGCCTCGCTCGGCGAACCCGCGTTGGCGACGAACATACTCGGCCTTGCCTTCGGGGGTTTCGATGGCGACAGGAACGACGCCCCACTCGGCCAGGTCGTAGGGGGCGGCTTCCATGTCGAGAAGGCGGATGTCGCGGGCTAGCTCGAACGTGTCGAGCAGCAGGTCGCCCGGTACCAGCGGACCGAGTTTCATCGCCCACTTGTACAGATCCATCCCCGCGTGAAGGCAACCCGGCTGCTCGCGTTCGGGCTGTCCGGCGCGGTCGAGCACCTCGTTGCGAGGCACGGCTTCAGGGGTGAAGAAGCGGAACGCGTCGAAATGCGTACATCGCAGGTCGTGTGCTTCGACGACGGCATCGGTACCGGCCTGGCCCAGGCGCAGCGGAGCAGCGTGCCGGTGGACGTCGTCGCGGTAGACCATGGCCCATTCGTGCAGTCCGAAGCATCCGAACCGGCCGGGGCGAGCAGCCGTGCGCCGCAGCATCCGCTCTATGAGGCCGGCGAGCGCCGGCTTCTCTGATTCGAACGCAGCGGCGTCGGGCACGGCAGAATCCGGTGACGAGCCGAACGAGTACCAGCGCCACCCGGCCCTGTCTGCGGCGTCTTGCAGCTCGACTCCAGCTCCAGGGTGCCAGCGGCGCAGCTGAGCGGGAGCGTAGGAGTAGTACGTGAACAGGAAGTCCCACACCGGATGCTTTTCAGCCCGAGATGCCCGTTCGCGATGAGCCTCGGTGAGCGAGTCGGCGCGCGCCTGGTGAATCTGTTGGCGCTGCTGCCACGTCTCTCGGTCGAGAACAGAACGGATGGAGGTGCGCATGATCGTCAGCGCAGGATGCCGGCTTCGGTCAACCGTTCGTGCAACCCGGCGCCGTCGGATGCTTCGACCCACGGCGACGTGCCTGCGGAGTGATCCTCCGGGGAGTCGGATCGTCCACCAGCGAGCATCGCCTCTGTCGTGGAGAGTCGTCTGATCGCCACGCCCGCGACTGAGCCGGGATGTTGCTCCTCGAACTCGGTGTAGATCGCCTCGTCATGCTGACCGTCATCGCCGATCAGCAGCCATCGCACCCGAGGGAACTCGACGGCGAGGCGGCGGAGGTTCGAGAGCTTGTGCTCGCGACCGCTTCGAAACCAGCGGTCGTGCGTCGGGCCCCAGTCGGTGAGAAGCATCGAACCGGCCGGGAACAGATGTCTGCTGAGAAAACGGCTGAGCGTCGGTGCCACGTTCCACGCGCCGGTGGACAGATAGATCATCGGAGCCCCCGGATGCTGGCGCACCAGCTGCTCGAGCAGCACGGCCATGCCTGGAACGGGAAGACGAGCGTGCTCATCGACGACGAACGAGTTCCACGCGGCTATGAAAGGACGAGGAAGAGCGGTGACCATGACGGTGTCGTCAACGTCGGAGAGGACGCCGAACTCGACCTTGTCGTCGACGATGAACGCTGTGGCTTCGACAGAGTCCTGACCCTCGACCGACATCGTGAAGCTCTGCCATCCGGACGCCAGATCTGCGTCGATGACGGTGTCGATGACGCCCCCGCGGTCGGCCACCACTTCGTGGGTACGGCCGTTGACGGTGACCGCCACATTGGCGAAGCTCACGGGGATGCCGACGAAGCTGCGCCATCCCCGTACGCTCGCGTATTCGCCGGTCTCGGTGCGCCGCCGGGGCGGCACGATCAGCACCCGTCCGACGACTCGGACCCAGCCGTTTCCGCCATAACCGGCGAAGGGCAGCACGGTCGCGGTGCGTCCCTTACGGCGCGCACGCTTCTCGCGCCAGATATGCAGGCGGTGCTCCAGGCGGGCGAACCAGTGGATCCTGGTCTTGTCTTCTGACATCGTCTCAGTCTTTCATGCCCGAGGCGGCGTCCTCGCCCCCATCGGCCGCATGCATGTGTCGCGCCTCCCATCGGCTCAGCAACTTCTTGCCGATGAAAACCAGCACCAGGAAGAGCAGAATGGCTCCGACGAACACGTAGCCGGCGAAGTGCACTCGGTCGACCAACTCGCGGAAGCTGCCTGCGGCGAGCGAGGTGACGGTGACGTACGCGGTCGCCCAGATGATGCATGCCGGTGCGGTCCAGGCGAGGAAGCGCCGATACGAGTACGTGCTCATTCCGACCGTCAGCGGCACCAGCGAGTGCAGCACCGGCAGGAAGCGCGAAAGGAAGATCGCGATGCCGCCGCGCTTCTGAAGGTATCGCTCCGCGCGGTCCCAGTGCTTCTCGCCGATCTTCCGCCCGACCCAGGAACTGCGGATGCGCGGACCGAGCCAGCGTCCGAGCCAGAATCCGATGCTCTCGCCGACCAACGAGCCGATCACCACGGCGACCACCATGGCTATGGTCTCCCATAGTCCTTCGACGCCGATCGACGCGATGATCACGATCGTGTCGCCGGGCACGAGAAGTCCGATCAGGATGCTCGTCTCCAGCATGACCGCGACAGCGGCGATGAGCGTGCGAGCGACAGGGGCGACCGCCTGCACGGCGTCGAGAATCCACAGCAGGAAGTCGTCCACGCTCAAGACAATACGTGCTCCACCACGGCCTACGCTGAGAGGGTGCCAGACCGACCGCCGCTCACCCTGCGTCGCGCAGACGCGACGATCGATGTCGTCAGCGCGTTCCGCGCCCTCGCAGCCCGCCATTCGAACGTGTTCTGGCTGGATGCCGGCGGCGCTGCCGCCGAAGGCTGGAGCGTTCTGGGCGTGGGGGAGCCGGATGCCGCAGGCCCCGGCCGAATTCGCATCGACCTGCGCTCAGACGCTGCCGATGCCGCTGAGGGCGAACCGCCGTTCCGTGGCGGTTGGGTCGGCTGGCTCGACTACGAGACGGGCGCTGCAACTGCCGGTGCGCCGGTTGCAGAGGGTGAAGGCGGTGCAGCGTGGCTCTGGGTCGAGCAGGCAATCGCCATCGACCACACCAGCGGGGTCGTATGGGTGCTGGGCTCTGGCGAGGCTGTCGACGGGTGGTGGCTGGCCTCCACAGCGACAGAGGCACCCGCCGAGCCTGCGCGGGTGGAGGCGAGTGCGCGCCACGATCGGCATCAGTACGCCGCGTTGATCGAACGCTGCCGAGAGGCAATTCGGATCGGTACCGCTTATCAGCTGTGTCTCACGACCAGGTTCGAGGTCGAAGGCGCGCACGATCCGATCGAGACGTATCTTCGACTGCGGTCGGCGACGCCCGCGCACCACGGCGGTTTCATCAGGATCGGTGAACGGTCACTGCTGAGTGCGAGCCCGGAGACGTTCTTGCATGCGAAATCCGGACGACTCACGACGCGGCCGATCAAGGGAACCCGGCCTCGGAGCGCCGATGCCGCTACCGACGCGGCGCTGGCGACCCAACTGCGCGAAAGCGCCAAAGAGCGCGCTGAGAATGTCATGATCGTCGACCTCATGCGCAACGACCTCTCGCGCGTATGCGTTCCCGGCACGATTCGCGTGGACGACCTCTGGAAGGTCGAGTCGTATCCGGCGGTGCACCAGCTGGTCAGCACGGTCAGCGGTATCGCGTCGCCGGGACTGACCGTCCAAGGGCTGTGGGACGCCGCGTTTCCTGCCGGAAGCATGACGGGCGCTCCCAAGCTCTCGGCCATGAGCGTGCTGCATGAGCTGGAGGGAAGAGCGCCGCGCGGGGTGTACAGCGGCTGCTTCGGGTATGTCGGCGTGGATGGATCCATGGATCTGGCGATGGTGATCCGCAGCATCCTGATCGAAGCCGGACGCGCATTCGTCGGGGCAGGCGGCGGGATCACCTGGGGCTCGGAGCCGACTGCGGAGGTCGAGGAGGTCGCTACGAAAGCGCGCGCCCCTCTGTCGGCCCTCGGCGCGGAGCTCCCGGAAGCCTGGCGCCGCCGGTGATCCGATAAACTGAGAACTTCCTGACTTCTGCAGTTCACTGAATCTGTGCAGCCCGCTTTCTGAGATTGGCCGTTCGTTGTCTGAAAATCTGTCTTCCTCCGCTGAGGCCATCGACGACGCGCCGTCGGTGCACGCCATCCAAGCCAAGTGGCAGGAGTACTGGGCCGAAAACGACACGTTCCTCGCCGGTGGTGCCGAAGACACCCGACCGCGCAAGTTCGTGCTGGCGATGTTCCCGTATCCCTCGGGCGACCTGCACATGGGTCACGCCGAGAACTACCTCTACTCCGACATCGTGGCGCGCTTCTGGCGCCACCGAGGGCACAATGTGCTGAACCCCATCGGATGGGACTCGTTCGGTCTGCCTGCGGAGAACGCCGCGATTCGGCGGGGGGCCGACCCGCGGGAGTGGACGTACCAGAACATCGATCAGCAGAAGCGAGGATTCAAGTCCTACGGCGTCTCGTTCGACTGGTCGCGCGAACTGCACACGTCCGACCCGGAGTACTACCACTGGAACCAATGGCTGTTCTTGCAGCTGCACGAGCGCGGCCTGGCATATCGCAAGAAGAGCCCCGTCAACTGGTGCCCGAACGACCAGACCGTGCTGGCGAACGAACAGGTCGTCGACGGGCGCTGTGAGCGCTGCGGCGCCGAGGTCATCAAGAAGAAGCTCACGCAGTGGTACTTCAAGATCACCGACTACGCCGACCGACTGCTCGATGACCTGAACCAGCTTGAGGGTCGTTGGCCGCACAAGGTTCTGCAGATGCAGCGGAACTGGATCGGTCGCTCGATCGGCGCAGATGTCGACTTCCGCATCGAGGGGCGTGAAGAGCCGGTCACGGTGTTCTCGACGCGACCGGACACCCTTCATGGCGCGACCTTCTTCGTCGTCGCTCCCGACGCCGACCTCGCCGCCGAGCTCGTGGCCGATGCCCCGGCCGAGGTACAGGAGCGTTTCGCCGCCTACCTCGCCGACGTGCAGAAGACGACGGATATCGATCGTCAGTCCACTGACCGACCGAAGACCGGTGTCTTCCTGGAGCGCTACGCGATCAACCCGGTCAACGGCGAGAAGATGCCGATCTGGGCCGCCGATTACGTTCTGGCCGACTATGGTCACGGTGCCGTCATGGCCGTGCCGGCACACGATCAGCGCGACCTCGACTTCGCGCGTGCATTCGACCTGCCGATCAAGGTCGTCGTCGACACCACTGCACCGATCACCGGCGCGATGCCTGTCATCGAAGTGGATGACGAGGGCGTGCCGATCGACACCGGTGCGGCGCTGGACGAGCAGCACCCGTCGAAGACCGGTGTCGCGCTCACCGGGGAAGGGCGCCTGATCAACTCGGGCGACCTGAACGGACTGTCCAAGCGCAACGCGATCACACGGACGATCGAACAGCTACAGGCGAACGGTACCGGGCGTGCGGCGAAGAATTACCGTCTGCGCGACTGGCTGATCTCGCGGCAGCGGTTCTGGGGTACTCCCATCCCGATGCTGCACCACGAAGACGGCAGCGTCACGCCCGTCCCGGAGGCACAGTTGCCGGTCACGCTTCCGAGCGTCGATGGTCTTGACCTCTCGCCGCGCGGCGCGTCACCGCTGGGCGCTGCAGAGTCATGGGTGCGCACGGTCGACCCGGTGAGCGGCGACCCGGTGCTGCGTGATCCTGACACGATGGACACCTTTGTCGACAGTTCGTGGTACTTCCTACGCTTCCTCTCGCCGAACAGCGATCAGTTCGCGTTCGACCCGACTGAAGCTGCGCGCTGGGCGCCGGTGGACAGTTACGTGGGCGGTGTCGAGCACGCCATCCTGCACCTGCTCTATGCGCGTTTCATCACCAAGGTGCTCTTCGACATGGGCCTGATCGACTTCACTGAGCCGTTCAGTTCGCTGATCAACCAGGGCATGGTGATCCTCGACGGCGCGAAGATGTCCAAGAGCAAGGGCAACCTCGTGCTCTTCCAGGAAGAGCTCGACAAGCACGGCGCTGATGCTCTGCGCGTCGGTCTGGCTTTCGCTGGTCCGGTGGAGGATGACAAGGACTGGGCTGATGTCTCCACGACGGGGGCGCAGAAGTTCCTGGCGCGTGCGCTGCGGCTGAGCCATGAGGTCTCGAGTCCGGTGGATGTTCTGTTCAAGGACGGCAACGCGGCTCTGCGCCGCGGTACGCATCATCTGCTGGCCGAGGCGCCAGCGCTCGTCGAGCAGACGAAGTTCAACGTTCTGGTCGCCCGACTGATGGAGCTGGTGAACCTCACTCGCAAGACCATCGACTCTGGTGCAGGTGCAGCAGACCCGGCCGTTCGTGAAGCCGTGGAGACCCTCGCGGTGATGCTCGACCTCATCGCCCCGCACACCGCGGAGGAGATGTGGGAAGCTCTCGGTCACGAGCCTTCAGTCGGGCTGGTGCACTGGCGTCAGGCGGATCCCGCGCTCCTCGTCGAAGACACGATCACTGCCGTCGTTCAGGTCGGTGGCAAGGTGCGGGCGCAGCTGGAGGTGTCGGCGAAGATCAGCGAGGCAGAGCTTGAGGCGCTCGCGCGCGCCGATGAGCGCGTCATCCGCGCGATCGGTGACAAGGAGATCATGAAGGTGATCGTCCGCGCTCCTAAGATCGTCAGCTTCGCTGTCAAGGGCTGAGCTCACGCGGTCTGCACACTGCTGCAGACTGCGCAGTTGTCAACGGATGCAGTGATCCGGCGTTTCTGCGATGGGTGAACCCTTTTAGCGTGGCGGGGTGCCAGCGACAGAATCGGTTTCCCCTCCGGCGCGATCCAGGCTGCGGCTGAGCGTCGGCGCCGCTGTGGTCCTCGGCCTTGTCGTGCTCTCGGCAGCGGTCGGGCTCGGCATCATGCGCGGGCAGGCGCAGCCGGTGCAGAACGTGGCCATCGACGCGCCGGCAGAGGATGCTGTCACCGGAGGCGAGCTCTTCGTCCACGTGCTGGGGCAGGTCGCAAAACCGGGATTGTATGTGCTCGACAGCGACGCAAGGGTCGTCGACGCGCTGGCTGCGGCCGGCGGCACTCTCGACGACGCCGATCTGCAGACGGTGAACCTGGCGAGGCTGTTGAGCGACGGTGAGCAACTGATCGTCCCCGTGATCGGAGCGGAACAGGTCGATGGCGGGTCATCGTCTGCAGGCGATGGCCTCGTTGATCTCAATAATGCTGACGTGAGCGAGCTGGAGATGCTGCCGGGCATCGGGCCGGCTCTTGCGCAGCGCATCGTCGACTGGCGCGAGAAGAACGGCCGCTTCCGGTCGGTCGAGGATCTCCTTGCGGTGTCCGGTATCGGCGACAGTGTGTTGGGCGGTCTGAAGGATCTGGTGCGCGTGTGACGAGCACCGTGCGGGTGCGTGACCTGCGGCTGGTGCCGTTGGCGCTCACGGTCTGGGTGACAGCTCTGGGATGCGTGTTTCTGCCGTCAGGGGCCTGGTGGTGCGTTCTGGCTGGCGGCGTCTGTGGGTTGCTGGCGCTCGGGAGCCTCGTCCACGCCAGGATCCGTGGGGATTCCCAAGCCAGGGGCGGTCTTGCCGCGCTCATGGCCTTCACGGCGGTAGCGACGGCGATGGCCGTGGGTTTCGCGGTGCCTCAGCGCGATGCCGCTGCGCGATGGGACGGGCGTGCGGTGGAGGTGATCGGTGAGATCGCGTCCTCGTCGTCGACCGGAAGCGACGGACGCATCTGGTTCGACGTGAACACGCGGGCAATGGGCGCTGTGAACGCGCCAGAGCCGCACTCGGTACCGACGCGCGTCGGAATCGAGCGCGCGCCCGGACTCGAACTGGGAGCTGTCATTCGCATCACCGGTCAGGCCATGGCGACAGAGCCGGGGGAGCGTGCGGCGCTCGTGGTGTTCGGCGACGATATCGACGTCATCGTTGCGGCGCAAGGGGTCTTCGGTATCGCCGCGGAGGTTCGCGAGACGTTCGTCGAGCGTGCGACCTCCCTTCCAGACCCGGGCGCCGGTCTGCTGCCAGGGCTCGCGGTCGGTGACACCCGCGCGGTGTCGGAGGAGCTCGACGCTGCAATGCTCTCTTCAGGTCTGAGCCATCTCACGGCTGTCAGCGGCGCCAACTGCGCGATCGTCGTCGGCGCGGTGTTCTGGTCGGTGGCGCTGTGCGGCGGCGGCCGAGCGATGAGAATCGTTCTGGCTCTGGCGGCGTTGGCGGCTTTCGTGGTTCTCGTCACTCCTGAACCGAGCGTCATCCGCGCGGCGACGATGGCCGGGCTCGCCATGGTCACACTGCTGTGCGGCCGGCCGAGTGCCGGGGTGGGCGTGCTCTGTCTTGCAGTGGTCGGAATTCTCATCGTCGACCCGTGGCTTGCCGCGACTCCCGGCTTCGCGCTCTCTGCGGCGGCGACAGGAGCGTTGATCGTGCTCGCGCCGCCGCTTGCCCGCGGGCTTGCGCGGTGGATGCCGCAGCCGCTGGCTCTGGCTCTGGCGATTCCGCTCGCCGCGCAGTTGGTGTGCGGACCGATCATCGCGCTGTTTGCTGAGCAGCAGGCGATCATCGGGATCGCTGCGAACATCCTGGCGGCTCCGGCTGCTCCGATCGCGACGGTGATCGGGCTGTTGGCCTGTCTCGCAGCGCCGATTCCCCCGCTCGCAGACCTGTTCGCGGCATCCGCTTGGCTGCCCTCTGCGTGGATCTCGACCACGGCGACGGTGACCGCCGCAGTTCCGGGTGGACAGGCGCTCGTCGTGCCAGGCGTAGGCACGGCGTTGATCGTCGCGCTGCTGAGCGCCGCCATCGGAGTGCTGCTGTGCGCCTCTGGAATCGCAGCGGATCGCCGTGCACGCGTTGGCTCCGCGATCATCGTCGTGGTCGCGACCGCGCTGGCAGGGGCGCAGGCCGTACTTTCCGGCCCGTTGGCCGCGATGGGCGCACCCGAGGACTGGGCGATCGCGGCGTGCGATGTCGGGCAGGGGGACGCGCTCCTCGTGCGCTCAGAAGACCAGGTCGCGCTGATCGACACAGGCATGGAGATCGAGCCCCTCACGGACTGCCTGAACGGCCTCGCGATCGATCATATCGATCTGCTCGTCCTGAGCCATTTCGATGCGGATCATGTGGGCGCGGCATCCGCTGTGATCGGCCGAGTCGGGACCGTCCTGCACGGCCCCGTTGACTCCGAGGCGGATCGACGGCTGATCGAAGAGTTGGAAGCAGGCGGAGCGCGCACGTTCCAGGCCTCGAGCGGAATGCGCGGCGCGCTGGGCGGCGCCTTTTGGCAGGTGCTGTGGCCGCGGAAGGAGTCCGCGGCGTTTCCTGCTGGCAACGACGCCAGCATCGTCGTGGAATTCGTCGGTGGAGGTGTGCCTCGCTCACTGTTCCTCGGCGACCTCTCGGCGACGCCGCAGCGGATGCTGAGTGCGCAACTGCACGGAACATACGCCGTGGTGAAGGTCTCGCACCACGGCAGCGCCGATCAGGATCCCGGTCTGTACGGCCCGCTGCAGCCCGCTGTGGCGATCTTCAGCTCGGGAGTCGACAATGACTACGGTCACCCGCGCGAAGAGGCCCTGTCGCTTCTGGCGGCAGCTGGCGCGCACCTGCTGCGCACCGACCGGCAAGGCAGAATACTGATCGGCCTGGCCGGCGATGAAGTCACCGTCTGGACTGAGCGCTCGGAAGCGCCAGAGGCCGCCATCGATGTCGATGACCCCGGGTAGGCTCGTCTCATGCCCGCTCCTCGATCCTCAGCCCGTGGGGGCGCGAAAGCGACGAAGGTTCCTCAGGTCTCGTGGCGCGACCCGCGGCCCGCTCCGGTCGTGCTGGTATCCGGCCCCGAAGAGGTCTGCGCAGAGCGCGCGATCGCCGGCATCCGCGACTATCTGCGCGCCGAAGATCCCGCGTTGGAGATCAGCGACGTCCGCGCAGACGACTATGCACCAGGGACACTGCTTTCGATGACATCTCCCTCACTCTTCGGCGAACCGCGATTGGTGCGGGTATCGGGGGTGGAGAAGTGCACCGACGCCTTCATCCAAGAGGCTGTCGCGTACCTCGACCATCCGCAGGACGGCGCGACCGTTCTGCTGCGCCATACCGGCGCGAGCGTTCGCGGCAAGAAGCTCCTCGATGCCCTGCGCGCAGGCACAGGCGGCGGCATCGAGATCGCATGCCCGACGATCAAACGTGACTCAGACCGTGTCGACTTCGCCGCGGGAGAGTTCCAGGCGGCGCGCAAGCGCATAGCTCCGCAGGCGCTTCGAGCGCTCGTCTCGGCCTTCGCAGACGATCTGACCGAACTCTCCGCAGCCTGCCAGCAGCTGATTCGCGACGTCGAAGGTGACATCACCGAAGAACTCGTCACCAGGTACTACGGGGGCAGGGTCGAGGTCTCGGCCTTCGTTGTCGCTGATACAGCTATCGCCGGTCGCTACGGCGAGGCGCTCGTCGCCCTTCGCCACGCACTCGACTCTGGCGCGGATCCCGTGCCGATGGTCGCCGCCTTCGCGATGAAGCTTCGCACGATGGCACGTGTCGCCGGCCAACGTGAACCCAGCCGCAGCCTCGCGCAGCGCCTGGGTATGAAGGACTGGCAGGTCGACCGCGCCCGCCGCGATCTGAACGGCTGGAACGAGCGCTCACTCGGGCTCGCGATTCAGGCCACAGCCAGAGCAGACGCCGAGGTCAAGGGTGCCGCCCGCGACCCGATCTTCGCGCTCGAGCGCATGGTGACCGTCATCGCCACCCGTGCGCCGTTCGGGGAGTGAGCTCGGATAGCTGTCGACGGCTACCTCGCGGGCGCTCGATCGGCTCCCGTTGACGCTCGATCGGCTCCCGTTGGCGCTCGAGCGACCCCGGTTGATGCCCCGGCCGCATGCCGGGGATTCCGCGGGTACGGATGCCTGCTGAAATGACAGATGCACGCTCGACCCGCGGCGCGTCGGCATACATCTGTGATTTCGATCGACATGTGAACCCGCCAGTACGCGCATGCACACGAAGAAGCCCGCCCCGCGAACGGGACGGGCTTCGAAGTTCTGCGGCTCAGAGAGCGGCGACCTGCTTCGCGAGCGAGGACTTGCGGTTCGCAGCCTGGTTCTCGTGCACGACGCCCTTGCTGACGGCCTTGTCGAGCTTCTTCGACGCGACCCGAAGCGTTGCCTCAGCGGCGGTCTTGTCGCCCTTGGCGATGGCCTCGCGGGTGTTGCGGACGAGGGTCTTCAGCTCGCTCTTGACGGCCTTGTTGCGCGCCTGAGCCTTCTCGTTGGTCTTGTTGCGCTTGATCTGCGACTTGATGTTTGCCACGCGTGGAAACTTTCGTTCAGGGATGGATGGGATTTGCCGTAAGCAGAAGAGGGCTGCTGTTCGGCGGTCGTGAGGGACGAACCCACACGCAAGCCAAGAACCAACTCTACCAGGTTTGTCGCCGACCGATCGCGCGCCACTGGCGTGGCGGCGCCGGAATGCGGCATGCTGGGCGCACCCGACGCAGAGGAGCATGCAATGACGGATGCCGCGCCACACCGCTTTACGGTGCCACGGGGTCTGCGGTGGTCAGCTGCCACGGCCGCATTCCAGGTTGAGGGCGCGAGAGACGAGGACCGGCGTGGACGCTCGATCTGGGACGACTTCGTCGAGACTCCAGGGCGCGTCAAAGACGGCTCGACCGCAGAGCCAGGGCCCGACAGCTATCACCGCAGCGCGGAAGACGTCGCGCTGCTCCGGCGACTCGGCGTCGACAGATACCGCTTCTCGATCTCGTGGGTGCGTGTGCAGCCTGACGGCAGGGGAGCGGTGAATCAGGCGGGCATCGCCTACTACGACCGCCTCGTCGATGACCTCCTTGCCGCCGGCATCACCCCGTTCCCCACTCTTTACCACTGGGATCTTCCTTCTTCTCTCGAGGCCGAAGGGGGATGGCTCGCCAGAGAGACGGCAGAGCGATTCGCAGACTACGCCGCGCTCGTCGCTTCTGCTCTGGGGGATCGAGTGCACCACTGGTACACGATAAACGAGCCCGTCTCGACGTCGCTGCAGGGCTACGCGATCGGTGAGCTCGCACCTGGTCGACAACTGCTGTTCGATTCGCTGCCCAGTGTGCATCATCAACTGCTCGCTCACGGATATGCGGGCGCGGTTCTGCGTGAGTGGGGCGCTGAGGCCGTCGGCATCGCGAACAATCACACCTGGGTGCGGCCCGCAAGCGACAGCGACGCCGACCATGAGGCTGCGCACGTCTACGACCTCATTCACAACAGGCTCTTCGCTGATCCCGTCTTGACCGGCTCCTACCCGGACCTGACATCTGTCGGTGTCGAGATGCCGGTGCAGTCCTCCGACATGGGGGTCATCTCGGCGGCATCCGACTTCTACGGGGTGAACTTCTACAATCCGACGACCATCGGGGCAGCCCCCGACGGCGCACCGGTGCCCTTCGTCCAGATCCCGACCCCGGATGCGGAGCACACCGGTTTCGGCGAGATGTGGGCGGTCCAGCCCTCGGCTCTGTCAGCATTCCTGCGCGATGCCCAGGATCGCTACGGCGACCGGCTACCGCCCATCATCATCGGCGAGAACGGTGCCTCGTTCCCCGAACCGGATCGAACGCGCGAACGCATCGACGACGACAAGCGCATCGCCTACCTGGCTGGGCATATCAGCGCCGTTGCGGACGCGGTGAGCGGGGGCGTGCGCGTGGATGAGTACACGGTGTGGAGCCTTCTGGACAACTTCGAGTGGGCCGACGGTTTCACCCAGCGATTCGGGCTGGTGCACGTCGATCACGAGAGCTCAGCACGCACGCCGAAGGCGTCGTTCGAGTGGTACCGAGACCTGATCAGGAAGGCCAGAGCATGACGATGACGCGCGCGAGCGGGGGAAGAATCGGAGCAAGATGGCTCACGCTGTTCGCCCTGGCGTGGCTGGCGGTCTGGACCGTGCAGCTCACCCCCGTGCAGCTGCTGCTTCCGCTTCAGCTCGACACACCAGGCGGGAGAGCGGATTGGATCACCGGAGTGGTGTGGTCAGGGCTCATTCTGTCCGTCGGAGGTGTGGCAGGCGTCATCGCAGGACCGCTGGCGGGCATGCTCTCCGATCGCACGTCATCGCGTTGGGGCAGGCGCAGGCCCTGGGCCATCGGCGGATCCGTACTCACCGCAGCCTCCCTTCTGCTCACGGGCAGTGCGACCGCGCCGCTGAGCGTCGGCGCCGCATGGGTCGGAGTATCCATCGGCATCGCTGTCGTGTCGGCGGCCCTGACAGCGATGATCGCTGACCAGGTCTTCGCACGACGAGGCGCAGCATCAGCGGTGGTGAGCTCTGCGCAGGCCGTGGGCATAGTGGTCGGCGTCGGCGCCGTCGTGCTGCTGGGACTCGGAATCGGCGCGAGCTACCTGATGCTGGCCGGATTCATCCTCGTGGTCGGTGTGGGCACTGCGGTGTTGCTGCCGGATTCGCCGGTGGCGTCGGCGCGAGCGGTGACGAGAACTCCCTGGCGAGAGCGGCTCGGCGCGCTGCAGGACCGCAATTTCCTCTGGGTGCTGATCAGCAGGCTCACCGTCAACATCGGCAACGCGCTCGGCACCTCGCTGTTGCTGTTCTTCCTGTTGTACGGAGTCGGCTCACCTGCCGCAAGCGCTGAAGATGACCTTCTCACTCTCATCCTGATCTACACGATCTTCGTGGTTGCGGCATCGCTCGTCGCCGGCGCCGTCTCGGACAGTACCGGCCGGCGCACGCCGATCGTCATGATCGCAGCATTCGTGCAGGCCGCATCCGCCGTCATCATCCTCGCCTCGCCGACTTTCTTCGGCACGGCGATCGCAGCCGGCGTCATGGGCGTCGGCTATGGCGCGTACATGGCAGTGAGTCTTGCGCTTGCCACCGATCTGCTGCCCCGGTCAGAGCATCATGCTCGTGACCTGGGAATCGTGAACGTGTCGGCCAACCTCGGACAGCTGCTCGGACCCCTCCTCGGCGCCGGTCTCGTCGCCCTCGTCGGAGGATTCTGGCTGTTGTTCCTCACCGCGGGCATCCTCTCAGCGGTGGGAGCGGTCATGACGCTTGCCGTGCAGTCTTCTCCATCGTCGCCACAGCCACATCCAGCAACGCGTTGAACACGCGAGGTCTCATCGCCGTCACCAGATGTGATGTACGAGGGACGACGATGAGTTCCGAGTGCGGTGTGAGCCGGCGAAAGAGCCTCTCCTGCGCACGAAGTTGGTCGTATTGGCCGTTGATCCACCACAGCGGAATCTGGAGTCGCCGCACATCAGCGAGCAGATCAAGCGCCGCAAGGCTCGCGAGGGCGACGTCCTGCGCGTCGAAAGCGTAGCCGCCTGCGGCGAAGTCCTGGCGGGTGTCGTCGGGCAGCGTCGCGGCGAGGACACGTGCGGTCAGCCACTGTCCCTGATCGGGTAGGGAGTTGAATGCGCGGGCGGCGAATCGGTAGCCGGCCAGTGCCGCGCCCCGGGGGAGCGCAGTGCAGGATGCCCCGATGAACGCGGTCACGGGCGGAGGGGACTGGGCACCCGCGTAAGCGATTGACAGCAAGCCGCCCATCGAATGGCCCACCAGCAGCACCGGGCCGCGGTTCGCCGCGGCCTGGACGGCGTCGTCGATCGTCGCCATCGCGGCATCCAGAGCGAAGGGCTCGTGCATACGTGCGCCGTGCCCAGGCAGATCCACGGCTGTGACCGGCACCCCGCGCTCGGTGAGATGGGCGATCTGAGCGCGCCACATCGTACGAGAGGTACGGATGCCATGGACGAGTACGACCTGGATAGTCACGAGTCCAAGCTTACGAACCCTGCGGCGGGCTCAGGGAGTCGAGGCATAAAAAAGCGGGG
>JBEBSN010000056.1:0-17836 GCA_040394295.1 Microbacterium sp.
GGCCAACACAAGCGCCGCGACGAGGAAGGCCCTAGCTTTAGGACTCGTCGCGGCAACTAAGAAGAAGCTGTCCGCCGAAAGGCATGTGGTCATATTAGCAGGATGCGCGGCGAGGTCATGCATGCATCACGGAATCAGCGCGAGCTTGCCGCCCGGATGCCCTCGGGCGAGGAAGTCGGCGGCTTCGCGGGCCCTCGCCAGTGGATAGGTGCCCGCCACAGGGACATCGAGGATCCCCTGTTGCGCGAGATCCACGAGCTCGCCTCGGATGCCGTCCCGGAAACTGGCGCTCTCTGGCATCGCACCGGCTATCCAACGGATGCCCTCCCGCTGCGCACGCGCGGGGGCGGCGACAGTGACGATGCGGCCCCGGTCAGAGACCAACTCGAGCGATGCGTCGACGGCTTCGTCTGTTCCGGCGGCATCCAGAGCGGCTGCGATCGGACCGTCTGTCAGCGTCTGCACGCGCTGAACGAGTCCGGGTCCGTACTGCACTGCCACGCCGCCGTACCGGCGCACCGCGTCAGATCTCGCCGCGCTCGCCGTGCCGATCACACGGATGCCGCGGATCGCAGCCTGCTGAAGCACGCTGACGCCGACCGCACCCGATGCGCCGTGCAGCAGGATCGTCTCCCCCGGCATGACGCGGGCGACCGCCAGCATCTCCGCGGCGGTGGTACCTGCCAAGAGCAGGTTCGCTGCCGCTGCATGCGTCAACGTGGTCGGTTTGGCGAACGCCTTCTCGGCGGGGATGGTGATCTCGGTCGCATAGCCGCCGTATATGCGGAAGGCGATGACTTCATCTGCGATCTGAGCAGGGCCTGAGCCGATGACCGTGCCAGGCCCGATCGCCGTGATCTCACCCGAGACCTCGTACCCGATCGGCACCGGAAACTGCAGATTCGGACGAGCTGCGGCGACGTGCTTGTAGTCGGCAGGGTTCATCCCCGCCGCATGCACACGAACAGTGATCTCACCGGCACCGGGCACGGGAACATCGTAGTCGACGAACTCCCACTCCTTCGTCGTCCCCGGCTGCCTCGCGATCCAGCGCTTGGCCATGTCAGAACCCGAGCTTGCCCAGCTGTTTGGGATCGCGCTGCCATTCCTTCGCGACCTTCACGTGCAGCCCGAGGAACACGCGGGTTCCGAGCAGTTCTTCGATGCCGGCCCTCGCGCGCTTGCCGACGTCCGCGAGGCGGGAGCCCTTATGGCCGATGATGATCGCCTTCTGGCTGTCACGTTCCACAACGATCTGTGCATGCACATCGGTGAGGTCGGAGCCCTCGCGCGGAGCGATGTCGTCGATGACGATCGCGATCGAGTGCGGCAGTTCGTCGCGAACGCCCTCAAGCGCAGCCTCGCGGATCATCTCTGCGACCCGGTCCTCGACCGACTCATCGGTGATGATTCCTTCGGGATACAGCGCGGGCCCCTGCGGCATGAGCCCGAGCACCTCATCCGTGAGCACATCGAGTTGCTCGCGAGTGAGTGCAGACAGCGGGATGACCGCGGCCCAGTCTTCCCGCAGCGCGTCCACCTCGATGAGTCTGGCCGTGATCTGGTCGCGGTCGGCGGCGTCGGTCTTGGTGACGATGGCCACTTTCTTGGCACGCGGGTAGCCGTCGAGCGATGCCGCGATGCGGCGGTCGCCTGGGCCGACCTTCTCCGTTGCCGGCACGCAGAATCCGATCACGTCGACATCGCCGAGCACCTGCTCGACCAAGTCGTTGAGCCGCTCACCGAGCAGCGTACGCGGCTTGTGGATGCCGGGGGTGTCGACGATCACGAGTTGACCGGCGGGGCGGTTCAGGATGCCGCGGATGGCTCGCCTGGTCGTCTGCGGCTTCGCGCTCGTGATCGCGATCTTCTCGCCGACCAACGCATTCGTGAGCGTGGATTTTCCGACATTGGGGCGACCGACGAAGGTCACGAACCCGCTTCGGGTGGTTTCAGTCATCGTCCGTCTCC
The DNA here is from genome assembly GCA_040394295.1 of Microbacterium sp. Taxonomy (GTDB): domain Bacteria; phylum Actinomycetota; class Actinomycetes; order Actinomycetales; family Microbacteriaceae; genus Microbacterium. The sequence continues at coordinate 1,972 of JBEBSN010000056.1, forward strand.
TCTTTCTCGCCTGCGGCGCGTTCCACGAACACTGTCGCGATCCCTCTTCCGCGCCCTCGGGAGGCGCCACCCGTGAGAATCAGACCGTCGATCTCCGCGGTGACGCCCGTCTGAGGAATCTGGTCAATCGCCTTACCGAGCAGTCCACCGATCGAATCGACGTCCTCGTCTTCGAGCTCGATGCCGAAGAGATCGCCGACGTCGTCGAGGGATAGGCGCGCGCTGACCCGGTACCTGCCTTCGCCGAGGTCGACGACCTCGGCCGCAGCATGGTCGTACTCGTCGGCGATCTCACCGACGAGTTCCTCAATCAGATCCTCGAGGGTGACCAGGCCGGAGATGCCGCCGTGCTCGTCGATGACGAGGCACACGTGCACCGCATCGCGTTTCATCTGCTGCAGCAGCGTCTCGGCGCGCATGGATTCGGGCACGAAGGTCGCTGGCCTCGCGATGGGGCGAATGGATGCTGCGCGCCACGCGGCGTCGTCCCGGTAGGCGAACTGCACGAGGTCTTTGAGATAGAGAACGCCCACGACATCATCTGCGTCATCGTCGACCACCGGGATCCGAGAGACGCCGCGGCCAAGGAACAGCGTCATGGCCTGCTCGGTCGTTGCTTCGGCGTCCACCGTGACCATCTCCGTGCGCGGCACCATGACAGCCCGCACGAACTGATCGGTGAAGTCGAACACCGAATGGATGAGATCGCGGTCGTCCTCTTCGATCAGATCGTTGGACGCGGCTTCATCGACCATGCTGAGCAACTGGTCCTCGGATGTGAAAGAGCTCCGCCCGGTACCGGGAGTCACTCTCTTGCCGATCAGCACGAGCCCTTGAGCGAGCGGTCCGAGGATAAGGCGCAGACCGCGCACGATGGAGGCGGTGCCGCGGATCATCCCCTCCGAGTGCTGTCGTCCCACCGACCGGGGGCTCGCGCCGACCAGCACGAAGGTGATTCCCGTCATCAGGATCGCCGCAGCCAGGGTCGCCCACCAGAGATTCTCGAACATGATCGTGAAGGCGACGGTGACCAGCACCGCGGCGGTGACCTCGACGAGAACGCGGATGAACGCGATGGCGTTGACGTGGGCGTCGAGGTCGGCGCCGATGCGCTCGAGTGCCTTCGTCCTTCGACCTTCCGCCGCCATGTCGGCGAGATCAGCTCGTGAGGTGACACCGTACGCGGCGTCGATGGCAGCTGTCAGGCCGCCGAACGCCACGAGGAAGACTGCGGCAAGCAGGAGAAGTATTTCGGTCATCAGCGGCTGTCGGCCCGCGCGAAGCCTCGAATCAGCTCTTTCTGCAACCCGAACATCTCACGCTCCTCGTCTGGCTCGGCGTGATCGAACCCGAGAAGATGCAGAAGCCCGTGGGTCGTGAGCAGAATGAGCTCGTCCATCAGGGAGTGTCCTGCTGCTTGCGCCTGAGTCTCAGCGACCTGCGGGCACAACACGATGTCACCGAGCAGTCCGGCAGCCGTCGGACGGTCTTCTGTCCCTGGGCGCAGCTCGTCCATGGGAAAGCTCAGCACATCGGTAGGACCGGGCTCATCCATCCACTGCACATGGAGCGCTTCCATCGCGCCTTCGTCCACGAGGACGATCGCGACTTCGGCATCGGCGCTGACGTGCAGTTGAGCGAGGTTGAAGTCGGTGAGACGTTGCAGAACGGCCTCGTCGATGTCGATGGCGGATTCGTTGTTGATCTCGATCATGATGAGTGTCCTCGCTTCGGCGAACGGTCTCGCGGGCCTGCGCGCAGTCCGCTGCGACGCTCGGCACGGTTCGCGAACTCGGCGGCCTGCTCACGCTCATGGCGGGCGGCCGTGCGCTGTTCGTCGTACTCGCTGTAGGCATCGACGATGCGACCGACCAGCGAGTGGCGCACGACGTCGTCGCTCGTGAGCCGAGCGAAATGGATGTCCTCGATCTCGTTGAGAACCTGCGTGACCAGGCGAAGCCCTGAAGCCCCCTGAGGCAGGTCGACCTGGGTGATGTCACCGGTGACGACCATTTTCGTTCCGAAGCCGAGACGTGTGAGGAACATCTTCATCTGCTCAGGTGTGGTGTTCTGTGCCTCATCCAGCACCACGAAGGAATCGTTCAGCGTGCGACCGCGCATATACGCCAGCGGCGCGACCTCGATCGTTCCCGCAGCCATCAGACGGGGGACGATCTCGGGGTCCATCATCTCGTTGAGCGCATCGTACAAGGGGCGCAGATACGGGTCGATCTTGTCGTTCAGGGTGCCGGGCAGGAAGCCCAGCCGTTCGCCCGCCTCTACGGCTGGACGAGTGAGAATGATCCGCGTGACTTCCTTGCGCTGCAGCGCCTGCACGGCCTTCGCCATGGCGAGGTAGGTCTTGCCTGTGCCTGCAGGCCCGATCCCGAAGACGATCGTGTTCTCCTCGATCGCGTCGACATAGGTTTTCTGACCGAGCGTCTTCGGCCGGATGACACGGCCCCGAGTGGACAGGATCGCTTCGCCGAGGACTTCGCTCGGGCGCGGCCCGCCTTCCTGGCTGAGGATTCGTGCCGAACTTTCGACGTCGCTCGGTGCGAGGTCTTGACCGTCTCGGGTCATCGTGATCAATTCCTCCACAAGGTTCTTGGCGTCGTCCACGCGGCCTTGTTCCCCGGTCAACGTGATCTCGTTGCCTCGCGCATGCACCTGTACCTCCGGGTGCTGTTTCTCCAGCATCTTCAGAAGTCGATCCTGCGGTCCCAGCAGACGCACCATCGCGACGCCGTCGACGAAGAGTCGCTCGGTGATGACGTCGTTCTGCTCGGGATCAGGCACCGACGCTCTTCTCTGTGAGCCCACCGGCGAGAACATGCCCGTGCACGTGCGACACGGTCTGCCCGGCGTTCGGGCCGGTGTTGAACACCAGGCGGAAATCTCCGTCGGCGTGATCTTCAGCAATCTGTTTCGCGAAAGCGATGAGTTCTGCGAGCAGCCCCGGGTCGCCGGCGGCGAGTTCGACGACATCGCGGTACTTCTCCGTCTTGGGAATCACCAGGATGTGCACAGGAGCCTGCGGTGCGATGTCGCGCAGCGCGACCATCGTTTCGGTGGACGCGACGATCTCACCGGGAATGTCGCCGCCCAGGATGCGGGTGAAGATCGAGGGTTCCGTCATGCTTCCAGTCTAGCCGCGGCGATCTCGGGCGTCGCAGGCGTCGCACTCACCAACGGCCGATCGCGGCCGACAGCACCGCGATCGCAGCGGGTCCGGCCGTGGACGTGCGAAGGACGGTGTCACCGAGGCGCACTCGTTCTGCCCCGCCTTCTTCGAACTTCTGCAGTTCCTCCGGCGATATGCCGCCCTCCGGACCGACCACCAACACGATGTCGCGGTCATCTGCCTCAACGGCGGAGAGTCGTTGAGTAGCCGTCGGATCGAGCACCAGCATCCGGCGGCCCTGCGCGTATGCGACCACCTGAGCGCTCGTCAGCGGCGCCGACACCTCGGGCACCCATGCGCGATGCGCCTGCTTCGCAGCCTCGCGCACGATCGTCGCCCAGCGTTCTCTGCCTTTGGTGGCTTTCGGCCCCTCCCACCGGGAGATGCTCCGCGCAGCCTGCCATGGCACGACGTCGTCCACGCCCAGCTCACACGCCGCCTGCACGGCGAGTTCGTCGCGGTCGCCCTTGGCCAGGGCCTGAACGAGCACCAGTCTGACGGCTGGAGCCTCGGCCTGGGCGCGGGCCGTGATCTTCACGTCCACACGCGAGGCCGAGACGTCGGCGACGGCGCCCTCAAGCCAGACGCCGGCGCCATCGCCCACGCTGACGGACTCGCCGACGCGAAGGCGTCGGACGACGGCCGCGTGCTTCGCTTCGGCTCCTGTCAGCGAAACGATGTCGCCCACCGCAGCAGATGACGCGTTCGCAACGAGGAAGTGCAGCACAATCGTCCTCCGATTCAGTGACGGAATCGATCACGCAGCTTCGAGAACAGCCCCTGCTGGAACTGTGCGAGCTGAGGACCGGGCGCCTTCGTCTTCTTGGCGAAATCCTCGATCAGCGCGCGCTGCGCCGAATCCAGCCTCGAGGGCGTGATCACCTGCACGCCGACGCGCAGGTCTCCGCGCTGGTTCCCGCGCAACGGCGTGATCCCCCGACCCTTGATCGTCAGGATGTCACCGGACTGCACCCCCGGTCGGATCTCAAGATCGACCTGACCGTCGAGGCCGTCGATCGAGGTTTCTGTACCGAGGATGGCGTCCGACATCGACACTTCCAGAGTCGCGAGCAGATCATCGCCCTCACGGCTGAACGCGGCGTGCGGCGACACGGTGACCTCAACGTAGAGATCGCCGTTGGGCCCTCCGGCCCTGCCGACCTCGCCTGATCCCGGCAGCTGAAGCCGCAGCCCCGTCTCAACGCCTGCGGGAATGTCGAGTGAGACGGTGCGACGCGAGCGCACTCGGCCCTGACCGCCGCATGTGCCGCAGGGGTGCGGAATCGTCGTGCCGTAGCCCTCGCAGGTGCCGCACGGCGCCGACGTGACCACGTTTCCGAGGAGGCTTCGCACCTGGCGCTGCACATGCCCGGAGCCGTGGCAGATATCGCATGTCACCGGAGATGTGCCTGGCTGAGTGCAAGAGCCCTGACACGTCTCGCACAGCACTGCGGTGTCGACCTCGATGTCTCGGTGAGCGCCGAAGACGACATCTCCGAGTTCGAGCGTGACGCGCACCAGCGCGTCCTGTCCACGCTCTCGGCGCGAACGTGGACGACCACCTCGACCGCCACCCTGCGCTGCACCGAAGAATGTCTCGAAGATGTCGCCGAAGCCACCGAAGCCGCCGAAGTCACCACCGCCTTCGCCGCCTCCCATGTCGTAGCGACGGCGTGAGTCATCGTCGCTGAGCACGTCGTACGCGTGCGTGACGAGTTTGAACCGCTCCGCAGCATCCTCACCCGGGTTGACGTCCGGATGCAGCTGGCGCGCGAGCTTCCGGTAAGCCTTCTTGATCTCGTCCGTCGTCGCGTCCTGCGAGACTCCGAGAACCTCATAATGGTCCGCCACAATCACCTTTCCTGTGTGCGTGCTTGCGCGACCCGCGTCAGCGGCTCGCCTCATCTTCATCGAGCATCCGCGACAGATATCGGGCGACCGCCCGCGCTGCAGCAAGATTGCTCGGATAGTCCATGCGTGTCGGCCCCATGACACCGACGCGAGCCGTTCCCCCCGGCGTGAGGTAGTTGCTGGCGACGATCGACGCCTCGGGAAGACCGAATGCCTCGTTCTCTGCACCGATGCTGGCCGCGAGCCCCTGTTCGTCAGCCACCATCTCGCTCATGAGCCGCAGCAGCGTCACCTGTTCCTCGATCGCCTCGAGAATCGGATGGATGCTGCCGCGGAAATCCTGGTCGCGTCGTGCGAGCGTCGCCGCTCCCGCCATCACGAGACGCTCATGGCGGAAACCGGCCAGCTCTTCGGCGATGACGCCGCCGAGCGATCGGATCGCTGCGTCCGTGCCATGCGAATCGGGCACCGTCGCCAGCGACTGCACACGTTCCGACGCCTCTTGCACCGACTGTCCTGTCAGCAGCGCTGACAACCGAGCCCGCAGGACGGCGACGTCCGCGTCGTCGAGCTCGCGGGGAAGAACGGCGATGCGCTGCGACACTCCTCCTGCGTCCGTGACGAGCACCACGAGCAGACGGTTAGGCGCGAGTGAGACCAGTTCGATATGAGTGAGATGCGCCCGCGCGAAGGATGGATACTGCGCAAGCGCGACCTGACCGGTGACCTGTGTGAGCACGCGCACCGTGCGAGCCATCAGGTCGTCGAGATCAGCGGGGTCAGCAAGGAACGATTCGATCGCGCTGCGCTGTGCTGTCGAAAGCGGTCGCAGCTGCGCGAGGTGGTTGACGAAGACGCGATAACCCTTGTCTGTGGGAACTCGTCCGGATGAGGTGTGCGGTGCGACGATGAGTTCTTCGTCCTCGAGCTGCGCCATATCGTTGCGGATGGTCGCTGCCGAGACTCCGAAAGAGTGTCTGTCGACGATCGACTTGCTGCCGACGGGTTCGTGCGTTTCGACGTAGTCCTGCACGATCGCACGGAGTACTTCAAGCCCGCGTTCGGTGACCACTTCACACCTCCTGTACTTGGCACTCGAATACTCAGAGTGCCAATTCTAGCCGTTGCGCTGATCTGTGAGCTCGCGCACCACAGCATCGGCCAGCAACCGCCCCTTCAGAGTGAGTCTGACCCGTCCGTGCAATGCCGCCGCTGCCTGGACGAGCCCATCCGCGATGAGTCCGGCCACTCGAGTGCGGTTCGCCGCCGGCAGGTCGCTGATCGCCAGGCCATCGCTCAGGCGACTGTGCAGAAGCACTCGCTCCAGCAGGTGCGCCTCAGCATCGGGGCGCTCGGTACCGGCCGCCGGCGATTCGGATGCGGCGAGCCGCTGTGCGTACGCGGCGGGGTGCTTCACGTTCCACCAGCGAAGGCCCGCGACATGGCTGTGCGCACCAGGACCGAAGCCCCACCAGTCGTTTCCGCGCCAGTACGCGAGATTGTGCCGGGAGCGCTGGTCAGCGCTTCGCGCCCAGTTGCTCAGCTCGTACCACTCGAAACCCGCGCCGGAAAGACGCGCGTCGGCGAGCTCGTACATGTCCGCTTGCAAATCGTCGTCAGGAGCAGGCACCTCTCCCCGGCGAATCTGTCTGGCCAGCTTCGTGCCGTCCTCGATGATGAGGGCGTACGCCGAGATGTGGTCGGAATCCATCTCCAGCGCAGCATCCAGCGTTGCTTCCCAGTCGGCGAGCGACTCCCCCGGTGCGCCGTAGATGACGTCGACGCTCACAGCGAGTCCGGCGTCCTTAGCGGCGTCCACGGCCGTGCGCACGTTCTCCGGATCGTGTGTGCGATCGAGCGCCGCGAGCACGTGCGGTACTGCCGACTGCATCCCGATCGAAAGCCTGGTCACGCCGGCATCGGCCAGCCGTCGCGCGACCGCGGGTGTCACCGTGTCAGGGTTCGCCTCGACAGTCACCTCCGCGCCATCGGCAAGACCGAACGCATCGACCGCGACGCCGAGCATCCGAGCGAGATCACCGGCCGGCAGCAGCGTCGGGGTTCCTCCGCCGAAGAACACCGTGTCCATCGGTCGGAGCGCACCGGCGTCATCCAGCACGCGACGAGCGAGGGTGATCTCCGCGCCGAGAGTGTCGGCGTAGTCCTCCTGGCGCGCGCCGCGCAGTTCGCTCGAGGTGTAGGTGTTGAAATCGCAGTACCCGCAACGCACCCGGCAGAACGGGATGTGCAGATACGCCGAGAACGGCACGTTCGCATCGACAGTCAGGTCCGCGGGCAGTCGTCCATCAGACGGGGCGGGATCACCGAGCGGCAGGGGTCCTGCCATCACAGCGGAGTCGCGTACAGAGGCGAGATCGCACGGAGGTAGCGGTTGAACAGCTCTTTGCGCCGGCGCTTTATGAGACCGGGGACGACCCTGTAGACCAGGCTGGCTGGAGCATCGAATGCGCGCACCGTCAACCAGACCTCGTCGTTGTCTTCGTTCCAGTCGATGGCGAACAGCTCTTCACCGCTGACGACAGATCCGCCGACCGTCCCCAGGACGAATCCGACGCGGCGTGGTTCCTCCGTCACAGAGATCACGCGCAGTTCTGCGTCCGCTCGCATGCCGCCGACGCGTCCGCGCAGCTGCAGCGTCATACCCGGACCGACCAGAGGGGTACCTTCGGCGTCGAAGCGCTGTTCGACCTCGGTCTTGTTCGGAGCGATGGGGTTGCCTTCCGCGTCGAAGCTGACGCCCGCGTATGTAGGGCCCGCGGCGGGACGTACGTCCTCGACGCTGAGGCCTGCGGCACGCTGCGCCGTCCAGGAAAGCAGCGCCTCGCCCGCCGTGCGGAAGCGATCTTCACCGCTCCCCAGTCGCCACGCGCTCTCGGCGGGAATGCTCCGCTCAGGCGGGTATTGCATCAGGTCAGGGGCGTGAGTGGCCCCGACGGCGGCATAGTCCACCGTTTCGTCTCGGAATGTTCCGCGCCGCATGAGTTCCAGACTACTTCTTGTCCTTGCCGTCGACATCCCCCGACAGTGCGGCGATGAAAGCCTCCTGCGGAACTTCGACGCGACCGACCATCTTCATGCGCTTCTTGCCCTCTTTCTGCTTCTCGAGGAGCTTGCGCTTACGGCTGATGTCACCGCCGTAGCATTTCGCGAGCACATCCTTGCGAAGGGCACGGATCGTCTCACGCGCGATGATGCGAGCACCGATGGCGGCCTGAATCGGCACTTCGAAGTTCTGGCGGGGAATGAGCTTACGAAGGCGCTCTGTCATGAGCGTTCCGTAGGCGTACGCCTTGTCGCGGTGCACGATCGCACTGAACGCGTCGACCTTGTCGCCCTGCAGCAGCACGTCGACTTTGACGAGGTCGCCCTCTTGCTGGCCTGAAGGCTCGTAATCAAGGCTCGCGTAGCCCTGCGTCTTCGACTTCAGCTGGTCGAAGAAGTCGAACACGATCTCACCGAGCGGAATGTTGTAGCGGAGTTCGACGCGCTCTTCCGAGAAGTACTCCATTCCGAGCAGCGCTCCACGCCGCGACTGGCAGAGTTCCATGACGGTACCGACGTAGTCCTTCGGCAGCAGGATCGCCGCCTTGACCATGGGCTCCGTCACCGATGCCACCCGGCCGTCCGGGTACTCGCTCGGGTTGGTCACCGTCACCGTCTCACCGGTGTCAGTGGTGACTTCGTAGATCACGCTGGGCGCGGTGGTTATGAGATCGAGATCGAACTCACGAGCCAGCCGTTCGGTGATGATCTCGAGATGCAGCAGTCCGAGGAATCCACATCGGAAGCCGAAGCCGAGCGCCACTGAGGTCTCGGGCTCGTACGCGAGTGATGCGTCGGAGAGCTTGAGCTTGTCGAGTGCCTCGCGAAGCTCGCCGTAGTCGCTGGCATCGATCGGGTACAGCCCCGAATACACCATCGGCTTCGGATCGGTGTAGCCCGACAGCGCCTCCGTGGCCGGGTTGCGGCTGGTGGTGACGGTGTCGCCCACCTTCGACTGGCGCACGTCCTTCACTCCGGTGATGAGGTAGCCGACCTCCCCAACGCCGAGGCCCTTCGAGGGGATCGGTTCCGGGCTGGAGACGCCGATCTCGAGAAGCTCATGGTGAGCCTGCGTCGACATCATCTGGATGCGCTCCCGCGGCGACAGGCTGCCGTCGATCATTCGCACATACGTCACCACACCGCGGTAGGTGTCGTATACCGAGTCGAAGATCATCGCGCGGGCAGGCGCGTCAACGTCGCCGGTAGGTGCGGGGATCTCGCGTACGATCCGATCAAGGAGCGCTTCGACGCCGACGCCGGTCTTGCCCGACACACGCAGAACGTCCTCTGGCCGGCCTCCGATGAGATCAGCGAGTTCCTTCGCGAACTTGTCGGGGTCGGCTGCGGGCAGATCGATCTTGTTCAGCACCGGAATGATGTGGAGATCGTTCTCGAGCGCGAGGTAGAGGTTGGCGAGAGTCTGGGCCTCGATGCCCTGAGCCGCATCGACGAGCAGGATCGCTCCCTCGCACGCGGCGAGCGAGCGGGACACCTCATAGGTGAAGTCGACGTGCCCAGGGGTGTCAATCATGTTCAGCGCAACGGTCTCATCGTCGACAGACCAAGGCATGCGCACCGCCTGGCTCTTGATCGTGATGCCGCGCTCACGCTCGATGTCCATGCGGTCGAGGTATTGCGCCCGCATGTCACGATCTGAGACGGCACCGGTGATCTGCAGCATGCGATCGGCGAGCGTCGACTTACCGTGATCGATATGAGCGATGATGCAGAAATTTCGGATCTGCGAAGCCGGGGTCGCGGCAGGCGACAGCGGGGTGAGAGCGCGTGGTGACATGTCTCGGCAAGTCTACGGGGAGTCGCTCCTAATCCCCATTCATCACAACGAGTGATAGTCTCCCGAGGTTGCCTCAGTTCGTTTGATGACACTGAGTGCCACTTGCGATACGACTCCGTCACTACCTTTCTCGGCGTCAACGTCGCAGAAAAATGCGGATGATGCTTGACTGTCATCCCGACCCAGCGTTGCGTCGGAAGATCCCGAGCGCGTCTGAAAAGAAGAAAGACGAAACCTTGATCAAGTATCTTCTCCGCCGTACTTTCGGCTGGTTGTTGATGATCGTGGTTGCCACCAACATCACGTACTTCCTGGCTTGGGGTTTCCTCAATCCCAGGAACAATTACGTGGGCAGGCGCCCGCCACTCAGCGAAGAGCAGATTGTGAATCTGCTCGAGCCGCGCAACCTCAGCGACAGCGTCCCGATCTGGGAGCGCTGGTGGAACTGGATCACAGGTGTCGTCCTGCGCTGGGACTGGGGCCTGAGCCCCACCGGCGGTTCGGTGAACGAGCAGGTCGCGTACCGGATGTGGGTCAGCGCCGAACTGGTGCTCGGCGCCACGATCATCATGACGATCCTCGGTATCGCGCTGGGCGTGTACACGGCGTCACGTCAGTACAAACTGGCCGACCGTATCGGCCAGGCCACCTCGATCATCACGATGAACATCAACATCATCGTGGCCGCTCTCGGTATCGTGCTGCTTGCCATCGCTCTCAACGACCTCGTCGGTGTTCGTGTCTTCTACGTCACCGGCTCCTCAAGCCAGGGCGTCGAGGGATTCTTCCCTGTTCTCATAGACACCCTCCAGCACCTCACCCTGCCGACCATCGCTCTGGTGATCGTCGGTTACGCGGGTACGCACTTCCTGCAGCGCTCGCTTCTGCTGGACAACATCAACGCCGATTACGTCCGCACCGCACGTGCGAAGGGGCTGACGAAGCCGCAGGCCATCCGCAAGCACGCCCTGCGCACCTCACTGATTCCCGTCGCCACGCAGGTCGCCTTCAGCATCCCCGCGGTGTTCACCGGTGCGATCCTCACGGAGTTGATCTTCGCCTGGAACGGCATGGGACGGTACTTCATCGAAACGATCACCAAGAGCGATATCCATGGCGTCGTCGCTACTGCCGCCTTCGCCGGACTCCTGACCGCGCTCGGAGCGATCCTCTCCGACATCGTCGTCGTCGTCCTCGATCCGCGAGTGAGGGTGAACTGAACATGACCAACCAGACAACCGCGGCGCTTCCGCTCGAAGATCGCAAACCGCTTTCGAAGTGGAGCCTCTACACCCGACGATTCGCACGCAACAAGCCCGCCGTGGGCGGCATCGTCATCTTCATCCTGCTCGTACTGTTCGCGATCGTCGCTCCGCTGGTGGCCAAGTACGACCACATCGAACTGGACTTCCTCAGCCTGGGAACGGGTCCTTCGGCCGAGCACTGGTTCGGAACGACCGCATCCGGCAACGACACCTTCGCTCAGACGGCGATCGGCCTTCAGCGGTCGCTGATGATCGCCGTCACCGTCTCCGTCGGCACGACGATCCTGTCCGCTCTCATCGGCACCGCCGCCGCCTACTTCGGCGGCTGGACCGAGAAGATCACTTTGACCGTCATCCACTTCATGATGGTGATCCCGAGCTTCCTGATCCTCTCGCTGCTGTCGAACCGCTCAGGCGGTGACTGGCGCGTCATCGCCCTGATCATGATCTTCGTCGTCGGCTGGTACTTCCCCGCGCGCGTGATCTGGACAACGGCGCTCTCGTTGCGTGAGCGCGAGTACATCCACGCCGCTCGGTACATGGGAGTCCGTGGAATGACGATCGTCCTCCGCCACCTGCTGCCGAACATCGGTTCGCTGCTGGTGATCAACTTCACCCTGGGAATCGTCGGCGCGGTGATGGCCGAGACCGGCCTGTCGTTCATCGGGTTCGGTGTGAAGATTCCTGACGTCTCTCTCGGATCGCTCATCGGTTCTGGCGCCAACACGATCACCAGCGCCCCCTGGTTGTTCTACTTCCCGGCCGCCGCGCTCACACTTCTGACAGTGTCGATGGCGCTCATCGCCGATGGGCTGCGTGACGCACTCGATCCGACTTCTGCAGCAGGAGGCCGCGCATGAGCAATATCCTCTCCGTCCGCGACCTCAGGGTCAGCTTCGCTTCCGAGGCCGGCCGCGTCGACGCCGTCCGCGGGGTCTCCTTCGACCTCGAAGAGGGCAGGACTCTCGGCATCGTCGGCGAATCCGGATCCGGTAAGTCCGTCACCTCTCTGGCGATCATGGGGCTTCTCGACGAGAACGCCAAGGTCACCGGATCGATCGTCTACGACGGCCAAGAACTGCTCGGCAAGTCCGACAAGCAGATGTCCGTGATCCGCGGCAACGGCCTGGCGATGATCTTCCAGGATCCACTCACCTCCCTGACTCCCGTCTTCACCATCGGCGATCAGCTCATCGAAGCACTCACCATCCACCGTGGGATGTCGAAGAAGCAGGCATGGGATCGTGCGATCGAACTGCTCACTCTGGTCGGCATCCCGCAGCCGGAGAAGCGTATGAAGGGCTTCCCGCACGAGTTCTCCGGCGGAATGCGCCAGCGCGTGGTGATCGCCATCGCGATGGCCAACAACCCCAAGCTGATCATCGCCGACGAACCGACGACCGCACTGGACGTCACGATCCAGGCGCAGATCCTCGACCTCATCGAGACGGCGCAGAGCGAGACCGGTGCGGCGACGCTCATGATCACGCACGATATGGGTGTCGTCGCCAGGATGGCCGACGACGTTCTGGTGATGTACGCGGGCAAGCCCGTCGAGCAGGCACCTGTGCGCGAGCTGTTCCATGCGACGCGCATGCCGTACTCGATCGGGCTTCTCGGCGCGATCCCGCGCGTAGACAAGAAAGAGAAAGAGCCGCTCACCCCTATCAAGGGCAACCCTCCCCTGCTGATCGATTTGCCGGACGCCTGTCCGTTCGCGGACCGCTGCCCGATCGCGATCAGCGCCTGTCTCGACGGCGAGCCTCCGCTTGCCGAAGTGCCGTCAGCCTCGGGCGTGTCGCACAGAGCGGCGTGCATCCGCTCCCACGAGATCGACGAGAACGGCCTGATCGGCGGCCTGCCCGTCTACCCCGTGCGCGAGGCGATCGAGAGCACGTTGACAGCCACACCGCGTGAGCAGCGCGGCGTCACCCTCGAGGTGCGCAACATGAACAAGACGTTCCCGCTCATGAAGGGCGCGTTCTTCAAGCGCAAGGTCGGTGAGGTCCACGCCGTCAAGGCCGTCGAGTTCGACGTCCGCGAGGGCGAGACCATGGCCATCGTCGGCGAGTCCGGCTCTGGGAAGACGACGACGCTGCTGCAGATCATGGACCTCGTCAAGCAGCACGACGGCGACATCGTGATCAACGGCACGAGCGTCAACGACATCACCAGCCACAGCATCGAGCGCCAAGTGCGCCGCGATATCCAGATCGTCTTCCAGGACCCGATGGGCGCTCTCGACCTTCGAATGACAGTGGCCGACATCATCTCAGAGCCGTTGAGGGCGATCGGCACGAAGCGCGACGAGACTCATGACCGGGTCAAGGAACTCATGGATCTGGTCGGGCTCAACCCCGCACACATCGATCGATTCCCCGGCGCGTTCTCCGGCGGACAGCGCCAACGCATCGGCATCGCGCGCGCGCTTTCGACGAACCCGAAGGTCATCGTCCTCGACGAGCCGGTCTCAGCGCTCGACGTGTCGATCCAGGCAGGCGTCATAAACCTGCTCGACGATCTGAAGGCGAAGCTCGGTGTCTCGTATCTTTTCGTGGCGCACGACCTCTCGGTCGTGCGACATATCGCCGATCGCGTCGCGGTGATGTACCTCGGAGAGTTCGTGGAGCACGGCGACGTGGATGAGATCTTCGAGAACCCGCGCCATCCGTACACAAAGGCGCTGCTTTCAGCGATCCCGATCCCTGACCCCGACATCGAGCGCACCCGCGAACGGATCATATTCGACCCGACCGCCGCGCTGTCCTGACCCCTCCGCGCCTGCGACTATCACCGTCAGATAACGGTCGGTCACTGTCCGGTAACAGTTACGCACCATTCACTGTCGCACCGGGTATTCGACGAACAGTCCAACTATTCTTCCCCTTATGACACGCCTACTGGCGAACACGCCGAAAGGCGAAAGGAGCACCATGAAGCAGTACAAGCTGATGGGGGCGATCGCGTTCAGCGGAGCCCTCGCACTTGCCCTCGGAGGTTGCGCAGCCGAAAGCGGCGGCAACGACGGCGGCGACAAAGAGCCCGTCGAGACGAAGGCAGCGGATTACAACCCGCAGGAGCGCGACGCTCTGCAGGTAGGCGGCGAAGTTCGCTTCCCGACCAACGAGATCCCCGAGCAGCTGAACGCGTTCAACGGAGACGCTTCGGCGGACACCGCGCGCCTCGCCGCGTGGTACATGCCGCAGATCCTTCTTCAGGAAGCCGACGGCACGCCGTACAAGCACGACGCGTACCTCGACGAGTGGTCGATCGACACGGTCGACGGCAACACCCAGATCACCTTCACCTTTACGGAGGAGGCGCACTGGAACGACGGCACCGACATGGACTGGACCGCCATCGAGGCCACGTGGAAGGCCAACAGCGGCGAGAACGAGGACTTCAACCCGAACGCGACCGACGGCTACAAGGCGATCGCCTCGGTTGAGCAGGGCGACACCGAGAAGACGGCCATCGTCACATTCGACGGCGAGTTCGCCTGGCCGGAGATGCCCTTCCTGACGGGCATCATCCACCCGGCTCTCGCTGACCCGACGACCTTCAACGAGGCCATGATCAGCGACCCCCACGCAGAGTGGGGCGCCGGACCGTACACGATCGGCGAGTTCGACGCGAACGGCGGCATCGTCACGTTCGTTCCGAACACCGAGTGGTGGGGCGACGAGCCGCTGCTGGAGAAGGTCACGTTCCGTGCACTTGACGCCGCAGCCTCGATCAACGCCTTCAAGGCCGACGAGATCGACATGGTCGGTGTCAACACCAAGGACCGGCTCGAGCAGGTCAAGGACATGGAAGACATCACGATCTACCGTGCCACCCAGACCGCGAGCACGCTGATCCAGGTTGACGCGGACAAGCCGCAGTTCGAGGACGTCAAGGTCCGCGAGGCGTTCTTCAAGGCCATCAACATCGATCAGCAGAAGCAGATCGCGTGGAATGGTCTGGACTATGAAGAGGAGCCTGCCGGCTCGCTCACGCTGTTCCCGTTCCAGCCCGGCTATGAGAACGCTCTTGCCGAGGCCGGCTGGGAGTTCAACCCCGAAGATTCCAAGGCACTCCTCGAAGAGGCAGGCTGGGTCGAGGGCGAAGACGGCATTCGCGAGAAGGACGGCGAGAAGCTCTCGGTGGCGTTCCCGGTGTGGAGCGATGACCCGACGCAGGAGGCCATCGCCAAGTCGCTGCAGGCGCAGATGAAGGATGTCGGAATCGACTTCCAGATCGACATCCGCCCGTCGACCGACTTCTCGAACGACTACGTCTCGAAGAACTGGGACGTCTCGTCGCTGCGCTTCACCTCGTCTGACCCGTTCGGTGCTGCCTGGTTCTGCCAGCTGTACTGCATGGACATGGGCCTGAACCTCTCTGGTGTGCAGACGCCTGAGATGGACGAGCGCATCCACGAAGAGGTCGAGTCGCTGGCGACCGCGGAGGAGCAGACGGCTGCGGCTCTGAAGCTCGAGGCAGAGATCTTCCAGGACTGGGGTCTCATCCCGCTCTACAACGGTCCGTCGATCTCGGCCGTCAAGACCGGTCTCGCAAACCTCACCCCTGAGCCCTACGTGGGCCTGGACGGCTTCGGCGTCCAGCCGGTGGAGAACGTGGGCTGGGAGAAGTAATCCCCATCTGATCCGCTGAGCTTCGGCTCGGCGATCGCGAGCGGGGCCGGTGGTTCAGCCACCGGCC
>JBEBSN010000057.1:0-17704 GCA_040394295.1 Microbacterium sp.
GTACCAGATCACGTCGATCCCGGCGATGAAGGTCTTCCAGGGCGGCGAGGTCAAAAAGACCATCATCGGCGCAAAGCCGAAGCCCGCTCTCGAGCAGGATCTCGCCGAGTTCATCGGCTGACCCCACGGCTCCTCGAAACCACGCCGAACCTGCGGTGACACCGCGGTTCTGGCGTGGTTTTGTCGTTTCCTGGGGCTTTGTCGTTTCCTGGAATCGGAGCTACGACGATGCGTCGGCGACCGACGCGTCCCAGCTGCGGTGAGAGCCTTCGCCCAGCATCCCCCATACGACAGATGTCAGCTCTGGATACTCGAGGGCGATCTGCCGCAGAACGCGGTAGTTGCGCGCCGTGTTGGGCCGCACGCCATCGTTCGCAGAGATGTTGTCGGCACGCAGCAGGAAGACGACGAGTTCATCGACGGTGGGCAGCTCTTCCATGAAATCCCACGGGTCTTCGCCGCCCAGGAGGCGCTCGTGAATGAGCACTGCCCGTTCGTCAGTCGCCTCGGCGCGCAGCACTTCGAGGCTGGCACGACGGGGAACGGCTTCTGACATGCATCCAGCCTACGCGCGCTTTGTGCGTCGTCGGCGCGTGACCTCCGCAGAATCTGTCATCGATTCCAACTCCCGGCCCTTCGTCTCCGGCACCTGGTAGTAGACGAAGAAGAAGGAAACGATCGCGAAGAACGCGTAGAAACCGTAGGCGAAGGTGAGGCCGATCTCCGCGAATGCGGGGAACGTCGTCGAGATGAAGAAGTTCGCGAGCCACTGGGCGGCAGCGGCCACCGCGAGAGCACCGGCACGAATGGAGTTCGGGAACATCTCCCCCAGCAACACCCACACCAGCGGACCCCACGTGGCCCCGAAGAACACCACGAATCCGTTGGCGCAGATCAGAGCGATCAGCGACCACGGCTGCGGAAGCACGACGTTGCCGTCTTGCAGCGTGCCGAATGAGAAAGCGACCGCCATCATGCCGAGCGTCACAGCCATACCGATCGACCCTGTGAGCAGCATCGGTCGGCGTCCGACCTTGTCGACCAGCAGGATGGCGATGATGGTGACGACGATGTTCGTGATCGAGGTGATGACTGAGGTCATCAGCGCGCTCGACTCGTCGAAGCCGACCGAGAGCCAGAGCGTCGTGGAGTAGTAGAAGATCACGTTGATGCCGACGAACTGCTGGAAGACACTGAGCAGGATGCCCACCCAGACGATCGGTTTCAGGCCCAACCGCTTCCCGCGGAGGTCCTTCAGCGACTCTTTCTGCTCGGAGTTCAGCGTGGAGCGGATCTCCTCGATCTTCAGGTTCACATCTGTTTCGCCAGTGAAGTCGAAGAGCACCTGTGATGCCTTGTCGACTTTGCCACGCGCCACGAGGAAACGTGGCGACTCAGGCAGTCGAAGCGCCATCAAACCGTAGATCACGGCAGGTATCGCCTCGACCATGAACATCCAGCGCCACGCGTCTATACCGAACCAGAGGACGGATGCTGCACCGCCGGCGATGTTCGCAAGCAGCGCGTTGGAGAGCAGAGCGGTGAAGATACCGGTCACGATCGCGAGCTGCTGCAGCGATCCCAGTCGCCCGCGGACCTTCGAGGGAGAGACCTCGGCGATATACGCCGGTGCGATCACAGATGCGGCGCCGACGCCGAGGCCGCCGATGACCCGCCAGACGATGAGGTCGATCACGCCGAAGGCGAAACCAGAACCGAGCGCCGACATGAAGAAGAGTGATGCGGCGATGACCATCACCGGAATGCGCCCCAGCTTGTTCGCGAGGCTTCCTGCGAACCACGCACCGACGGCGCACCCGAGCAGGGCGGACGACACCGCGAAGCCCTGCAGTCCGGGTCCGAGCTCAAAGGCACCGGCCAGTGCATCCACGGCACCGTTGATGACCGCAGTGTCGAACCCGAAGAGGAATCCTCCGAGAGCGGCCGCGATACTGATTCCGATGACCCGAGCGCTGAAACGCCCTGCCTTGTCCTTCTTCTCTGACATATGCCCTCCCCGGTCCCTGACCACTTTAGAAGGCGACCCGCTCATGCGCGAGGCGAAGTTTCGAGATCAGGAACCGTAACCTGATTCGCCGAGTTCCGAGAGGATGCGATTGAGGTCCTGGATCGAAGCGAATTCGATTGCGACCTGGCCTTTTCGTGCACCGAGGGTGATCTTGACTCGAGTATTGAGGCGATCGCCGAGCTCGCCGGAGACCTCGTCGAGGTACGCGCGTCTGGCTCCCGGTTGCGGCTTCGTCTTGGTCGGACCGGAGGACGGCGTGGCTTTGGCGGCCTCCTCGGTCGCGCGCACAGAGAGATCTTCGTTGACGACCTTGTCTGCGAGCTTCTGCATCGCGGCCGGGTCATCGAGCGAGAGCAGAGCACGCGCATGCCCTGCGCTGAGCACGCCGGCAGCCACACGTTGCTGCACCGGAACCGGAAGTCTCAGCAGACGGATCGTGTTACTGATCTGGGGCCGTGAGCGACCTATGCGCGAGGCCAACTCTTCCTGAGTGATTCCGAAATCCTCCAGCAGCTGCTGGTAGGCGGACGCCTCTTCCAGCGGATTCAGCTCGGAGCGATGCAGGTTTTCAAGTAGAGCGTCACGGAGGAGATCTTCGTCAGCGGTCTCGCGGACGATCGCGGGGATCGATGCGAGTCCGGCCTCACGAGCGGCGCGCGTGCGACGCTCCCCCATGATCAGCTCGAACTGGTCAGCAGCGTTCTTGCGCACGATGACCGGCTGAAGCACTCCGAACTCCCGCACGCTGTGAACGAGTTCAGCGAGGTCGCTCGCGTCGAAGTGCGTGCGGGGCTGCCGCGGATTCGGCACGATCTCGTTCGGGTCGATCTGCACAAGATGTATGCCAGGAACTGCGGCGAGATCTGGGGCTTCGTCGACCTGGTCGACCGTATCTCCAGCCGCGACATCGACGACAGGGCGCGACGATGCTCCGGGGAAGAACACGTCGACGGGACGCTCCGACTGATCCGCCGTCGGGATCAGTGCGCCGATTCCTCGACCTAATCCAGTGCGCTTAGCCATCAGTTCTCCTTGCTCTGCGTCTTTTTCGACGCGATTTCAACAGCGGCCTCGCGGTACGCGATCGCTCCGGCGGAAGTGGCGTCGTAGGCGATCACCGTCTGGCCAAAACTCGGTGCTTCCGACACCCGCACAGAACGCGGGATCACCGTGTCGAGCACTTGGTCGGGGAAGTGAGTGCGCACCTCGTCGGCGACCTGCTGTGCAAGGCGGGTACGCCCGTCGTACATCGTCAGCAGAATCGTGGACAGGTGCAGTCTGGTGTTGAGGTGCTTCTGGATCATCTGGATGCTGCCGAGCAGCTGGCTCAGGCCCTCGAGCGCGTAGTACTCGCACTGGATGGGGATGAAGACCTCCGATGCCGCGGTGAAAGCGTTGATCGTGAGCAGTCCGAGCGATGGTGGACAGTCGATGATGACGAAATTGACCGCATTGTCCTCGAGATACGCATCGAGTGCGCCGCGAAGACGGTGTTCACGAGCGACCTGGGACACGAGCTCGATCTCGGCGCCCGCCAGGTGGATCGTGCTGGGCGCGCAGAGCAGGTTCGGGGATTCCGGACTCTGCTGAACGACATCGGCAAGCGCGACGTCGTCGATGAGCACGTCGTAGATGCTCTGAGTTTCAGCGCTATGGGGAACCCCGAGCGCGGTGGAGGCATTGCCCTGGGGATCGAGATCGATCACGAGCACTCGTGCACCAAGGGCCGCGAGTGCTGCCCCGATGTTCACTGCGGTGGTTGTCTTACCGACGCCACCCTTCTGATTGGATACCGTGAGTACGCGGGGTTCGCCAGAGAATTGAATAGACGTTGCTTCAAGCGTGCGGCGACGAGCGCTCAGATCGGCGATCTCTCGCGCCAATGGCGTATCCGTCCCGAAAGTATCGCTCGGTGTTGCCTTTTCGGACTGTTTCACGTGAAACATCCACTCCTTTCGAGGACCGCGTTCTACTCTAATCGCTGGTGGGGACGTTCCGGTCATCGGTTCGTCCGGACGGGGCGCACACCCAACACGCGCTGGAATGCTGCTGGCCTCCGCACTGGGCGAAACGCCTCGAATCGCACCCGCTCCCCTCTTCAGAGCACCCTGAGCGCGCATTCAGAGCACCGGCGTTTCACGTGAAACATTCCCGTCCGCGATCGCGCATCGGCGCGGGCAGGGGTCGCCGACTCATCCCCAATACCGATGGAGTCGTCTTCCAACGTTTCACGTGAAACACGGCCTTACCCGATCGACTTTCGCGCGCGCGTGAGGCGCTGCGCCAGCCGAAGGCTCCGCATCCTGCGCTAGACCTCGCCAAAGGGCTTCACGTGAAACACAACTCCGATAAGCAGCAGCTGCCTGACAAACCCGGTCCCCTGCCCACGGCAACGACCTCGGGCTCAGGAAGATCTGGCCACTAAGTCGGCAAAGGCATTTCACGCACGCCCGAAACGTCACGTTGATGTTTCACGTGAAACATCATGGCCGCACTCACCGCTACGGCGCCTTCAACTCATAGATTCACGTTCGTCGCTCCGGAACAGGCCGAGCCAAAGCCACTCGACTCATCCATCACAACGCCGAGCTGACGCCTCCATCCGCCACTACAGCCACGAACACTGTCCGTCGAGGACGCTGTTTCACGTGAAATACCCCTGCGAGGCGGTCATCCTCTCCACTTTGATGCACATCTCCCCGTGCAGGCTCGCTGCGCCCTACAACTGAGCGCGCACGGATGCCGAGCGAACGAGCATCGGGGCGTCCGGCGCTGCCGAGCGGGGACCCCACTCTGCGAGAGAGGAGGCGTCCTGGCGCCCGCCGAGGCCGCGCATAAGCACCCCGAGATCGAGAACCTAGCGAACAGTGGCCCGAACGACCCGCGTCGTCTCGCTCAGGACACCTTCACCCAGAACTTCCACGCGCACATCGCTGAGACGGTACTTCTTGATCACCTTCGCCGCTGCCTCGATCTCGTTAGAAGCGTTCATACCCTTGAGGAGGGTGAGTTGCCCCCCGTCGCGCACGAGTGGTGCGGTGAAGGGGATGAGCGTGCGCAACGCGCTGACGGCGCGAGCTGTCACGATGTCGAACTTCACGGTCGACGGCACTTCTTCGCCGCGCGCGCGCATAACGGTGACATTGCTCAGTGCGAGGTCATCGACCTGCTCGTTCAGCCAGGTGACGCGGCGCTCCATCGGTTCGATCAATGTCCAGTGAACATCGGGGCGGGCGATCGCGAGGACGATCCCCGGGAGTCCTGCTCCTGATCCGATGTCGGCGACGGAGCCTTCAAAGAGAGGTGCCGCGATAGCGCTGTTGAGGACGTGCCGCGTCCACAGGCGCGGGAGCTCCAATGGACCGATGAGTCCGCGTTCCTCTCCCTGCTCCGCGAGAGACGTGGTGAATCTGCGGGCGAGATCGATTCGATCACCGAAAAGCGCTCCCGCAGCCGCCGGCTCGATCTCCAGTCCGGTCATCGGGCGCACCGATGTTTCACGTGAAACATCACCGACGGCGAATTACCGTGTGCCGGTCTGCACCCTCGCCGTACGACTCCGAGATCAGGTCTCGCTCCGCGACGATGTCATGCACGAGCTTGCGCTCATAGCTCGACATCGCGGGAAGCGAAGCCTTGGATGCACCTTCGTCGAGCTTCACGAGCGCTGTGTCGACCAGCTTCTCCAGCTGGCGTCGCCGTGCATCGCGGGATCCGCCCACGTCCAGAATGAGGCGAGAGAAGGCACCGGTCTTGTTCTGGACGGCGAGGCGAGTGATCTCCTGCAGAGCCTGCACCGTATCCGGGTCGGACAGGACCGAGATGTCTTCGCTCTCTGACTCTACGGAGACGTAGGCACGTCCCTGTCGGACATCAAGGTTCAGATCACCGTCGACGTCTGCGATGTCGAGCAGCGCTTCGATGAAATCCGCGGCGACATCGCCTTCGTTCTCGAGCTGCTCCACTGTCGGTTCTGTACGCTCAGGACGCTCCACGACGTTCTCACCGGTCATGCGTTCGGACCCTTCTTCTTCGCGCGCTTCTTGCCCACCGGCTGCTGGCGCTTCGGGGCGTTCAGCTTGGCCTTCTCTGCTTCCTCCAGCAACCGCTTCTGCTCAGCCTCGTAGGCGGCGAGTGGAACGACCTTACCGGAAGAATCGATTGCCTTGCCCTTGCGCGCCAAGCGCTCTTCGCGCGCCTTTGCTGCTTCCGAGCCAGGCGTCGGCATCTCGCGAATGACGAGGAACTGCTGAGCCATGGTCCACAGGTTCGAGATGAACCAGTAGACGACGACACCGAGGGGGAAGAAGACACCAGAGAAGATGAATCCCAGGGGCAGAACATAGAGCATGATCTTCTGCATCTGGTACGCCTGGCCAGTCTTGGCCTCAGGCGAAAGGTTCTTCGAGATGATCTGCAGCTGCGTGAAGAACTGCGAGGCGATCATCAGCACGACGAGGATCACCAGCAGCACGATCGCTACGGTGTTCTGCGTCTCAACAGCATTGCCGAGGGTGCCGTGCAGAGAGACGTCACCGAAGATCGTGGCGTCGTAGAACTGCTGTGTGAGCTGGTTGTTGAGCAGGCCGACACCGCTGAACGATGTGTTGTCCCGCACCTTCTGCACGTCGTTGAGCACGCTGAACAACGCGAAGAAGATCGGCATCTGCACGATGAGCGGTAGACAACTCGACATCGGGGACGTGCCGTGCTTCTTATAAAGCGCCATCGTCTCGCGGCTCATTGCCTCGCGAGAGAGCTGGTCCTTCTTGCCCCGGTACTTCTCCTGAACCTTCTTCATCTCAGGAGCGATTTCCATCATCTTGCGCTGGCTCTTGATCTGCCGCACGAACAGCGGGAACACCGATGCACGCACGACGATGACCAGGCCGACGATCGACAGAATCCAGGTGATGCCGGACGCCTCCGGCAGCCCCACGGTGGTGAACAGCCAATGCCAGGCGACGAGAATGAGCTCAACCGCCCACTTCAGCGGCCACAGAATGGTGCCGAGCAGGTCGAAGCCTCCGCCGGATTCAGGAGCCGGCGTGGCAGAGGCGAGCAGAAGGTCAAGACCCACTGTTCAATCCTTTCGAGAAGGTACGACGAAACCTCGGGCGGTCAGGTCGTGTCGGAAATGGTCGTGGGGGCGAACGTCATCGACGCCGCCTTTGGTCCAGGGGTTGCAGCGCAGAACGCGCCATCCTGAGAGCACCGTTCCCTTGAGGGCGCCGTGCTGTTGCACCGCCCCTACAGCGTACGCGGAGCAGGACGGATAGTACGCACAGACATCGCCGTAGATCGGGGAGATGACGGTGCGGTACGCCGTGAGGAATCCCAGAACGAGATTGCGTGGAATGAGCGGGATGCTACGCACGATGTCGGCGGCATGAAGATGCGCCGACCCCATTGCATAGGACGGCAACGCGCTCATGCCGACACTCGTTCGCGATTGAGCCTTGCGAGACACCTCGTGACATCGGCACTGAGCTCAGCGAATGTCGCGGATGCAGACGCAGGAAGGGCACGGATGACGATATCCGTGCCCTGAGGGACATCCGCGAGAGCATCCGCGCACACGGCTTTGAGCCGTCGACGCACGGTGTTGCGAATCACAGCTGTGCCCACCTGCTTACTGATGATGAAGCCGAACCGGGCCTCACGTGCTTCTCCCGTCGTCAACATCGAGGTGATGACGCGGGCGCCCCCGCAACGGACACCGCTACGGACGACCGACTTGTAGTCGGTGCCGCGCGTCAGTCTGTGCGGACGGGCGAGCACGAGGCTTACGCGGAGAGCTCGGTGCGGCCCTTCGCGCGGCGAGCCGAAAGGATGCCACGGCCTGCACGCGTGCGCATGCGAGCGCGGAATCCGTGCTTCTTCGCGCGACGACGGTTGTTGGGCTGGAACGTACGCTTGGTCATGGGATCACTCCGGGAACGCTGTCGCCGGGGATTTCAACCGGAGACATAGGGAACTGCCCGATTTCGGACATAAGTCAACCGATTAAGGGTACGTCTTACAGAGGCAGAGGGCAAATCTTCGCACGACGGCTCGACCGAGCACACTTGCTCCGCACAGCAATTATCCACAACCCCGACTCGTCCTGCACATTCGACACACCCTTGATTTTTCACGCACAGGTTGCTGTCCACAGGTTCGGTGACTACCGTGGCATCCGAAGTTATCCACAGGGGGGAACGCCGTCTCGGCTCACTCTCCGCCGAGTCCTTGCCCGGAGCACCATGTCCTCTCCTGCCCATCCCGACGTTCCGATCTGGGCCCAGGTACTCGACCTGCTCGACCAGGACGACCGAGTAACCCCCCAGTTGCAGGGCTTTCTGAGCCTTGCCGTTCCCGCCGGCGTCATGGGCGCGACCATCTATCTCGACGTTCCGAACGACCTCACCGCCGCACAGATCAACAAGCGTCTTCGGGTTCCGATCATGGAGGCCCTGGCGCAGCTCGGTGAAGAAGTCACCTCGTTCCGTGTCGTCGTCAACCACGAACTCGCTGATCAGCAGCCCGCACCGACAGCCGTCGCCGATTTCGGTCGCCCCGAGGCACCGCGCGGTGAGATCTCGATCGATCAACCCACTCCGATGCGCCACGAATCACGGCTCAACCCGAAGTACACCTTCGACAACTTCGTCATCGGTCAGTCGAACCGCTTCTCGCACGCTGCAGCCGTGGCGGTGGCCGAAGCGCCAGCGAAGGCGTACAACCCACTTTTCATCTATGGCGACTCCGGTCTGGGCAAGACTCACCTCCTCCATGCGATCGGCGACTATGCACAGTCGCTCTACACGGGCGTCAAAGTCAGGTACGTCTCGAGTGAGGAGTTCACGAACGACTTCATCAACTCGATCGCGAACAACCGCGGCTCGGCGTTCCAGGCCCGCTACCGCGATGTCGACATCCTCCTCATCGACGACATCCAGTTTCTACAGGGGCGCGCCGAGACGCAGGAGACGTTCTTCCACACCTTCAACACCCTGCACGATCACAACAAGCAGATCGTGATCACCAGCGATGTCGCGCCCAAGCATCTGACCGGCTTCGAGGACCGGATGCGCAGTCGCTTCGAGTGGGGTCTGATCACCGACGTCCAAGCACCCGACCTCGAAACGCGTATCGCGATCCTCCGCAAGAAGGCCCAGAGCGAGGCCCTGCATATTCCTGACGAGGTGCTCGAGTACATCGCGACGGTCGTCTCATCGAACATCCGCGAACTGGAGGGCGCACTGATCCGTGTCTCGGCCTTCGCGAGCCTGAACCGTTCGTCGCTCGACATCTCGCTCGCACAGACCGTGCTTCGAGACATCATCGACACTGCCGAGGACAACATCATCTCGCCGACCGACATCATCACGGCGACGGCGCAGTACTTCAAACTCACCGTCGACGACCTGTACGGATCGAGTCGTTCGCAGCAGATCGCGACGTCGAGACAGATCGCGATGTATCTGTGTCGCGAGCGCACGAATCTGTCGCTGCCGAAGATCGGCCAGCTGTTCGGCAATCGCGACCACACCACCGTCATGTACGCGTACAAGAAGATCAGCGATCTCATGAAGGAACGTCGCTCGATCTACAACCAGGTCACGGAAATCACGACCCAACTCGGCCGCCGCTGACCTTTCCAGCGGCTGAAAGGTCAAGAATCCGCGCTTGACGGGGCGTGTCGTCATCCGATAAATGGCTGATTGCACATGTGGATAACTTGTGGATGGATGCGACCCGACATCTGGACGAATGTGTGGGAATCGGGCCAACCTGTGGATAACTCCGTGGTGCAAGGATTCGCCGGTTCCCCCGTTTCCACCCGGATTCCTCAGGGATTCCACATGTCACACGGGTGTAGTTCCCTACTCGCGACTACTATCCACCGAGTTATCCACAGTATCCACAGGTGTTAAGAACGTTAAGAAGCTAATCCTTAGAGGGCGAAATCCAATTACCTCAAGTGTTGAGAACCCGGCGTATGGCGCACCCGTCTGGTGGGGATAGCATGGGAACCCCTGACGTGGACCCACCGGCGGTCAGGTTCTGTACTACGACGAGGGAGCGCCCGTGAGGTTCCAGGTCAACCGCGATGTATTCAGCGAAGCTGTGTCCTTCGTCGTCAAGCTGCTTCCGCAGCGCAACCCCCAGCCGATCCTCGCCGGCGTGTTGATCGAAGCCGGTGACACAGGGCTCACCCTCTCGGCATTCGACTACGAGGCCTCTGCGCGAACGACGATCGATGCCACCGTCGAGACGCCGGGCACGATCCTGGTCCATGGCCGACTGCTCTCTGACATCGCCAGCCGACTTCCGAACGCTCCGATCGAGATCGCGGTCGAAGAAGACGGCGGCATCGCGGTCACCTGCGGCTCTGCTCGGTTCACGCTTGCTGCGATGCCGGTCGAGGAATACCCCTCGATTCCTGAGGTTTCCGGCTCATCCGGTGTCGTTCCCGCCGACGATTTCGCCACGGCGATCGCGCAGGTCGGCTTCGCTGCCTCGCGCGACGACGTGACACCCGTGCTCACCGGTGTGCAGCTCGAGGTCGCAGGGCAAGATCTGAGTCTTGTCGCGACCGACCGCTACCGCGTCTCGCTGCGCAACGTTCCGTGGGATGGCCAAGCTGCTGAGCAGACCGCGCTGGTCCCGGCCAGGACGCTGACCGAGGTCGGAAAGACCTTCGGTCACAGCGGCACCATCCAGGTCGCGTTCTCCGGAGAGGGCGACCGCGAGATCATCGCCTTCACCGCGGGCAACAAGACCGTGACGTCGCTGCTGATCAAGGGCAATTTCCCGCCTGTGCGCAGACTCTTCCCCGAGCAGACCGAGCACTATGCGGTTGTCAACACCGCCGATCTGATCGAGGCAGTACGTCGTGTGGCCCTCGTGCTGGATCGTGCCGCTCCCCTGCGTTTCACCTTCACGGCGACGAGCGTCACGATGGATGCTTCCGGCAGCGAGCAGGCTCGAGCATCCGAGTCGGTCGACGCGCACCTTTCGGGTGGCGACGATGTGACACTCGGACTCAACCCGCAGTATCTGACAGAGGCTCTGAGTGCGGTCAAGAGCGAGTTCGTACGCGTCACTTTCACCTCGAGTGACAACGCGAACAAGCTGAGCCCGGTTCTCATCACAAGCCAGACTTCGGTCGACCAAGCCGGCTCTGACTCGTTCAAGTACCTGCTTCAGCCCAACTTGCTGCTGCGCTGACCCTTCGACAGGTTCAGGGACCGCTCGCGAGAGACGCAGGGATCGTCTCGCTGCAGATTCAGGGACCGCCCGAGATAAGGTCAGACCCCGAAGGTAGGCTGAGCGCGTGATTGTGGAGCATCTGAGCCTGGTGGACTTTCGCAATTATGCGACCGCCGAACTCACTCTTCACCGCGGGCCAAATGTGCTCGTCGGCAAGAACGGCCAGGGCAAGACCAACCTCGCCGAAGCGATCGTCTTTCTTGCGACGCTAGGCTCCCACCGGGTGTCCTCTGACGCTCCGATGGTCAGAGACGGCCATGACTTCGGCGTGATTCGCGCCCGGCTCTCGGTCGGAGAGCGCAAGGTCCTCACCGAGGTACAGATCAATCGGCAGGGTTCGAACAAGGCGCGGATCAACGGTTCGCCTTCGAAGACCAGCGAACTTCCGCGGTATGCACATGTCGTGCTCTTCGCCCCGGAAGATCTGCAGATCGTGCGCGGCGATCCGTCGTCGAGACGGCGATTCGCCGACCAGCTCCTCATCCAACGCGCGCCCCGGATGTCTGCGGTTCTCGGCGATTATGATCGCGTTCTGAAGCAACGCAGCGCGCTGTTGAAATCAGCGCGTGCGCGTGGCGTGCGCGGCGAAGCCTTGACCACTCTCGATGTCTGGGATGACAAGCTCGTCGCGCTCGGATCCGAGATCATCGACGCGCGGCTCCGCTTGGCGGCGGATCTTCGTTCGCCGCTCGTCTCGGCGTATGCCGCGATCGCGGGTGCTGACCACCGTCCGGAACTCGAGTGGGCGCTTTCCGTGCGAGGTGGCGATCCGGAAGAGGGCAACAATGACACGGTTTTCGACCCCACGAATCGGTCCCTGAGCTTATCGAAGGGCGCAGAGATGTTCCGCGCTGCACTTCAGGCGAAGCGCACCCAGGAACTCGACCGCGGGCTCACTCTCGTCGGCCCGCACCGTGATGATCTCGTCCTGAGCGTCCGCGGACTTCCGGTCAAGGGTTACGCATCGCATGGTGAATCCTGGTCGGTCGCGTTGGCGCTGCGTCTGGCATCCGCCGAACTCCTGCGCGCAGAATCCCCGGCCGGTGATCCGGTGTTGATCCTTGACGATGTCTTCGCCGAGCTCGACTCGGATCGACGCCAGCGACTGGCGGATCTGACCGTCGGATACGAACAGGTGCTCGTCACGGCCGCAGTCGAAGAAGACATTCCTGAAGCGCTGCACCGACACGTCGTCCGCATCACCGATGGCACGATCGCCGATGACAGAGAGGGCGGCGGCGATGAGTGATCCGGCATCCGACGTTCCTGAAACCGTCGCCACGTACCTGCGTCTTCGCGGCCTGAAGCCGAGCTCCACATCGTGGAAGCGCAAACGTCGTATTCGAGCCGATGACGACAACGCGCCCTTCACACCCGGTCGCGACCCCGGCTCTCTCGGCGCGGTGCTTGACAAACTCAGTCGAGACGCGGGTTGGCAGATCACTCTGGCGCGCGAAGATCTCGTTCGTCAATGGGCAGACCTCGCCGGAGCTGACACGGCGAAGCACTCAGAGCCGGTCTCTCTCGAGAACGGGATGCTGACGGTCAAATGCGATTCGACGGCGTGGGCGAAGAACCTGCAGTTCATGCGTGCGACCATCCTCACCGAGATCTCGAGACGCTATCCGGAAGCAGGGGTTGACAATCTCCGTTTCATCGGCCCTGACGTTCCCTCTTGGAAATGGGGGCCGAGAGCCGTTCCAGGGCGCGGTCCTCGCGATACCTACGGGTAGGGCACCATGCAAGGTATCCGAAGCGATTCGAGGGCCACACACGGCCGCTGAGCCGACACTTATCGCTCCGAACCGGCTAGACTGGCCTTTCGAGATATCGATGTGGAGTACGCCCTCTGATGACGCCTGAAACCCCTGCTGACGAGCCTGAATCGACAATCGGAAACCATCCCGAAAACGAGAACACCGCAAACGCCAAGCCTAAGCAGCAGGGCGAGTACGGGGCCAACGAGATCCAGGTCCTCGAAGGTCTCGAGGCCGTGCGCAAGCGCCCGGGCATGTACATCGGTTCGACAGGACCGCGCGGATTGCACCACCTGGTGCAGGAGATCGTCGACAACTCTGTCGACGAGGCGATGGCCGGTCACGCCGACACGATCCTGGTCACGCTGCTGGCAGACGGAGGAGTGCGAGTCGTCGACAATGGCCGCGGCATCCCCGTCGATCCGCACTCGTCCGATCCGACCAAGTCAAGTGTCGAGGTCGTTCTGACGATCCTTCACGCCGGCGGCAAGTTCGGCGGCGGTGGATACGCGGTCTCAGGCGGTCTGCACGGTGTGGGCTCTTCCGTCGTGAATGCTCTCTCGACACGTTTCGATGTTGAGATCAAACGTCAGGGCTTCGTCTGGAACCACAGCTTCTCCAACGGTGGCGTTCCTCAGGAACAGGGCCTCGTCAAGGGACCTGCGACCGACGAGACCGGCACGAACATCAGCTTCTGGCCCGACGCCGCGATCTTCACCGAGGGCGTCGAGTTCGACTACGAGACGCTGCGTACGCGATTCCAGCAGATGGCGTTCCTGAACAAGGGTCTGCGCATCGAGCTACGCGACGAACGCGAGGGCGCGACCTACGAAGTCGAAGTAGAGGGCACCACGGTCACCAAGCAGCGTGGCGACGTGTTCTTCTACGAGCGCGGACTCGTCGACTACGTCGAGTATCTGAATCGGGTGCGCCACGCTGAGGTCGTCAACGACGAGATCATCGACTTCGAATCGGAAGACAAAGAGCGAAAGATCTCGCTCGAGGTCGCGATGCAGTGGACGACCGGGTACTCCGAGAACGTCTTCACATACGCGAACACGATCAACACTCACGAGGGCGGCACCCACGAAGAGGGCTTCCGCGCGGCGTTGACCACACTCGTCAACAAGTACGCCAGGGCGAACAACCTTCTCAAAGAGAAGGACGACAACCTTTCCGGTGACGATGTGCGTGAGGGCCTCACCGCGGTGATCTCCATCAAGCTGGGCGAGCCTCAGTTCGAAGGTCAGACCAAGACGAAGCTCGGAAACACCGAGGCGAAGGCGTTCGTGCAGAAGGTCGTCGGCGATCAGCTCGGAGACTGGTTCGAGCGCAATCCCGCCGAGGCGAAGAACGTCATTCGCAAGGCGATAGACGCGGCGACCGCGCGCATGGCTGCGCGGAAGGCACGCGAGACGGCGCGGCGAAAGAGCGTCTTCGAGTCGGCGGCCATGCCGGACAAACTGAAGGACTGCACCAGCAAAGATCCGTCGATCAGTGAGATCTTCCTCGTCGAGGGTGATTCCGCCGGTGGTTCTGCCGTGCAGGGCCGCGACCCGCACACGCAGGCGATCCTTGCCCTTCGGGGAAAGATCCTGAACGTCGAGCGCGCGCGTCTCGACAAGGCGCTGGGCAACAAAGAGGTTCAGGCGATGATCCAGGCCTTCGGCACTGGCATCGGCGAGGACTTCGACATCGAGAAGGCTCGGTATCACAAGATCGTTCTGATGGCGGATGCCGACGTTGACGGTCAGCACATCACCACACTGTTGCTGACGTTGCTGTTCCGCTACATGCGCGGACTCATCGAGGCCGGTTTCGTGTATCTCGCGATGCCGCCGCTGTACCGCCTCAAGTGGTCCAACCAGGCGCACGAGTACGTGTACTCCGACGCCGAACGCGACGCGCTGATGGAGCACGGTCTCGCCAACGGCAAGCGTCTTCCGAAAGATTCCGGCGTGCAGCGCTACAAGGGTCTCGGCGAGATGAACGCCAAAGAGCTGTGGGAGACCACGATGGATCACAACACGCGAACCCTTCGCCAGGTGACGATCGAAGATGCCGCATCCGCGGATGAGATCTTCAGCGTGCTGATGGGCGAGGACGTAGAGTCCCGCCGTGGGTTCATCCAGCGCAACGCCAAGGACGTCCGTTTCCTCGACATCTAGTAAAGGTCCGGACCCTGACACTTCGACAAGCCCAGTGGTCGAAGGGACCGGAACTTCGACAGGCTCAGCATCCTGAGTTTTGAATCAGAAGAGAATGACACATGACTGACGACATTTCGACAGGCTCAACGACCGGCCCCGACCGGGAACCGCCCTTCCATGAGCACGGAAAGATCGACCAGGTCGATCTGAAGTTCGAGATGGAGCGCAGCTACCTCGACTACGCGATGGCGGTCATCGTCGGCCGTGCGCTGCCGGATGTGCGTGACGGACTCAAGCCCGTGCACCGCCGTGTGATCTACGGCATGTACGACGGCGGATTCCGTCCGGACAAGTCGTTCTCGAAGTGTGCCCGCGTCGTCGGTGAGGTGATGGGTCAGTACCACCCGCACGGTGACACGGCCATCTACGATGCGCTCGTGCGTCTCGTGCAGGCGTGGTCGATGCGCTACCCGCTCGCCCAGGGACAGGGCAACTTCGGCTCCCCCGGAAACATGGGCGCCGCGGCCCCGCGTTACACCGAGACGAAGATGGCTCAGCTCGCGCTCGAGATGGTGCGCGACATCGAAGAGGAGACCGTCGACTTCACCGACAACTACGACGGTCAGACACAGGAGCCGACGGTTCTGCCGTCGCGTTTCCCGAACCTGCTGGTCAACGGTTCTGTCGGCATCGCGGTCGGTATGGCCACGAACATTCCGCCGCACAACCTGCGCGAGATCGCCGGTGCTGCTCTGTGGGCGCTCGACAATCCAGGGCTCCCCCGCGAAGAACTCCTCGAAGGTCTGATCAAGCGCGTTCCCGGTCCAGACTTCCCGACCGGTGCGCAGATCCTCGGATCCAAGGGCATCCAGGAAGCGTATCGCACGGGTCGCGGCTCGATCACGATGCGCGCTGTGGTCAACATGGAAGAGATCCAGGGGCGCAACTGCCTGGTGATCACGGAGCTTCCCTACCAGGTCAACCCCGACAACCTTGCGGTGAAGATCGGTGACCTCGCGCGCGACGGCAAGATCACCGGCATCGCCGACATCCGCGACGAGACCAGTGACCGCACGGGCCAGCGACTGGTGGTCGTTCTCAAGAGGGATGCTGTCGCCAAGGTCGTCCTCAACAACCTGTACAAGCACACGCAGCTGCAGGACAACTTCGGTGCGAACATGCTTGCGATCGTCGACGGTGTGCCGCGCACACTCGCACTCGACGGTTTCATCACGAATTGGATCTCGCACCAGATCGACGTCATTGTGCGGCGAACGACCTTCCGCCTTCGCAAGGCTGAGGAGCGCATGCACATTCTGCGTGCGTACCTCAAGGCGCTCGATGCGCTCGATGAGGTCATCGCGCTGATTCGTCGCTCCCCCACCCCGCAGGAAGCGAACGAGGGTCTGCAGAGACTGCTCGACATCGATGACATCCAGGCTGATGCCATCCTGCAGATGCAGCTGCGCCGGCTCGCTGCTCTCGAACGCCAGAAGATCATCGACGAGGCCACAGAACTCGAGGCGAAGATCGCTGACTTCAAGGCGATTCTGGCAGACGAGATGCGTCAGCGTGCGATCATCCGCGAAGAGCTTGAGGGCATCGTCGAGCGTTTCGGCGACGACCGTCGTACGCACATCCTTCAGGGCTTCGACGGCGATGTGTCGATGGAAGATCTCATCGCTGAAGAGGAGATGGTCGTCACCATCACTCGCGACGGGTATCTCAAGCGCACGCGCAGCGACAACTACCGTTCGCAGCACCGCGGCGGCAAGGGAGTCAAGGGCGCACAGCTTCGTGCAGATGACGTCGTCGAGCATTTCTTCGTGACGACCACTCACCACTGGCTGCTGTTCTTCACGGACAAGGGCCGCGTCTATCGGGCGAAGACCTATGAGGCGCCGGAGGCCGGTCGCGATGCGAAGGGCACGCACGTCGCGAATCTGCTGGCGCTTCAGCCGGATGAGAGCATCGCGCAGGTTCTCGCGATGCGCGACTACGACGTCGCCGACTATCTGGTGCTCGCCACTCGCAGCGGCGTGGTGAAGAAGTCGCGCCTCAGCGATTACGACACAAACCGTCAGGGCGGCGTCATCGCGATCCGTCTCCGTGAAGGAGATGAGCTGGTCAGCGCGCTGCTGGTCGATGCGTCAGACGACATCCTGCTCATCAGCCGCCATGGCATGTCGCTGCGGTTCAACGCGACAGATCAGGCGCTGCGTCCGATGGGTCGCGCGACCGAGGGTGTGAAGGGAATGAGTTTCCGTGGGGACGACGACCTGCTGTCGGCATCGGTCGCCGGCGACGACGGGTTCGTGTTCGTTGTCACCGACGGCGGGTACGCCAAGCGCACCTCGATCTCGGAGTATCGCGTGCAGGGTCGTGGTGGAATCGGCATCAAGGTCGCCAAACTCAACGACGATCGGGGCACTCTTGCCGGCGGTCTGATCGTGTCTGAGGACGACGAGGTCTTGGTGGTTCTGTCCAGCGGCAAGGTGGTACGCTCTGCC
>JBEBSN010000058.1:0-17176 GCA_040394295.1 Microbacterium sp.
ATTTCACCTGCGGGCAACCACTGGCAAACACCCCGATGCAGTCCATCAACTACCGGTAAAGGCACTCGCTCACCCAGCGACAGAGCTTGAGAACACCGGCGCAGCTTTCTTATAATCAGCTCGACGCCTGATGGGTGAGGACACCCCGTCGTAAAGATGAGCGCTCGTCACACTCGACCTCCCACTGCAGGGAAGTCTCCGATCCGATCAGGCCCGACTGGTTCCGTCTGATTGGAGTGTTGAGATGTCACTGATGCCCGATCCCCGGTTCGAGCTGAAGAAGATCACCGATTCCGAGTGGTTGATCCATGACCGTCGCTACGGACCCAATGATGCGCGCCGCACGATCGCCTGCCTGTATCAACTGGAGTCGAGTCTTATCGAGGTCGTCTGGCTGCGCGATATCCCCCTCGCCGTGTCGTACATGACGCCTGACGAGGTCTTGCGGGACGTCAAGCGGTTCTACGCACGAGAGCGGTCTCGCCGGCCGATCTCGATTGCGCACCTGCCTCCGCTGACGGCGACGGCATAGCGCCTCGGCGGCCGTCCGCCTCAGGTCAGCGTTCGGTCGCCGCCCACCCCGTCACCCAGCGATCGAGGCGGGCATAGGCCTCATCGCGCGCATCCTTGCGCGAGAGGAAAAGGTCGTGCAGCGCGCCGTCGATGCGCTCGACAGTCACGGAAGGGCCGAGCTTCAGCGCGGCGCGAGCGATGTTGTCGACCACGAGCACCGTGTCGGCCGAAGTCAGTTCCTCTGACCACCTGGTGGGAAGCGCCGAGCGGCTTGAGAGCAGAACGCACACGGGAGCGGTGATGTTCAGCCCCTCGTCGACCCTGCGATGTCCGGCGAGGATCGCATGCAGCCACCCGGCGTGCACCGCCATGGAGTGCGCTGGACGCCAGGCGAGGTTGACGTCCATCCGGTCGTCGGGATCGGCGACCTCTGCCTGCGCCCACCCGTAGAAGCCCAGGTCGATCTGCGGAGCCGCGTTCAGTGGCCGCAACCGCGCTTGCAACTCGACGACAGGCGCGATCGCTGCGCGCAGCGGTGCCAGTTGGAACTCCAACCACGGCGAGTTCAGCACGACGGCGTGCGCGGCGTCAGGATGCCGTGAGGCCCACAGGCTCAGCACGAGCCCGCCCGTGGAGTGCCCCATCAGCACGAGACGGCGGCTCTGTGCCATAGTGCCCATCGCGGTGAGCGCTGCCGCGATGTCTTCATCGTACGTCGCGAGGTCGGCCACGTATCCGGCAGTCTGTCCTTCGCGCAGGCTGCGGCCGTACTTGCGCAGGTCGAGCGCGTAGAAGCGCGCCCCGCGAGACGTCCAGAACCTCGCGAGCCGCTTCTGGAAGAAGTAGTCCGACCATCCGTGCACGTACAGCACATCGACGCCGTCGAGCAGAGGTGCCGGCTCATCGACCGGCACCCCACGCAGTCGGCGCCGCATCCGCTCCCACCGAGTGAGCGCGGCGCGCTCCGCGGGGAGGGCTCGGGTCAGCGTCGCGACGACCTCGCCCTCGGCATCGGCGGTCAGCGGCAGCGTGAGTTGCTCGAACTCATCCCCGAGGACGTCTCGAACCCAGCTGACCATGGTGTCCACGCTACCCTTCGACAGGCTCAGGGAGCACCGTAGGCGTGCTCAAGGACCGCCGTGGGCGTACTCAGGGAGCGTCGCGGGCGTGCTCAGGAAGCGGGGGCGTAGCCGACAGGCTCAGTGTGGCGCAGGCTTCACTCGCCGCGAGAGATGCGCACCATCTCATCGCGCGGAACCACTTTGATGCGTGCGCGCTCGTGCGGCGCGCCCAGCGCGACCTCGTGCTGGTCGAGGCGGTGCCAGCCATCGAGGTCGGTCCACTTCACGCCGCGCGACTCCAACAGCTCGGGAATAGCCGCTTCAGAGGGATCTTCAGGCTGCCACCAGGAGCCCTGATCATTGACCAGGTGCTGCACGGTCTCCATGGCGTCGGATTTGGTGTGACCGATGAGGCCGACCGGTCCGCGCTTGATCCAACCGGTGGCATAGATACCAGGGACACGCTGGTTGGAGTCCTTCGCCAGCACCTGACCCTCGTGATTGGGAATGACGCCGTGCCTCTTGTCGAACGGCACGTCCTTCAGCGGCGACCCGAAATAGCCGACCGCGCGATACAGCTGTCCGATGGCGATCTCGCGCATCTCGCCCGTTCCGATGACACCGCCGGAGCCGTCGGACTGCGTACGCTCATAGACGATCGCGGCGACCTTGCCCTCGGCATCCGTCTTGATCTCGACCGGCTTCGCCCAGAAGTGCAGGTGCAGACGACGAGAGGCCTCACCACCGGCGTTGTTCGCGCTGGGGCGGGTGCGCCACTGCTGCAGAATACGGTCGATGACCTTGACCTGCTTGTTGCTCGCGACTGCGGCGAGGGATGCTTCGTCATAGTCGAAGTCCTCGTCGTAGACGACCGTGTCGACATCGCGCAGCTCGCCGAGCTCACGCAGCTCGAGCGGAGTGAATTTCACCTGAGCGGGACCGCGGCGGCCGAACACGTGCACGTCGGTCACCTTCGAGGCATCGAGCGCGGAATGGATGTTGTCGGGAATCTCGGTCGGCAGCAGATCCTCAGCGTGCTTTGCCAGCATGCGCGCCACGTCGAGTGCGACGTTGCCGTTGCCGAGAACCGCGACGGACTCAGCATCCAGCGGCCATTCGCGTGGCACATCGGGGTGCCCGTCGAACCAGCTCACGAAATCGGCGGCACCGAAGGAGCCTTCTGCATCGATGCCGGGGATGTCGAGCTTCGTGTCGCGGACTGCCCCGGTGGCGAAGATGACGGCGTTGTAGTGCTTCTTGAGGTCACCGAGGGTGATGTCCTCGCCGAAGCGGACGTTGCCGAAGATGCGGATGTCACCGCGGTCGAGAACATCACGGAGCGCGTTGATGACGCCCTTGATGCGCGGATGATCGGGCGCGACGCCGTAGCGGACGAGTCCGTACGGCGCGGGCAGCTGCTCGAAGAGGTCGATGGAGACCTCGAACGAGCGCTCGGTCTTCAACAGGATGTCGGCAGCGTAGATGCCAGCGGGGCCTGCCCCGACGATGGCCAGCCTGAGCTTGGTCATGATGTCCTTTCGGATGCTGCAGCGATCGACACTCGGTCAGCTGCTGCGGTCTGCAAGAGATTCTGCGAAGCGTGTGAGCGCCTCGCGCACCGTGCCCTTAGGCAACGGTGCAAGTGCGTCGATGGCGTCGCGCGTCCAGGTGCGGGCGAGCTCGAGCGTCTTCTGCGTCACCTCGTGGTCGCGCAGCTGCATCAGAGGCTCATCGAGGATCATCGGATCGCCGTCGTCTGCGATCTGCGCCACGCCCTCATCGATGCGTGCGGCGAGCGCGACAGCCGCGGCATCCGTCTCTGCCTTGAGCAGCAGGTAAGGCATCGTCGGCACGCCGGCGCGCAGGTCTGTGCCGGGAACCTTTCCGGTCTCCTCCGGCTTCGCGGACAGGTCGATCACATCATCCAGCAACTGGAAGGCGACACCGACTTTCTCGCCGTACACGCGAAGAGGCTCTTCGTACTCGGTCGGCGCGTTCGAGAAGATCGCACCGCCCTGAGTGGCTGCGGCGATCAGCGAGCCAGTCTTGTCGGCAAGCACCTGAATGTAAAACGCGATCGGGTCATCGCCCGGCTGTGCGCCGACCGTTTCGTGCAGCTGGCCGAGCACGAGACGCTCGAACGTGTCGGCCTGCAGGCGGATCGCACGCTCGCCATAGCGCGACATCAGCTGACTCGCACGAGAGAACAGGATGTCACCGGTGAGGATCGCCACGTTGTTGCCCCACACCGCGTGCGCTGCGGGCACGCCTCGGCGACGGTCAGCGCTGTCCATGACGTCGTCGTGGTAGAGCGACCCGAGGTGGGTCATCTCGAGCGCCTTGGCGATGTCGATCACCGCGGGGATGTTGCCGTCGCCGAGTTGCGCGGTCAGCAGCGTGAGCACAGGACGGATGCGCTTGCCCCCTGCTTCGTACAGGTAGCGGCTCGCGGCATCGGCGATCGAATCGGCGACTCGCAGATCGTCGGCGAGGCCGTTCTCGACGAGGTCGAGTCCGGCTTCGATCTGATCAGCAACCCGGCGCGCGGCGGGCCCGATGAAAACGCGGTCGCTGAAGCCGAGACGGCTCGCGAGGCGCGAACCCGGGGCGGCAGGGCTCGAGGTCACGAGTTCTACCCTACCTGCGGCTCATGCCTGCTTCGTCGCGGAACCGGGTGCGCGTCTCGACGACGATTCGTCTGCCTCTTCGGCCACTGCCTTCGTGGCGGGTTTCGTGCGCGGCTTCGTCGCCCGGTGCAGCGCAACGATCCCCATGCTGAGATTGCGGTACTCGACGCCTGTCCAGCCCGCTTCGCGGATCCATTTCGAGAACGTGCGCTGATCCGGCCATGCCTTGATCGACTCGTTCAGGTAGTCGTACGCATCGCCGTTCGTTCCTGCCACGCGGGCGATCCGCGGCAGAATCTGCGCATTGTAGAAGCGGTAGAGCCCGCGGAAGAGCTTGCCGGGCGGAGTGGAGAACTCGTTGATGACGAGGCGACCGCCGGGCTTGGTGACCCGGAAGAGCTCGGCGAGTGCTTTCTTCGGCTGCTGCACGTTGCGCAGGCCATAAGACATCGTGACGGCGTCGAACTCGTCGTCGGCGAAGGGCAGGTTCGTCGCGTCGGCCTCGACGAAGCTCAGGTTCGGCAGGTGCCCGTGACGTCGTCTGCCCTCCGCGAGCATGCCCGGTGAGAAATCCGCGGCCACAACATCGGCTCCGCCTGCCGCGAGCGAAGCAGATGATGACGCGGTGCCTGCGGCGAGATCGAGAATGCGCTCGCCTCGCTTCGGGGCGACGGCACGGGTCGTGGCGGCGCGCCACAGGGCGTCGTTGCCGAAGGTCATCACCGTGTTGGTGCGGTCGTAGCCTGCAGCGACCTGATCGAACATGCCGCTGACGCGACGAGGATCCTTGCCGAGATCGGCGCGATTGTTCGTAGTCACCCCTCGAGTCTACGCTCGAGCCCCATGGCCTCAAGGCGGTCGAGCCACCTGTCCGCGGTGGCGTCGTCGAACGGGGCGGATCTGCTTCGCACGCGCTCTTCCAGGTCCAGCGCCAGCGCCTCCAGCCGCGTCATGACGTCAGCAGGATACCCATAGCGGATGCTGTGCTCTGCCCATTCGTCTCTGTCATCGACCCAGGTACCGCGCTCGCCCTCGACGCGGATCACGTCGAGGTCCATGTCGATCCCGGTGGCCAGCAGCGCATCGTCGACGCTCCAGCGGATGTCCCAACCGAGGTCGATATAGACGCGCATGTCGTTCGGATGATCGCGGTTGACGGTGAGGGCGTGATCAGCGACGCCGCGATCTGTCCGTGGAAGAAGAGTGACATTGGGTCCGACGGCGTCGAAGCGGGCGCCCGGCCGTTCACTGTGCCATCCGATCGGCTGGCCGATCCAATCGCCCCACTCGTCCGCGCCGAGGTACACGCACTCGTGCCGCCAGTGCGGCGAGGCATCCCACTTGCGCCATTGGAACGTCATCACGGTTCCTGGCGCAGGTCGAGCATTCACGTCGTCAGCCTAGTCGCGGCATCCGAATCGGCCCACAGGCGAAGCGAACTATCCTGAAGGGGTGAGCACCAGCCTGATCGTACAGACCCGCGAGATCGATCCGGTCGAAGACCTCCTGGCGTATGCCCACCCCTCCACTCCCCTGGCATGGCTCCGACGCGGCGACGGGATTGTTGCCGTCGGTGACTCGATCCCCGCGTTCATCCGCGTTCCTGCCGGAGAAGGCCATATGCGCAGCGCGATCATCGCGGATGCGTGGCGCGAGCTCGCCGCGGCATCCACCATCGATGACCCGGTGGAACTTCCCGGCACGGGACTCGTCGGATTCGGTGCGCTCACCTTCGATGAGGATTCCACAGCCGACAGCGTGTTGATCGTGCCTTCGATCATCGTCGGCAAGTATCGCGGTCGCGGTTTCGTCACCCGCATCGCGCCTCGCGGGCAGAACCTCCCGGATGCCGCCCTCGACCCGCGCGAATACGGATCGCACTGGGCCGGAACGCTGGGGCCGGGGTCACAGCCGCCCGCCGGGTATCAGGATTCCGTGCGCGCAGCGCTCGGCCGCATCGGTGCGGGAGAGGTGAGCAAGGTCGTGCTCGCTCGTGACCTTGCAGGAACCATCCCTGGCGGCTCCGACCTGCGACGCCTGGTGCGGGCACTGTCGACCGGCTACCCCGACACCTGGGCGTTCTCCGTCGACGGGCTGATCGGCGCGAGCCCCGAGACTCTTGTGACCGTCCAGGACGGCACCGTGACGGCGCGCGTGCTCGCCGGAACCATCGGTCGCGGGGCGGATGCCGACGAAGACACCGAAGCGTCCGCGCACCTGGCCACGAGCACCAAAGACATCGACGAGCATCAGTACGCCGTGCAGAGTGTGCTCGCAGCGCTTCGTCCTCACACGCGTGCGTTGGCCGCGAGCGAACAGCCGTTCCTGCTGAAGCTTCCCAACCTGTTCCACCTCGCCACCGACGTGGAGGGTGAGCTCTCTGACGGCGGTTCGGCGCTCGATCTTGTCGGCGCGTTGCACCCGACAGCCGCGGTCGCGGGCACCCCCACGAACGCTGCCATCGCCGCCATCCGAGAGATCGAGCCGTTCGACCGCGGCCGCTACGCGGGACCGGTCGGATGGATCGACGGCAACGGCAACGGCGAATGGGCCATCGCCCTGCGGTGCGCACAGTTCTATCTCGGCGCAGCACCCGCCTCTGACGGCGCAGGCACGATCAGTGTCACCGCCTACGCCGGAGCCGGCATCGTGGCTGCGAGCGATCCCGAGACCGAATTGCTCGAGACACGGGTGAAGTTTCGACCTCTGGTGGACGCTCTGGCCTGAGCACGAAGGCTCCGTCCTCAGCTCAGGGCCGTCAGCTCGCCGCCAGCCGCTTTTTCTCCGCCTCGACGTCGAAGTCAGCGGGTGGCCATTGCGGGTCGATGTCCTCCAAGGCGTTCAGCAGCAGCTCTTGCACAGCCAGCCGCGCGTACCACTTCCGATTCGCGGGAACGACGTACCACGGAGCCACCTCGGTCGAAGTTCTGTCGAAGACCGTCTGATACGCGGCCATGTACTCAGCCCACAGCAGACGCTCATCGACGTCACCGGGGTTGTACTTCCAATACTTGTCAGCGCGGTCGAGGCGCTCCATCAGGCGGTGCTTCTGCTCATCCCGAGAGATGTGCAGCATGACTTTGATGATCCGGGTTCCCGACGCCGCGATCCGCGCCTCGAAGTCGTTGATCGCGTCGTAGCGCCGTCCGATCTCTTCGGGTGACGCGAGCGAGCGCACCTTGCCGATCAGCACGTCCTCATAGTGCGAACGGTCAAAGACTGCGATGAAACCCGGGTCGGGAAGCCTTTTCTCGATACGCCAGAGAAAGTCGTGATCGAGTTCTTCCGGCGTGGGCGCTTTGAACGCGACGAGCGAGACCCCCTGCGGATCGACGCCACCGACGACATGCCGGACGATGCCACCTTTGCCTGCGGTGTCCATCGCCTGCAGCACGATGAGCACAGAGTCCGCCGCGATACCGGCACGGCTCGCGGCGTAGAGCCGTTCCTGCAGCTCGCTCAGCGCATCGATGCCGACGGTGAGCCCTTCCGCCCCGCTGGCTTTGTCACCGTCGTAGCCGGGGTGCCCGTCCGCATCGACATCGTCGAGGCGGAATCCCTCCCCGGCGCGCAGGATCTCGGATGCTTCATCAGTCCAGCCGCGCGTGCTCATCTCCCCATCCTGTCGATCGGGCGCGCATTTTGCGAGGGTCAGATTCAGCGCTCCAGCGGCACCTCGATGATCTGGCGTCCGCCCGACGGCGTCGTGAGCGCCTGATCGAGTGCGGAACGCGTCGTGATCTGCTGATACTCCCAGCCGTATGCGAGAGCGAGCTGTTCGAGCTGGACAGTGTGCGGGGTGAAGAAGGCACGGTCGAGATCTTCCCGTGGGGCCGACGAGGCGACCTCGAGCGAATCGAAGATCGTGCCACCGCCGTCGTTGCCGACGATGACCTGCAAGCGCGGCGGCTTCTCATCGGGAGGCGACAGCAGCGCACCGACGTCGTGGAGAAATGCGAGATCTCCCAACAGCACCCGCGTGACACCCGCAGCGCCGTGGGCCTGACTGGCGAGGGCGATTCCGGTCGCCGTCGCTATGGTGCCGTCGATGCCTGCGAGCCCGCGGTTGGAGTGAACCGGCACCTTCTTGCCGCCGAGCACGGCATCGGCCACGCGCACGAGACGAGATGAGCCGAACATCAGGCGGTCATGCGGCCAGGTCGCCCGCCACACGGCGTCGACGAGCAGCGCGCGATCGAGCGGACGACGCACCGCGTCGAGCTCAGCGCGCACAGCATCGCGCCTCGCGGTGAAGTCGGTCGAGAGAAGGCCGCTCTGGTCAGGTGCAGCCTCGCTCAGATCGACGACGGATGCCGCGGATGCTTCGAGCCAGGCGCCGAGCCAGGAACGGTCGATATCGCCGGGCGCGACAGCGACAGACGCGACAGCGACAGTACGGCCGTTCAAGTTCAGCTCTTCACCCCCGCGGCGCACCGCGATCACCTCGACATCATCTCTGCCCAGAAGCGCGGTCACTTCCCTGCTGAGCGTGGGGTGCCCGAGCACGACGGCACGTTCGATCCGCCCCCCGAGTGCGTCGTCGCGCAGCAGTTCTCGATAGCCGTGCACGACATGGCGTCCGAAGCGCGA
Source organism: Microbacterium sp. (assembly GCA_040394295.1). GTDB lineage: Bacteria > Actinomycetota > Actinomycetes > Actinomycetales > Microbacteriaceae > Microbacterium. The sequence continues at coordinate 8,792 of JBEBSN010000058.1, forward strand.
ACCGCTGACGATCTCTGCGATCAGGGGCCAACCACCGTCGAATGAGAGTTCTTCTGCCGCCGCTCCGGCGTCGGCGCCGGCGATGACGACGGTTCGACGACCCTGCTCGAGCACGAGACCGACGTCGCTTGAGACAGCGGGCGCCGCGCCGGGCGTCGGGGCGAAGCCGTCAGGCAGCGCACCTGAGAGCGGCTCGCGCGATGGCAGGTTCAGATGTACAGGACCGGCTATCGCCGGCAGACCGGACGTCGCGGCGTCCGCTCCGACAGCGGCGGCCACCGCTCGGCTCGCGAGGCCGTTCCAGTCGCCGTCACCGGGCACCGGGGCGTCGACCGAAAGCCGCACCCATGGATCGAAGAGCCCGGGTTGCACGGTCGCCTGATTCGCACCGACTCCGCGCAACTCCGGGGGTCGGTCTGCGGTCAGCAGCAGCAGCGGAACTCCGGAGTGGAAGGCTTCCATCGCTGCGGGAAGCAGATTCGCAGCAGCAGTGCCGGAGGTGCAGATGACAGCGGCGGGCACGCGTCGCTCCCGTGCGAGCCCGAGCGCGGTGAAGCCCGCGACTCGCTCGTCTATGCGCACGTGGACGCGCAACGAACCCAGACGCGCAAGGTGAGTGGCTGCGAGCGCGAGGGCCTGCGAGCGCGACCCGGGCGAGATCACGACATCAGTGACGCCGTCCTCGATGAGTTCCGCGAGCAGGGATGCCGCAGCATCCGACGCTCGCGACCCCGTCATGAACGCGGGTCCGGAGCCGGGCCGTCTGTCTCGTCATCCAGGCGGGCGAGCTCCTCTTCGAGCTTGCGAATACGGTCGTCCTGCTCGCTTTTGCCGAGCGAGCGGAGGAACTCGGGGTTGTCGTCGGGCGCGACCTGGCGCATCGCCTCACGATCGCGGCGGCGGCGGCCGATCGCGAACCAGAGGATGCCTCCGAGCACGGGGATCAGCACGACGATCGCGATCCACGCCCCTTTGGGCACACCACGGTGCCGCGTCGCCGGCTGCACTGCGCAGTCGACGATGCTGTAGACCCAGAAGATGAGGGCGAGGAACGCCCCGACGATCAGTACTCTTGCCACAGCCCCAGTCTAGGCGGGTTGTCTGAACGTGGGCCCGCAAGCTCCGCAGGAACGATCGTCATTCGTAGACGCGACGGCGGGAGTCGAACCCGCAACACCCTCAGGTATGAGCTGAAGCCCGGGGCCACCCGGATCGTCGCGATGTCACCGACGCTACCGGGCGTTGAGCGTTCTGGCCAGGGGCGCTGAGGAAGATATCGCCACACGTCGGCAGATGACGACACATTTTGCTCGCCTAAACTGGAATGGTGAAGCTTCCGCCCCTCCTCGTGTACTCCGCACTGCGGCTGTTGGCGTTTCTCGTGCCACTCGCGATCATGTTGCTCTTCTTCCCGATCCTGCGCGAGTACTGGTGGTTGACCGTGATCTTCGCTGCGCTGATCGGCGTGAGCATCTCGTATCTCTTCCTGCGCACGCCCCTCACTCAGGCATCGACCGAGATCTATCAGCGCCGCGAAGCGCGTAAAACCGGCGGCCGGCGAAGCGCCGCTGCGCAGGATGCCGACGCCGAGGACACCGCGCTCGACACGGCGCCGGACGGCGACTCGCACCAGGGCTGATCCTCGACGGACGCATCGGCGATGCGCGCTCAGCGCTCGCGCGCAATTTGTTAAGGCGCTTGCGGTTTTTTTGTTAAGACCCTTGTCAGATTTTCGAAACCTGGCTACCGTGGCCCCTCAAGGCAGCTCCGCAAGCTCTAGGAGCCGCCTGGTTCGACTCGGTTTCGACGATGCAACCTGAAAGGACGTGCTTTTCCCATGTCAAAGAGATCCCGAATAGTCGCGCTTCTCGCCGCGACGGCGAGCGCCATAGGCCTTGCCGTGGGCAGCGTCGCACCCGCGACAGCCGACATCTCACCAGGGGCGATCCGCCCAGCGGCGTTCGACGGGGAGACCATCCCGCTCACGCTTACGAACAACTCCGGTCAAGGACCGGTCTACATCTACATCCTCGGCACCAACCTGGATACCGGGCAGATGGGCTGGGCTGACGCGCAGGGCAGCTTCCATGCCTGGCCGCATGTAGGTGAAGTACCGGTGTCCGCGCCCGATGCCTCGATCGCGACGATCGGCGCCGGCCAGTCGCAGACGATCAGCATGCCCAAGCTCTCCGGCCGCATCTACTACTCCTACGGGCAGAAGCTCGACTTCAAGGTCGTGCTCGACGGCAGGCTCGTACAGCCGGCCGTGCACACGCTCGGAGACCCGAACCGCGACAAGCTGTTCAACTGGACCGAGTACACGCTCAACGACGACGGACTGTGGATCAACAGCACCCAGGTCGACTTCTTCTCGGCGCCGTACCAGGTCGGGCTCAAGAAGCAGGATGGCAGCATCATCAGCACCGGTCGGCTCAAGGACAACGCTTACAACTCGTTCTTCGACCAGCTCGCCGCCCAGCCCGGATGGGCCGGGCTCATCCAGCGCGACTCCGCGGGAAACATCCTGCGAGCCCACTCTCCCGGGCATGGTCTCGAATCAGGCATGATCGACCCCAGCGTCGTCACCGGCTACATCGACCAGGTGTGGGAGAGCTACCGCAACCGCGACGTCACGATCACGCCCTTCGACCACGAGCCTCAGACGAAGTTCTTCGGACGCGTCATCGGCGACCAGTGGGTGTTCCGCAACACGAGCGGCGCTGAAGTGGCGACGTTCTCGAAGCCGAGCGCAGGATCGGTCTACGGATGCTCCGGCGACCTCTTCGCTCCCAACGACCACGTCGTGGGTCCGATCGCTCGCACGCTCTGCGCGGGATTCATCCGATCGACGCTGCTCGACAACCCGGACCAACCGGCCGCGGACGCCTCGACCTACTACCAGGGAAGCAACGCCAACCACTACGCGCGACTGGTGCATGAGGCGATGGCGAACGGCAAGGCCTACGCCTTCGCATTCGACGACGTCGGTGCGCACGAGTCGCTCGTCCACGACGGCAACCCCGCCGCCGCATACATCTCGCTGGATCCGTTCACGGGCGCCGCGACACCGATCGGCCAGGACGACGCCGGCACGACTGACCCGGGCGACGGCGGAGACGGCACCAACGGCGGCCAGCTTCCGAGCGGCACGAGCGCACTCACAGCCGGAAGCTACTGCCTCGACGTACCGTGGGCAGACTTCAGCAACGGAGTGCAGGTTCAGCTGGCGAACTGCTACGGCAACGACGCTCAGCACTGGACCCGCAACGCGGACGGCACGATCCACATCGCCGACAAGTGCCTCGACGCGCGCTCGTCAGGCACGACCAACGGCACGGTCGTGCAGCTCTGGAACTGCAACGGCACGAACGCCCAGAAGTGGTCGTATGACAGCGGTTCGAAGGCGCTGAAGAATGCGGCATCCGGGCTGTGCGTGGACGCGTCGAACGGCGTCACGGACGGCTCCCCGGTCCACCTGTGGCAGTGCCACGGTGAGTCCAATCAGCAATGGACGCTCTGACGTCTCCTGAAGCAACCGCCTGAAGCAACGGCGGGGTGAGCGCACGACTGCCGTGCGTCCCACCCCGCCGTTCGCTTCGCTACCGCGACCAGCGCACGATCAGGCGGCGAACGCCCAATACAGTGCGCCGGCGTAGGCGAGAGCGGTCAACGATGTGAGCCCGAGCGCGACGACGAGTTCGCGCGACTGCCGATACATCCACACGATGAGTATCGCGGGGATTCCGGCGAGCAATGCCATAAGCGACAGCCACGCGATCGGGTACAGCAGCGCGATGAAGCTCGACAGCAGGAACGGCACCAACATGAACACCGTGTAGATCACCTGCGTGAGCCGCTTGCCGATCAGCACCGTGAGCGTGCGTTTGCCCACAGCGCGGTCCTGCTCGATGTCTCGGAGGTTGTTGGCGAGCAGCACACCACAGGCGAACAGACCAGCAGCCACAGCGCCGAGCCATGCCTCCTGCGGAAGCTGGAATGCCTGCACCCAGGTCGTTCCCAGTGTGGCGACGAGACCGAAGAAGACGAAGACGAAGACCTCGCCAAGGCCGAAGTATCCGTAGGGGCGTTTGCCGCCGGTGTAGAACCAGGCGGCGATGATGCAGACGGCGCCGACTGCCAGCATCCACCACTGACCGGTGCGAATGACGATCGCCAGTCCGACGAGGGCTGCCAGGCCGAAGAAGCTCAGACCGATGAGCAGCACGGTGCGGGGGTTCACCTGACCCGACGCCGTCAGACGCGCAGGCCCCACGCGCTGCGCGTCAGTACCGCGGATGCCGTCGCTGTAGTCATTCGTGAAATTCACGCCGATCTGCAGCAGCACGGCGACCGCGAGACAAGCGAGTGCGATGGCCCAGTGCAGTTCCCGATCGATGAGCTGTGCAGCCCCTGTGCCGATCACGACAGGCGCGGCCGCGAGCGGCAGCGTGCGCAGGCGCGCGGCACCGATCCAGTCACGCGCCGTCACCGGAGGTGCCTCTACGATCGGCTTCCGGGCGGGATTGCCGCTGGTACGAATCGGCTTTCTGCGGGATGCGGACGTCTTGCGCTTAGAGGATGCTGCCACCTTCGAAATCTTAGTCACCGTCGAAGAGCTGAACATCCACGCGCAGTTAGTGCGGGTTGCTGTCCTTGCCGTCGAGCCACAGCATGTCGACGGCATCCGAATGCGGGACGCCGGTGCCGACATGCTTCGCACTGATCTGCGGCCCCTTGGTGATCACGTGCACGAGCGCCATGCCGTGTCCACGCCCGAGACCGTAATCGGCTTTCAACCACTCGAGGATGGGCCCTGCTTTGGTGCCCTCGTCAAACCCCTTCTCGCGCGCGAGATCGACGAGCTGGCGTGGCGTGAGTCCTGTCTTGGTCTCGGCAGCGTCGAGATAAGCCTGGAATGACATCTGCTTCTCCTCGGTGAGGGATGGTCGGGCCGTGCGCGGAATCAGTCCGTGGTCTCCACAGCGATCGGGCGGTTCTCGTAGTAGGTCTGCAGAACGACGGTCGTGTGTGTGCTCACGTTCGCCGCGAGCCGCACCTCGTTCACGAGCTTCTCCAGCGCGCGTGGCGAAGCCACTCGCACGAAAAGCATGTAGCTCGCGTCACCCGCAATCGAGTGACATGCCTCGATCTCGGTGAACGGCTCCAGCAGTTCAGGAGCGTTGTCGGGCTGCCCCGGGTCGAGCGGAGTGATCTGGATGAAGGCCGACAACGGTTTGCCGAGCGCCTCTGCGTCGAGGATGGGCCGATACCCCTCGATGACACCGCGGCTCTCGAGCCTGCGCAGACGCGACTGCACCGCAGAGGTGGAGAGGCCGACAGCCTCGGAGAGCTGAGCGAGCGTCGCCCGCGCGTCGCGAGAGATCTCGGTGATGATCTGGCGGTCGACAGCATCTTCCATAAGTGGAAGAATATCGGTCACAGGCGCTTCTTGCCGTAAACATTCCGGAAATCACCCGACAGGAGGTCCCGATGCACGCTCCCACCCCGATCGATGCCCGGTTCCCAAGCCCCACGAAGGACCGCGAACCCGAGGTCGTCGTGGACGCATCCGTCGCCGAGACATCCGCCGCCTGGCGTCAGCTCAAAGAGGCTGCGATCGCGATCCGCGAGCTGCAGGCGAAGGATGGGGCCATCCCCTCCGCGTCAGACCCTTCGACAGGCGCCGGCGCCGCCGCCTACGTCAAGGCGATCGTGGCGGGCATCCGCGCCCTCGCGCCCGCATTTCCGCATGACGCCGACTACCTTGCCGCATCCATCGCCGACTTCGAGCGCTGGGCAGCAGAAGGCTTCGGTGTTCCCGACTTCTTCGATTCGCTCACCGCCTTCCAGCCGCAGCAGCATCGCATCGATGGCATCCGCCACCTCGTCGTCTTTCCGATGTACACCCAGAACGGATCACCGGATCGCCTCATCGAGGCACTGATCGTCCAGGCGATCTGGCCCGAGTTCATCGCCGAGCTCGAGGCGGGCGGGTACGGCAACAAGCTGTTCGTCTCGCTGCGTCTGATCGATTTCACACCGGGGTACGACACGAACTCAGCCGTCCTGTTCCCTGAGACCGTCGCCATGCGCGAGATTCCGCAGTTCACCTGGGGGGCCATCTTCCAGGATCGTGAGGCGGCGCGGTACCGGCGCGTCGTACGCGCGGCCTCGGAGATCACGAAGCTCGACCTGCCAGAGCCGGCGGCACGGATGCTGGAGGATCAGACTCTCACCGAGAACGTCTTCGTGATGTGGGACATCATCCACGATCGCACCCACATGCGCGGGGACCTTCCTTTCGATCCGTTCATGATCAAACAGCGCATGCCGTACTTCCTCTACTCGCTTGAAGAGTTGCGTTGCGACTTGACCGCTTTCCGCGAGAGCGTAGCCATCGAGAAGGCCCTCACCCTTCGACAGGCTCAGGGGTCAGACCTTCTCTCGCCGACCGAGCAGCAGATGCTCGACCACGCCGGACTCGTGCAGTACGCCGTGATCTTCGATCGGATCTTCCGGTTCGCGATCACCGGTTCCCGCGTGCGCAACTACGACGGCCTCGGCGGGCAACTCCTGTTCGCGTGGCTTCACCAGCGCGGCGTGCTGCACTGGACCGACACGCAGCTCACATTCGACTGGGCCGAGGTACCAGATGCCGTGATCGCGCTCAGCGACGCCGTCAACGATCTGTACTGGCGCTCGATCGACCGGCCGAAGAAGGCGCACTGGCTCGCGGCGTATGAGCTGTTGCGCGGCGTGCTGACACCGAACCCGGCATCGGTATGGGCGCGCGGACTGTCTGACGAGGTGCTCGCAGGGCTGCCGAAGGGCTACACCGATGCGGTACTAGACGACGAGTTCCCCCTGTCGATGTTCTTCGAGGCGCTTGAGAAGAAGATGCGCCCCGTGATCGAATCCACCGCTGGCATTCGGGCGACGGATGCGTGACCGAAGCGTCAACGGTGCCGCGCTGAGCACCAAGCAGCAAGTGGTCGTTCTCGCCGGCGCGACAAGCGAAGCAGGGCTCGCAGTCGCGCGCGCCCTGCTCGCCGTCGGCGCACGGGTGATCGGCACCGGTCGCTCGGCAGAGCGCCTCGGTCCCCTGTCGGATGCCGGAGCCGAAGTCGTCGTGGCCGACGCCACATCGCTCGACTCGATGACAGACCTCGCCACCCGCCTCGGCCCTGTCGACGGCGTGATCTCTCTCGTGGGAGGGTGGCGCGGCGGAGGCGGACTGGCAGGCCAGTCTGACGGCGACCTCGCTGCGCTGATGCCCGCACTCGATGCCGTGCGGGCGACGTCGCGCGCCTTCGAGACGGCGTTGCGAGCTTCGGACGCGGGGCGCTTCGCGATCGTGTCTTCGTCTGCCGTCGCGCGTCCCCTCGCCGGCGGTGCGAACTATGCGGCAGTGAAAGCGGCCAGCGAAGCGTGGACCCGCGCAGTCGCACAGGGGTTCGCGAAGGGTGCTCGAGATTCGGGCGAGCCGCTGCGCGCAGCATCCGTCGTCTTCCGCGCCAAGTCGCTGGATGCCGGTTCACTCGCCGACGCTGTCGTCGGGCTGTGGAGCGAGGACGCCTCTGCGCTGAATGACCGCGTGATCGACCTCGCCTGATCCGCTCAGAGCCACCGCGCCAGCTGCCTCAGCGTTGCGACTCAGGAAACCCTGGCGGCTGACCTGGGACCGGAGGCGGGCATCGACCACGCTCTCGCCGGTATCGGATTGCGCCTGGCCACTGGGCTCAAGGGGCTCATCTGTGTCTGCAACGGCGCCGACGGCCTGGGCCGGTGCCTGTTCGTACAGCAACGTGAGTTTGCGGTACGAGCGGGTGAAGAACGCCAGCACAGCCGCGACGACCATGATGAGACCGGCGAACAGGCAGATGAGGGCGATGCCTCTTGCTTCACCCTCACCGAGAAGCCATCCCCATCGCTGCTGGCCCGCGGACGACCTCATATACGGAATGACGAGGAACTCGGCGATCGGAGCGATGAGGAAGGCAGTGAGCGGTGCAGCAGCGGCCTCCATCGCCGCCGCGACGCCGAACACCCGGCCTTGGCGCCGGTATGGCACGACCTTCTGGATCACCGTCTGCTCAGCGGCTTCGACGGGCGGGACCAGTGCCATGTAGACCCAGATCCCGACCACGTACAGCGGCCACCACTCTCGCAGCATGAAGACCGCTCCGAGCAGCCCCATCCCGATCACCACGAGCAACATCGTGCGGACCGGCCGCTTTCCCAGGCCGAACTTGGCCACCAGCGCTCCGCCGATGAGGAAACCGGTCGAGCCGAAGGCCAACGCGATCCCCCACACCTGCGCAGAGAAGAGGGTCAGCCCGTACGGGTCCATCAGCGCCATGTAGACGCCGCCGATGAGGTTGTTGA
>JBEBSN010000059.1:0-17074 GCA_040394295.1 Microbacterium sp.
CCGCACCGGGATCCGCGGTGCCGCGGCTCCTGTCGCCGTGCGCTCGCGCGCGCCCCAGTCGGGCAGTCATCTCGGCCGTCGCCCTGGCCGCATCAGCCGCTGCTGCAGAAGCATGCGACCATGCCGCGATGAGGGCGCTTCCGGAGTCGAGGCGTGCGGCAAGAGCACCCGCGAAGGGAACGATGGCGTCGATCATGGTCTTGTCGCCGGGCTTCGCCTTGCCGAAGGCCATCACCGCATCCGACATCGCAGCCACTCCGGCGCGCAAGTCATCAGCACCGACCTCTCGTGTGTCACCGAGGGCATCGCCCAGCGCGCGCAGCATCACACCCCAAATGGCACCGGATGTGCCGCCGCCGGTGTCGGCCCAGGCGTCGCTCGCGCGATGCAGGGCCGTGCGGGCTCCCGCGCCTGCAGCCGCTGCGGCCTCAGCGGCGGTGGCCGCAGCGCGGCTGCCGCGTTGCATTCCGATGCCGTGATCGCCGTCTCCGGCGATACGATCCAAGCGACCGAGCTCATCGGCCTGCTCATCCAGCATCCGCGCTGTCGCGCTCAGCGCCCTCGCGATCACTCGCGCCGCATGCTTCGACCTCTCTGATGCGTCACCGATGACGGCATCTTCCTCGGTGACGAACACCTCGTCGTCGGCGCGATCGATCCGCCCCTCGACGACGCCTTTGCGGTAAGCGGGCGTGTCACAAGGCGCCAACCACAGCCGCTCGATCTCGTCGTCCAACCAGAGCAGCGTCAGAGACGCACCGGCCATGTCGAAGCTGGTGCAGAACTCGCCGACCTCGGGTGCGACCACTACGGCACCAGCCTGCTCGAGAAGGGCGTGCACGGTGCGGTAGACGACGAAGAGCTCCTCGTATTTCACCGTGCCCAGTCCGTTGAGGATCGGCACCACCCGAGCGCCAGGCAGGCGAACTCCGTCGGGGATTTCATCGAGGAGCTTCTCGATGAAGATGCGTCCGAGGTCGGCAGCGCTGGGCATATCGATCTCTTCGATGCCCGGCTCTCCGTGTATTCCGAGCCCGATGGCCATCCTGCCCTCTGGCACGGTGAACAATGGCTCGGCGGCACCTGGCAGGGTGCAACCGCCGAATGCCACACCGAAAGAACGGGTACGTGCGTTGGCGTGACGTGCGACGTCTTCGACCCCGTCGAGGTCGTATCCGGCCTCGGCTGCGGCGCCGGCGACCTTGAAGACGACGAGATCGCCCGCGACTCCGCGCCGCTTGTCGGTCTCTTCCTTCGGGGCGCTCCAGACGTCGTCGGTGACCCTGACGGTTCGGCAGTCGATACCTGCCTCTCGCAGACGATCCTGCGCCTGCCCGAAATGCAGCACGTCACCCGCGTAATTTCCGAATGACAGCAGCACCCCTCTGCCTTCGTCAGCCGCCCGCGCCACGGAGTGCACCTGGTGCGCGGAGGGCGACGCGAAGAGGTTGCCCATGGCGGCGCCGTGCGCGATACCGGGGCCGACGAGACCTCCGAAGGCCGGGTAGTGACCGCTTCCGCCGCCGATCACCACCGCAACCGTGGGTTCCGCGCCGCGGGTGGCGCGAACGACTCCCCCTGTGACCGGTCGCACCCACCGCGAAGAAGCCGCGGCGAAGCCTTCGATCATCTCGGTTGCGAAGTCCTCGGGATCGTTGAACAACCGCGTCATCGCGCTACTCCCGTCGTGAAATCTGCTCTTATCCTATAGGAAGTTGGATAGAGTTTTTATGTTTCACCTGAGTACACGCCCCGAGGCCTGGCCCGTCGGTCGCGCCCTAGACTGGCGAACGTGTGCACCGTCGTGATCGATGTCGCTGAGCCAGGAGGGTCGCGCCTTCTCGCGATCCGTGACGAAGACCCGGATCGGGCGTGGGATTCGCTCGGTCAGTGGTGGCCGGAGGAGTATCCGGGGGTGCTCGGCATCCGCGATCGCCGCGCCGGCGGAGCCTGGCTCGCGGTCGACGTGCAGGCACGCCGCCTCGCCGTCCTCCTCAACCGGGCCGACACGCTTGAGCTGCCCGAAGCCGAGGTGCTCACTCGTGGCAGCCTCGCACTGGAGTCGGTCGTCGGTCGCTCCCCCGTCGAACCCCTTCGGATGCACGGCTTCAACCTGCTCGAGGTCGGAGCCGACGCCGCACGCGTGCTCTCCTGGGACGGACAGTCACTCACCGAGGCACCCGTGCCAGCGGGCGTGCACATGATCGCGCATGACGGGCTGGACGACCCGGCCACCGCACGCATCGCTCGATGGTTACCCGAATTTCGAGCGCACCCCGCCAGGACGGACACCTGGGCGAAAGAGTGGGTCGACCTTCTCACGGCATCCACCGCACTCGATCCCACCGACGACGCGGCCATCATCCGCGACAATCGGCCGCACGGATACCCGACGCAGTCGTTGCTCTACGCCCTGGCCGAGGTGGGCCGCTCCGGCGTGGAAGTGCGTGATGCAGCACTGTCCTCGCCCGCACACATGTAGGCGACGCAGGGGGCGCGGCTGTGAACGCAGGGGTGATCGTCAGCGATCTACGGCTGTCGTCCGGGCCCAGCGCTATGCTCACATCATGAGTGACCCTCAACAGCCGCAGGTGCCGCCGTATGCGTCGCAGCCGCCACAGCCCCCGTATCCGGTGCAGCAGCCGCACGCGCAGCCCGTCTACGCGCAGCCTGCACACCAGGGGTACAACCAGCCCACGCACTTCCCATCGGCATCGACGCACGGCGCATCGAATCCGATGGGCCGCATCGGCTTGATCTTCGGCCTCGTGAGCATCGGCCTCGAAGTCGTGATGAACGTGATCATCCAGGTGTTGATCCGCACCAACAACTACTACATGATCAACCTCTTCAGCAGTGTGGTCACGGTGATCATCCTCCTCGTCGCGGTGGGCGCGCTCGTCTTCGGCCTCATCGGGATAAAGCGCGTGGGCGCTCCGCACGCCGCCGCAGGCATCGCGACAGGCATCGGTATCGCGGTCGTCATCGGAGTGGGCGTGAACTTCGTCTTGAACGCGCTCAACATGGCGTTCTTCTACTGACGCGTCCGCACTGCGGCTGCGCCTCAGGGCTCACCGTTCGGCGCGCACTCGCCGATAGATCTCGATCATCGCTGCGGTGCGCGACGACTGAACGAACTCCGCGGCGACTTCAGGCACGGGCACAGGCGCGGTGCCTGCCTCGATGTCAGCCGCAGCCTGCCGCAGCGTCTGCGCAAGTGCGATGATCGAGGCATCCGGCACCGCCCAGAGCCCCCCGCGAAGTTCACTCGCGATGTCCGGGTCACTCACGATGGTCGGGGTTCCCAGGGTCGCCGCCTCGAACGGCGTCATGCCCTGCGTCTCGAAGCCGATCGATGTCTGTACTACGGCATCGGCCGCCGCGATACGCGCGAGCGTGTCCGCATATGAGAGTCGGCCGACGAACGTCACTCCCGAATGCCCTCGGGCGATCTTCTCGGCCGCACGTCGCTGGCCTCCTCCGCCGATGATCTCGATGTCGGCGTCGACGCGCGATTCGACCACCGCTTCGAGGAAAGGCAGCAGCCGCTTCTCCGGACTCATCCTCCCCAGCCATACGAAACGGGGACGGCCCGGCGCGCGAGGACCCCGAGCGGAGAGGATCGTCGTGAGAAGGTCGTCGTCGATGCCGTTCCAGACGACGTCGACGTGGTCTGAGATGCCGTGCTGCTCGAGCCTGCGGGCGAAATGGCCCGACGGCGCGGTGACAGCACTGGAGCCCTGAGCGATACCGCGCAAGAACGCCCAACCATCGCTGCCGGCGGTCGGGCGGCCGATTCCGCGCATGGCCGCGCGTCGCCAGAGATTCAGGATGGCGAGCGCCGGACGATGCAGCGGCGTCACCGCCGCCATACCGACGTCGACCCGGTTGTGCATCGTGTGCACGACAGGGATTCCGTGACGATGGGCGAAGCGGTGCCCGGTGAATGCGCCCCAGAAATCAGCCTGGACGTGAACAAGATCGACCGGCGGCCTTCTGCTCATCTCGCGGTCGATGAAGCGATCGGTGCGGCGACCGGGCCAGGACATCGAGTACTCACGGTCGAGCGTGATCGGGATCGAAGGGGTGTCGAGGTAGGCCGCAGACCCGCCCTTCGACCCTTCGACAGGCTCAGGGAGCGAAGGTCGGGTGACACCCCCGCGGGCGTGCATCTTCGGCGCCACAGCCGTGACCGTGTGGCCTGCGCGTTCGAGATACTGTCGCTGCAGCCTCATCGACACCTGCGCTCCGCCGAGGGATTCGAGGTGCTGATCGCCGAAGAAGACGATATGCATTATTCCGGCAGCGGTTCGCCGCGATAGAGCGCCTCGAACGTGTCGAGCGTGCGATTGATGTCGTGCACCAGGACGCCGTCCAGCGATGCCTGTTGCATCCGCTCGTATTCTGCAGGCTCGGCGGTGAGCACGTCGGTCATCCGCGCGGCGAGGGCATCGACGTCTCCGGGCTCGAAGAGGTACCCGTTCTCGCCGTCATGAACGAGGTGCGGCAGCGCCACAGCGTCGGCGGCAACGATCGGCAGGGCCGAAGCCATCGCCTCCATCGTCGCGATCGACTGCAGCTCCGCGATCGACGCGATCACGAAGAGGCTCGCTCGAGTGAGAAGTGCGCGCAGCTCCTGGTCGGTCGTGCGGCCGTGAAAGGTGACGCGGTCGCCGAGGCCGAGGTCTGCCGCGAGCCGCTCGAGATTCTTGCGCTGATCTCCCCCACCCACGATGTCGAAGGTCGTCTTCAGCGCCGGGTCGAGCTTCGTCATGGCCTCGAGGATGACCTCGACCTGCTTCTCCGCGGTGAGGCGCCCCACGAAGACGACCCGGTTCTGCTCGCGCGGGCCGATCACGGGCGTGTACTGCGTACGGTCGATGCCGCAGCTGACCGGGATGACGCCCTGCACGGCGACAGTGCGCTCGAGGAAGTCTGCGGCACGACGAGTCGGGGTGGTCACGGCACGGGTCAGCTCGAATGTGCGCTTCGCGTCGGCCCACGCGAAGCGCAACACGAGGTTGTCGACCCAGTTGGGGAAGGTGGAGTGATCGAGGATGTTCTCGGCCATGACGTGGTTCGTGGCGACGACAGGGATGCCGCGCCGATGGGCGATGCGCGACAGTCCTCGCCCGATCACGATGTGCGACTGGATGTGCACGACGTCGGGCTTGACCCGATCGAGCACCTTGCGCGCGTAGTGCTTGGAGCGCCATGGCCAGACGAAGCGCAGCCAGTCATGCGGCGCCCATCGCACCGACGGCAGACGATGCAGCGTCATCGGCTCGCCCTCGATGACCTCGGTCGCCGGTTCGGCGCGACGGTACTTCTGGTTCGGTGCGACGACGTGCACGTCGTGACCGCGCTGCACGAGACCGGCAGCGAGGCGCTCCGCGAATCGGGCGGCGCCATTGATGTCAGGGGCGAACGTGTCGGCACCGATGAGGATGCGCAACGGGCGCTTGCCGCTCGGAGCGTCAGGGGAGGTCACGGGATATGCAGCCTTAAAGTACGCGGTGAGTCGGCCCCGGTCAGGGCGAACGCCACTCTACCCGAGGCGTCCGCTCGCTCCCTGCTCCCTCGCCGCTACTTCCCACGTCCGCCGCGACGGCATTGCGCGGACTCGGAGGGATTCCATGGCCGTCGCCGGTAGCGTGGGCGCATGCGCATCGTCAGCACCGCAGACCCGAAACTCTGGATCCCCGTCACGGACTCGTTCGGATGGAAAGGGCGCAGGCACCGTAAAGCGGCGATTCGGATGCTGTTGGGCCAGGCCACCCAGGCGCTCGGCGCCCCTGCGCGCCCGGGCTCGAAGCTCGGAGCGTGGGCGATGAGCCAGGCCGCCCCGATGCTCATGCGCAAGGCCGATGGTCGCGTGCTCGTGTGGACGTGGAAGGCCGAGCCGGAGCTCGTCGTGGCGATGGCCACGGTGCAGGAGTTGACCAACGACGTGCGCAGGGCACGGGCAAACATGCCCATCGAGTACGACGACACCGAAACCTTCACGTCACCCCTCGGTGCCGGCGAGAAGCTTCTGATGCCGATGCCCGAGGCGACGTCCACCCCGCCGTTCGCGACCTACACATGGGACACCGGCACGCACCTGATCACCCTGACTGCGGTGTGCAGCGAGCGCGAAAGGTTCGGCACGCTCGTTCCCGCGCTCGATGACCTGGCCCGGAGCATCCGCATCGCCGGAGATCTGACCGGCGGCGAGACACCCGGCGTGCTGCGGCTCGACCCGGCCTGACCCTGTGCGCTCCCCGCAGAGCCCGCGCATACTGATGCACTACGGTGGCTGAAGCAGCGCGCGCGGCTCTGCCATGCGAACGGAAGCGAGGTGGTACTCCCATGAGTGGTGATAGTTGCCATCCGCATCCGGACCCCGCCATCGAGGCCTCTCTCTACTGACGACTCTGCGGGCGCCCGGCTTCGATCCGTACAGCCGCCGACACCCGGGCATCACTGAGTTCTCGGGTCGGCACGCCCGAAAGAAGCCTCCATGAGCACGGAGAAGATCCCGACGCAGACCGCCGAGACCGACGATCTCGTCGACACTATCGATCAAAGCCTTGCCCGACGCGATCTGGCCGCAGCATCCGCCATTCTCACTCCGGTGTCCACACGCCAGGTGGCGCAGATCCTCGAGCGCTTGCACCCGCGCCAACGCGCCGTCGTCTACCGCCTGTTGGCGAAGCCTCGTGCGCTCGCGGTGTTCGAATCGCTGTCTCCCGAGTTGCAGAGCGAGATCGTGCATGGCCTACAGGACGCAGAGGTCGCGACACTCTTCGCCGAGATGGATCCGGATGACCGTGTCTGGCTTCTCGATGAGCTTCCCGCATCGATCGCACCCCGCCTGCTCCGCGGGCTGTCCGCGCATGAGCGCACGCTGACCGCCGCGGTCCTCGGGTACGCGCAGGACTCTGTCGGTCGGCGGATGAGCCCCGAATACGTCACCACGCATCCGCACCTCTCTGCGGCTGCGACGCTGGCGCGAGTGCGCGCTCGCATCGATGATGCCGAGACGATCTACACGCTTCCGGTGACTGATGCCGCCCGGCGCGTGGTCGGAGTCGTGAGCCTGAGGGATCTGTTCGCTGCAGAAGCCGAGGTCACCGTCGACGCTCTCATGCATGACGCGTACTCGATCGCTGCCGACACCGATGCAGAGACCGCCGCCCGCGAATGCACTGACCTCGCGCTGCTCGCCGTCCCGGTCGTGGACAGCGAGCACCGCCTCGTCGGGATTCTCACCATCGACGACGCCGCGCGCATTCTCAAGTGCGAAGAGAACGAGGATGCCGCTCGCCAAGGGGGCGTCGAACCCCTCGGGCGCCCGTACCTGTCGACGCCCATCGGCCGCATCGTACGCTCGCGTGTGGTGTGGCTTCTCGTGCTGGCCGTCGGCGCGACGCTGACGGTACAGGTGCTGTCGGTGTTCGAGGCGACGCTGGCGCAGATGACTGTGCTGACACTGTTCGTGCCCCTCCTCATCGGCACGGGCGGTAACACCGGCAATCAGGCGGCGACGACCGTGACGCGAGCGCTCGCGCTCGGTGAGGTGCGACCGCGAGATCTGATGCGCGTGCTCACCAGGGAACTGCGAGTGGGCATCGCGCTCGGTTTTCTTCTCGGCTTGCTCGGCTTCGTGCTCGCCGGCCTGCTCTTCGACTGGCGCATCGGTCTTGTGATCGGATGCACGCTCATCGCGGTGTGCGCGGTCGCCGCAACGATCGGAGGGATCATGCCGCTTGTGGCGCGATCCATCCGGGTGGATCCGGCCGTGTTCTCGAACCCGTTCATCACGACCTTCGTCGACGCCACAGGGCTGGTGATCTACTTCGTCATCGCCAAGACGATCCTCGGCATCTGAGCGCGTCGGCGAACTTTCCGTAGACTCGGCGGATGGCGCGGCACCGCGCCAGAAGGGACCCGATGCGGCGGTGAAAGCACGAAACACGTTCGGCGTGCTTCGTCTTGCCACGGCAGCCGTGTGCCTGGTGGCACTCACGCATCGCCTCTTCTGGGGTCTCAGCTCGCAGACCATCGCAGGTCGCAACTTCTTCGCCTATCTGACGGTCGAATCCAACTGCGCGCTGGTCGTGCTCCTCATCATCGGGGGCGTGCTGGCGTTTCGCCGGGACGATGACCCACGCTGGTTCAGCGTCGCCCTCTCGCTCGTGCTGACCTGGACGACGACCGCGGGGCTCGCATTCGCGCTGATCGTCTGGCAGGCGGGGCTGCGCGGCATCCGCGTCGACGTGCCCTGGTCTGATCAGCTGCTGCACTTTTGGCTGCCTGCGTTCACCGCACTCGCGTGGACACTCACGCCAGGGCATCGTTCGGTGCCCTGGTGGATCATCCCCGGCTCGCTCGTGTTCCCGCTGGTGTGGGGCGCTGTGACGATGGTGCGCGGGCCGCTCATCGGCTGGTATCCGTACTATTTCCTCGACCTGCGCCAGGTGAGCGGCATCGGAGAGTTCTTGATCACGAGCGCCATCGCACTGGCGATCTTCGCACTCGTCGCCACCGTTCTCGCCGTGGTCAGCCGGGTCAGTCCGTCTCGGCAGCGGGCGCGAAGGGCTCCAGCGACATAAGGGCGGCGGCCAGCGCCTCGTTGTCGTCGAGCGCTGCGAACTTCTCGGCAGCGTCCCCTCCGACGATGCCGACCACGACATTCTCGCCGGTGATCGGTGCGAGGTTGATCCAGGTGCGCACCGCGGCGTCACCGCCGACCACGTGCCAGAACGATGCGTCCGTCTCCCAGAACGGCTCATCGTCGTAGCGCAACCAGATCGTTTCGATGTGCCCCATGCCGAGCGCGTTGACGGCGCCGCGGTGGCCGAAAGGAAGCGGCGGGCTGAACTCAATTCCGTCGTGCTGCAGCACGCCGAGCGGCACGGTGATCACGACGCGATCGAACGACGTCGACTCCCCTGTGCCCAAGCGGAGGCTGACGCCGGCATCGTCGTAGGCGATGCGCGTGACGGGCGAGGCGAGCGTCAGGTTCGCGTTGCCCAGGAGCGCTTTCACGAAGACGTCGAGATCCCCCACGACGGCGCGCGTGACTTCTCGCGGCATCGCCGGCGGGAACCACGACGAGAGTGCATCCGCGTCTGCGGCGGCGGTCGTGGTGAGATACGCCAAAAGCGTCGCGAGCCCTGCTTCGTCGGGGTCGGCACCAATATCGACCAGAGCTTCGGCGAGCGCCACGTCGGCCGGAAGTACCTTCGCGGCGGCCACGGCTTTCTCGATGGGGGCGGTGCTGACCGGATCGACGTCTCCGTCGGGACCGCGCCAGAGAGCAGAGGTCAGCTCGACGGAGTCAGGTAGCGACGGATCCTCCGCGAGGGCGTCGTCCGGGGAGAGCAGCCACGAGCCAAGCTGCACCGGCAGCGGCCACGAGTCATCGAGCTGCGAGTGAACGCGTCCGCCGACCCGATCGCGTGCTTCGAAGACGGTCACCTCGACGTCGGCTTCGGCGAGCTCCGCTGCCACTGTCGCTCCGGCGAGGCCCGCGCCGATCACCGCGATGCGTTCGCCGCCGTCCATGGTCGCGCGCAGGCGCATGGCTGCGCTCTGCCCGGAATGGACGGCGCCGCGCATCGTGCCCGGGTTGTCGACGTCGGTCGCCTCACCGGCGAAGTAGACCCGGCCTTGAATGGGCTCGGCCAGCTTCTGGCGCGTGGATTCCTGCACTCCGACGCGGGTGTAGCTCGCCGCACCCCGAGAGAAGGGGTCGGTCGCCCATCCGCTGCGCACGCTCGCGACAGGTGCTGGCACCGTGGTTGTGGGCAGGGACGATGGCGATGGCGAACGCGTCGGCGTCGGGCTCGGTGTGGGCTCTGGCGTGCAGGACACGAGCAGCACGCCGAGGGCGCCGGCTCCGGCGCCGATCAGCAACTCGCGACGCGTCATCCTCATTGGCGCAAGACTACCCGCTTCGGATGGCTGCTCTCATTAGCGAGTGCACCGCTGTGCGGGTGCGACTGCCTATCCCCGCACGTACTCGGCGAGCACGACTCCCGATTCAAAAGGCGTGATCGCGGTAGGGCGAAAGTCGACAGGCGCGTAGTCACTGCTTTCGAACAGGGGGATGCCTGTTCCGAACAGCACGGGATTGCGCTTCAGCGCGAGGTGATCGATCTCATCACGCAGTGCCGCGGCGAGAGCGCCGCCCCCGCACAGCCAGATGCCTTTTCCCTCCTCGACCTTGAGCGCTCGCACGACCTCGACGGGATCGCGGTCGGTGAACTCGACGCCGTCGGATCCTTCAGGGGCCTCATGGCCGCGTGTGAAGACGATCTGTCGCAGGTGCTCGTAGGGACGGGGAAGGTCGGGGAGCCCGACGGCGTACGTGTTCCACCCCATCAGGACTGTGTCGAATGGACTGTCCTGCACCGAGAGCCCGGCTTCGGTGGCGAGTACCGTCGGCGCCGTGCCGCCGTACCTGGCCCAGATCGCGCTCGCGTGATCTCCCTCGAAGGAGAAGCGGTCGAATTCTCCTTCTGGACCGGCGATGTATCCGTCGATGGTGACGGCGACGTAATAGGTGAGTTCTCGCATCATTCCTCCAATAACTACAGATGCAGTGGTCAGAGACTACAACAGGTGAAGTGGTTGCGCTAGAGTCCTCCTCATGGCGAAGAACGACGCACGACGCATCCTGCTGGCTGACGCAGGCATCGCCGTGCTGGCACGAGAAGGTTCCCGGGGGCTCACCCACCGCGCTGTCGACGGCGAGGCCGAGGTGCCGCTGGGGACGACCTCCAACTATTTCCGCAGCAGAACAGCCCTCGTCGCCGGGATCTTCGAGCGCATCGGCTCTCGCCTGGCACCGACAGCGGAAGATCTCACGCGACGCGCCGCCGTGCCGCCGAGCCCTGAGTTGTTCGCCGACTACATCCGCGACATCGTTCGCCGACTGCTCGGCCACCGTGAAGTCACGCTGGCGCTGTTCGAACTGCGGCTCGAGGCCGCACGGCATCCCGAACTCGCCGCAGCACTGAGCGAATGGCAGCGAGCGGCGTTCGCCGCCGACGTCGCTTTCAACGACGATGCCGGGCTGCCGGGGGGCCGCCGAGAGGTCGCGCTCTTCCACTATGCGATCGACGGCCTCATCCTCGATCGACTCACGTCGCCGATCGATCCTGACGCCGATACAGACGATATCGTCGACGACCTCGTCGCCGGCCTTCTCCCCTGACTGCGAACTGAAGAGACGCTCTCTCGCACTCTGTCAACCCCGTTAATCGCCCGCCAGCTGAGATCTACAAGTACCGCGACCTCGTGTTCGGGATCGGCGCCGAGGAGATGGGGCACGTCGAGATGCTCGCGATCATGATCGCGCAGCTCTTGGAGAAGGCGCCCATCGGCGTCACGGAAAAGGCGATGCAGGACGACCCGACGGTCGCGGCCGTCATCGGTGGTACTGACCTACAACAGGCCGTCGTCGCCGGCGCCGGGGCGCGGCCCGTCGACAGCATGGGAAACCCATGGAGCGGCAGCTACATCACCGCGAGCGGAAATCTCCTCGCCGACTTCACCGCCAATGCGAACGCCGAGATGCAGGGCCGTGTGCAAGTGGCGCGGTTGTACAACATGACCGACGATCCTGGTGTGCGAGACCTGCTGTCATTCCTGCTCGCACGGGACACGATGCATCAGAACCAGTGGATCGCCGCCGCAGAAGAGCTGCGGGCAGAGGGAGCTGAAGACCTCCCCGTGCCGAGCAACTTCCCCCAGTCCAAGGAGTTCACGGAGGTGTCGTACCAGTACATCAACTTCTCCGATGGCGAAGAGGCCGAGAACGGCACCTGGGCGAGCGGGCCCACCCCCGACGGCAAGGGCGAGTTCTCGTATGTGGCCGAGCCGCAGCGCGGCGAGCCGATGCCGCCGGTCACGCATCCCGACCCGCGCTTCTACGGCACCACTGAGCTTCCGAACATCGTCGAGAAGGCAACCGGCATGACAAAGGACAAGCTTGGCCTGGAGTAGTGAATCGAAGCAGGAGACGCGAGAGCCGCACCGGGAACAGGTTGTGTCTTAGCACAAGGACGGAGGATACGCCTCCCCCTGGATCGTCGCCTGGGCTTGCTGTCATCGTGGCCGCATGAGCACTCTTCTGCGCGACGACTCGATCTCACTCCTCCTGCATGGCTACGATTTCGGATCCCGGATCTGGCGCCGCGTGCGGGGCGGCGCCAGATCCGCGCCGATGCGTCTGCTGGGCGACGACACGATCTTCGTCCGCGGCGCAGAAGGCGTAGAACTCTTCTACGACGAGGAACGAATCGCGCGCCACGGCGCCATGCCTGCGATCGTGCAGGAGACGCTGTTCGGTCATGGCTCTGTGCACAGCCTCGATCGCGAAGACCACCGCCATCGCAAAGCGACGTTCGTCGATGTTCTTTATGACGACGCCCAGGTCGAGCGCCTGCTGCCGCTACTCGAGCGCGAGTGGCAAGGCGAATTGAGCGCATGGATCGAAGGCAGCAGCAGACGGTCGGCGTACGAAGCCGGCGTGGGCGCACTGGGGCGTTCGATCATGAGGTGGGCAGGGCTTCCCGGCACCCCGGCGGCGAAGACGAGATGGTCGGCCCGGCTCGCGCAGATCGTTGACGGCTTCGGCGCGCCCTACTCACCCTCCTTCGCGTTCGCCTGGGCGAATCGTCGCTGGTCTGACCGGCACGCACAGCGGCTCATCGAAGCCGTGCGCGCGGACGCGCTGTCCGCAGAGAAGGGCACCGCGCTGCACGAGTGGGCGTGGCACCGCGATCGAGACGGCGACCTGCTTCCGGCACAGACGGCCGGGATCGAGCTTCAGAACAGCATCCGCCCGATGGTCGCCGCCGCGCGTTTCGTCGCCTACGCCGCGAAAGAGCTGCATGATCGACCCCAGTGGCGCCGGCGCATCGCCGCCGAGACTGCCGAGCGCGGCAGCCTCGTGAGCGGTCCGCTCGCGACGGCGTTCGCGCAAGAGGTGCGCCGCACGGCGCTGTTCGTGCCGATGCTGCCCGGCTGGGCGATCACAGACATCGAACTCGACGGCCAACGAGTCGCCGCCGGTGGAAGAGTCGTCTTGGACATCGTCGGCACCGACACCGACGAGCACGCGTGGACGAACCCTGGCGCCTTCGATCCCGAACGGTTCTTCGGCGTCGAAGACTACGAAGCGCTCACGGCATTCATCCCGCACGGCGGCGCAGACGTCGCGACCGGCCACCGCTGCCCTGGCGAGAAACTCACCATCGCCGGACTTGCGGCGAGCATCGCCGCAATGAGCGATCCGCGCGTGTCCATTCTGGGCGACGGACTCGACGTGAACCGGCGCAGGCTACCGACCAAACCGGCGTCGGGCGGCCGAGTGCGCGCAGCGGATGCTCCAGCCCGCTGCCCCTTCCATTGAGCTCAGTCGCTGCCGCGGCCACCCGGGCGCCACAGCACCACGTCGGTCGATCGTCGGATGCGACGGCCGCTCGATACCGGGATCACACCACCGGCGCCGGCGGCGAAGACACGCACACCGGGGCGGTTCTCGCGCTCGGCACGCAACGCGCTCTCAAGATCGAGGACGCGGCGTCGCAGCATCCGCACTTCGTCTTCGAGATCGAGCAGACGGGCGATGGCAGGAAGGCTCATCCCGTCGGCAGAAAGCCGGGCGACCTCACGCAGCTGCTGAACGTTCCGCGCCGAGTAGCGGCGCGAGCCGCCTCGTGTGCGACCGGGAACGACGAGTCCGATGCGGTCGTATTGACGCAGTGTCTGCGGGTGCATACCAGAGAGCTCGGCGGCGACGGCGATCGCGAAGATCGGAGCATCTTCATCTTCAACCATCGCGATCACCTCCACCACTCGAGTTCATCAGTCGCGCGCCTTGGACATCATCTCAGCGCGCGGGTTCTCTTTCGGCTCCAGATCGTGGAACCTCTGCAGCGCCTCACGCGCCGCATCATCCAGATGCGCGGGCACAGCCACCTGCAGCTCAGCGAGCAGGTCGCCGGTGCCCTTCGTCGTCTTGACACCGCGCCCCTTGACGCGGAGCACGCGCCCCGACGGAGTGCCAGGCGCGACGCGGAGCTTGACCACGTCGCCGCCGAGCGTCGGCACCTCGATGGTCGCGCCGAGCGTCGCCTCGGTGAACGTCACGGGCACCGTCACGCGCAGGTTCAGACCGTCACGAGTGAAGATCGGATGCGGGCGCACCTTGATCTGCACGACGATGTCGCCGCTCTCGCCACCATCGGGCGAGGGCCGACCGCGACCGCGCAGACGAATCTTCTGCCCGTCTGAGACGCCAGCGGGGATCTTCACCTTGAACGGTTTGCCGTTCTCGCCCTGCAGAGTGATGGTCTCGCCCTGCACGGCAGTGGTGAAATCGAGCGTCGTACGCGCGGTGACGTCAGCGCCCTTCTGAGGGCCACCGAATCCGCGGAACCCTCCGCTGGGCTGACCGAACCGCCCCGAACCGAAGCCGCCGCCGGCACCCTGAGGTTGGCCCTGGTTGAACATCGCGAAGATGTCCTCGAAGTCGGCGCTCTGGCCGCGGCTGCCCTGACCGAAACGGCTGAAGACGTCCTCGAAACCGCCACCCCCGCCTCCACCGGCGGTGAAACGCGCGCCCGAACCCATCGCCCGGATCTCGTCGTACTCCTTGCGCTGCTTAGGATCGGCGAGCACCGAATAGGCCTCGCTGATCTCCTTGAACTTCGCCTCGGCCGTGGCATCACCCTGATTCGAATCAGGATGATACTTGCGGGCGAGCTTGCGATAGGTCTTCTTCAAGTCGGCGTCACTGACGTCCTTGGTGACGCCGAGCATCTTGTAGAAGTCCTTATCGAACCAATCCTGGCTGGCCATCGATCACCCGCCCACTGAGCCTGTCGAAGAGTCCGCAGGAACGGCGACGACGACCTTGGCCGGACGCAACTCGACATCGCCCAGCCGGTAGCCGACCTCGACGACGTCGAGGATCGTCGAAGTCTCAACACCCTCAGTGGGCTGCTGGAAGATCGCCTCGTGGTGCTGGGGGTCGAACTCTTCCCCCTTCTCGCCGTAAGCGACGACGCCGAGGCGTTCGACGACAGCGCGGACCTTCTCGCCGATCACGAAGAAGGGCGTGCCCTCTTCGAGGTCGCCGTGAGCCGCTGCGCGGTCGAGGTCATCGAGCACGGGAAGCAGACCCTTGGCCGCTTCGCCCTTCGCTCGCTCGATCTCGACCTGACGCTGCTCTTCGGTGCGCCGACGGTAGTTGGCGTACTCTGCCTGCAGACGCTTGAGGTCATTCAGCAGAGTGGATTCGAGGTCCGCGAGGACCGCGTCCTCTGCTGCGGCCTCGCCGGTCTGATCGGCACCGAGGATGTCGTCGACCGTGAGCTCGTCGATGCCGTCTGCCGGTGTTTCGTCAGAGCCCTCGGCAGCCGCGGCCTCGGCCGCATCTGCGTTCTCCTGCGACGGCTGCTCTTCCTGCGACGCAGGGCCGGATGCCGCAGCATCCGACCCTTCGTCTTCAGGAACCTCGCCGTGCTCGTCGAAGTTCTTGTCCGTCATGGTTACTTCTTTTCCTCGTCCTCGTCGTCGATGACCTCGGCGTCGACCACGTCCTCCTCAGCGGAGGCAGCGCCCTCAGAGGCCTCACCATCGGCCGGACCGGCCTCAGATGCGGCATCCGCCTGCGACTGTGCGTAGATCGCTTCGCCGAGCTTGCCCTGCGACTCGTTCAGCTTGTCGAGCGCGGTCTTGACCGCGTCGTCGTCATCGCCGGCCAGGGCCGTCTTCAGAGCGTCGACATCAGCCTGGACCTCGTCCTTGACCTCGGCGGGAAGCTTGTCCTCGTTCTCCTTGATCAACTTCTCGATCGAGTAGGACAGCGTCTCGGCCTGGTTGCGCTGCTCAAGAGCATCCGCACGCTTCTTGTCTTCAGCGGCGTTCTCTTCAGCCTCGCGCACCATGCGCTCGATGTCTTCCTTCGACAGCGACGATCCACCGGTGATGGTCATCGACTGCTCGGTGCCGGTGCCCTTGTCCTTGGCAGACACGTGCACGATGCCGTTCGCGTCGATGTCGAACGTGACCTCGACCTGCGGCATGCCGCGCGGAGCCGGGGCGATGCCGGTGAGCTCGAACGTGCCGAGCGGCTTGTTGTCGCGGGTGAACTCGCGCTCACCCTGGAAGACCTGGATCGCCACAGACGGCTGGTTGTCGTCTGCGGTGGTGAAGGTCTCACTGCGCTTGGTCGGAATGGCGGTGTTGCGCTCGATGAGCTTCGTCATGCGGCCGCCCTTGGTCTCGATGCCGAGACTCAGCGGGGTGACGTCGATGAGCAGAACGTCCTTGCGCTCGCCCTTGAGGACACCGGCCTGCAGTGCGGCGCCGACGGCGACGACCTCGTCCGGGTTGACGCCCTTGTTCGCGTCCTTGCCGGTCTCGCGCTTGACGAGCTCGGCGACCGCGGGCATACGCGTCGATCCACCGACGAGCACGATGTGGTCGATCTCGGACACCTTGATGCCGGCTTCGCGGATGACATCCTCGAACGGCTTCTTGGTGCGGTCGAGCAGGTCCTTCGTGAGGTCCTCGAACTTCGCGCGGGTGATCGTCTCGGAGAGCGAGACCGGGCCGGACTCCGTCAGCGACAGGTACGGCAGGTTGATGCTCGTCGAGGTGGAGGAGGAGAGCTCCTTCTTCGCCTGCTCCGCGGCCTCCTTGAGGCGCTGCAGCGCGATCTTGTCCTTCGACACGTCGACGCCCGAGGTCGCCTTGAACTGCTGGATCAGCCACTCGACGATGCGCTGATCCCAGTCGTCGCCGCCGAGACGGTTGTCGCCCGCGGTCGCGCGCACCTGGATGGTGGAGAAGTCGTCGTCCTTGCCCACCTCGAGCAGGGAGACGTCGAACGTGCCGCCGCCGAGGTCGAAGACGAGGATGAGCTCGTCCTCCTTGCCCTTGTCGAGGCCGTAGGCGAGGGCCGCCGCGGTCGGCTCGTTGATGATGCGCAGCACGTTGAGGCCCGCGATCTCACCGGCCTCCTTGGTGGCCTGACGCTCGGCGTCGTTGAAGTACGCGGGGACCGTGA
>JBEBSN010000060.1:0-16889 GCA_040394295.1 Microbacterium sp.
GGACCTCGGCCAGTTCTACGCCAACCGCACGATCCTCAAGCGCGAGGTCGTGCCGGCGAACGTGGCGGACGCCGTCTACGTGCTGACCGGGCCCGAGCTGAGCCGCACGACGGGCCTCCACATCCCGGTCGACTCCGGCGTCGCGGCGGCATTCCTGCGATGACCGACACCGACACCCCAGTCGCTGCCCCGGTCGCTGAGCCCGTCGAAGCGTCCGCCACTCAGCCCGAGGTTCCCCCCACGCGAGCAGTCGCCGCAGTCGACCTCGGTGCGACCAGCGGGCGCGTCATGATCGGGCGCATCGGCCCGGAATCCTTCGAACTCGAACTCGTCACACGGTTTTCGAACGGACCAGTCGAGCACCAAGACGGACTGCACTGGGACTTCGATGCCCTCTATGCCCACATCCTCGACGGCCTCGCCGAGGCCGTGCGTCGTGAGCCAGCGATCGAGAGCATCGGCATCGATTCGTGGGCTGTCGATTACGGACTGATGCGAGACGACGAGCTAATGGCCCAGCCGTTCCACTACCGCGACGAGCGCACGGCGCGAGGCGTCGCGCAGGTGCATGAGATCGCTCCTTTCGAGGAGCTGTATCAGCGCAACGGTCTGCAGTTCCTGCCGTTCAACACTCTGTATCAGTACGGCGCCGACTCGATGCTGGCAGACGCAGACACCGCACTGCTCATCCCCGACCTCGTGGCATATCTGCTCACCGGCGCGCAGGTCGCGGAGCGTACGAACGCATCGACGACCGGCCTGCTCGAGGTGCATTCAGGCCAGTGGGACGTCGAACTCGCCGAACGTCTTGGCATCCCTACCGCGCTGCTGCCCGATCTCGTCGACGCAGGCACGCGAATCGGCATGCTGCGCCCTGAAGTCGCCGAGCGCATCGGCAAGAGCCTGCCCGTGGTCGCCGTGGGCTCGCACGACACGGCATCCGCTGTCGTCGGCACGCCCCTCGCCTCGCCGAACGCGGCGTACATCTCCTGCGGCACCTGGGGACTGGTGGGCGTCGAGCTCACCGAGCCTGTACTCACCGACGCCGCGCGAGAGGCGAACTTCACGCACGAGCTCGGCGTCGATGGCCGATACCGCTTCCTCCACAACGTCACAGGCCTCTGGCTGCTGAGTGAGACGCTGCGAGCGTGGGAAGCGGAGGATGACGCTTCGATAGATCTGCCGGCGCTGCTGGATGCCGCTGCCGCAGTTTCCGGAGATATCCCCGTCTTCGACGCGAACCACTCGTCCCTCAGCTCGCCCGGAGAGATGCCTGCCCGTATCGCCGCGCTGCTGCGTGTGCACGGCTCCGCCGTCCCGACCGGCCGCGCGGCCTTCGCACGCACGATCGTGGAATCGATCGCTCTCGCCTTCGCGAACGCCGTGCAGACAGCGGCCGGGCTCTCCGCACGTCAGCTCGACAGCATTCATCTTGTCGGAGGCGGATCGCTGAACCGGCTTCTCTGCCAGGCCACAGCCGACCGTACGGGCCTTCCCGTGCTCGCCGGCCCTGTCGAGGCGACCGCTCTGGGCAATGTGCTGGTGCAGGCGCGTGCCCTCGGCGCCGCCCCTACGACGCTGGAAGAGCTGCGCGCACTCGTCGCTCGAACGCACTCTCCCGTGCGCTTCGATCCGCGCTGAGACACGCCGCAAGGCGCGCTGAGCACACTCACGAAACCTTCTGTGCGTACAACGATTAAAGGGCGCCCGAGCCGACCGGCTCGGGCGCCCTTCAGCGCTGCGGCGACTCAGAAGTCGAAGTCGCCGATGTTGTCCGCGTTGAACTCGAACGGGTCGCCCAGCAGCACGACGCCGTCAGCGCCGACCGTGTACGTTCCGAGGTCGCCCGCGTCGAAGGTGTCACCCTCGGCACCGGTGATGTCACCGTTGGCCAGAGCTGCAGCGGCGTAAGTCGCGAGCGTGCCCAGGTCTTCCGGGTTCCACAGGGCGAACGCCGTGACGGTGCCGTCCTCGATGTACTCGCGCATCTGGTTCGGCGTGCCCAGACCGGTCAGCGAGACCTTGCCCTTGGCGTCAGAGTCCGAAAGGTAGCGCGCAGCAGCTGCGATGCCGACGGTGGTCGGCGAGATGATGCCCTTCAGGTTCGGGTACGTCTGGAGCAGCGCTGCGGTCTTGTCGAACGACGTCTGGTCATCGTCGTCGCCGTACACGGTCTCGACGACCGTGATGTCGGGGTACTCAGATCCCATGTACTCTTCGAACGCGTCGTTCCATGCGTTCTGGTTCGTGGCGTTCGCCGAGGCGGAGAGGATCGCGACCTCGCCGGTTCCGCCGATCTGCTCTGCGATCAGGTCACCCTGAACGCGCGCGATGCCATCGGTGTCTGCCTGGTTGATGAACAGATCGCGGCATTCGGGGTTAGTGTCCGAGTCGAACGTGACGATCTTGACACCTGCGTCGCTCGCCTCGTTCAGCGCGTCGCAGATCGCGTTCGGGTCGTTCGCCGAGACGACGAGTGCCGAGCGCTGCTGCTGCGCTGCCGTGTTGATGTAGCTGACCTGTCCGTCCGGAGTCGCCTCGGTGGGTCCGACCTCTTCGAACTCGGCACCGAGGTCGGCAGCAGCCGCCTCTGCACCCACGCGAGACGCGTCGAAGTAGGGGTTTCCGAGGTTCTTCGGAAGCAGGGTGATCGACAGCTCAGTCGATCCGTTGTCACCGCCGCCGTTGCCGCCGTCGGCAGGGCCGGTGTCAGCGCAGCCGGCGAGTACGAGCGTGAGTGCCGCCACTGCGGCGACGCCCGCTGTGGCCCGTTTGAACGAGAACTTCATTGTTGTTCCTTTCGTTGGGTGGGTTGCCGCTGAAGGGTCGGCGGCAGGAGGAGCCTCATGGTGCTGGAGAGGCAGACATACGCAGGGGCGCTGTGGTGCGTTTTGATTTGAGCCAGGCGAACGCGCTCGCGCCCACGACCGAGATGATCAGCAGACCACCGGTGATGATGTTGATGATGTCGCTGGTCACACCAGACAGACGCAATGCGCTGGAGAGCACACCGATCAGCAGGACCGCTGCGATCACGCCGTGCAGTTTGCCCCGGCCACCGAAGACAGACACTCCGCCGAGCACGACGGCCGCGATCACCTGTAGCTCGAGCCCTGTGGCGTTGTCTCCTCGAGCACTGCCGTAGCGCAGCGTGTAGAAGATGCCCGCGAGGGCGGCGACCGCACCGGCGAGCACGAACACGGTGAACTTGGTGCGGTTCACGTTGACGCCTGAGAAGTGCGCGGCTTCCTTCGACTGGCCGACGGCGAAGATGCCGCGGCCGAACGGGGTGAAGTGAAACAGCACGACGAACAGCACCAGCAGGACCAGGAACGGGATGATCACCCACGGGATCTGGGTTCCGGCGAGCCGGGCCTTGGCCAGATCCTTCCAGAACACCGGGAAGTCCGTGACCGCAGTCGTCCCGAGCATTCCGACGGCGATTCCGCGGAACAGCGCGAGGGTACCGATCGTGACCGCGAGAGACGGGAGGCCGACGGTGGTCACCAGGAAACCGTTGAAGGCTCCACCGATCACGCCGACGACCAGGGCGATCACGGCAGCCGCCTCGAATGGCAGGCCACCCTGCACAAGCGCACCAGTGGTGACGCTTGCGAGGCCGGCCATACTGCCGACGGAGAGGTCGATCTCACCCGTGGTCATCACGAGCGTCATCGGGAGGGCGATGAACAGGATCGGTGCCACATCCAGCAGCAGATAGTTGTACGTCAGCGGCTGGGCGAAGCCCTTCACCGACACGGAGGCGACGAGGATCACGATGAAGAGCAAGCCGATGATGCCGAACTCGCGCGTCATCACCACCCGTCGCCACAGCGGACGCTCGTGGTCGAACTGGACGATACTGGTCGTCGTCGTTGTCGCGGTGGTCATGATTCATCCCTCGCTTCGATAAGGCGACGTTTCTGTCTGACGGCGAGCACTCGGTCGAGCACGATCGCGCCGATAATGAGCACGCCCACCACAGCCTGCTGCCAGAAGTCCGGAATGCCGAGAATGGGCAGGGCGCGGTTGATGGTCATCAGCAGGAACGCACCGATCGCCGCGCCCCATACTGTTCCGACGCCGCCGACGATGGCGACACCGCCGATCACGGCAGCACCGATCGCGTCGAACTCCCAGCCAGCTGCGGCCTGCGAGTCGATGGTGCCGTAGCGTGCCGCGTAGAAGACACCGGCGAGGCCTGCCAGCGTACCGGACAGGACAAATGCGGTGAGCGTGCGCCGTGTGGTCTTCAGACCGTACAGCTTCGCCGCCTCGGGGTCGGAGCCGATCGCGTACAGCTCACGGCCCGAGCGCATGTTGCGCAGATACCAGGCCGCGACCAGGAGCACGGCGACGGCGACGATCGTGAGCACGGGGATCGTGAGGAACTGCATGGTGCCGAACTTCAGGAACGGTCGAGGCATGTCGCCGGCGTTGACGCGGTTACTGCCGGCCCAGAGCACGTTGATACCGCGATAGGCGTACAGGGTGCCGAGGGTGATCACCATCGATGGAACCTTGGCGAAAGCGACGAGAGCGCCGTTGATCAGACCGAGCAGCGCCCCGAAAAGCAGCGCGGCGACAACGACGAGTGCGATCGGGATTCCGGGGAAGTCGACGAACAGGCGGCCGGTCAGATAGGCCGTGAGGCCGATCACCGAGCCGACCGAGATGTCGACGTTTCGGGTGATGATGACGAAGGCCTGGCCGATGGCGACGAGCAGAAGCGGCGCCGGTGTCAGCAGCAGATCCCGCCAGCCGTCGCCGGAGAAGAGGAAGTTCGGATTCTTCACCGTCGCCGCCACCACGACGAGGATGAGAGCCAGCAGGATGCCGAGCTCGCGCATGCGTCCGCCGCCCAGCAGCGTCTTGATGCGACCGGCAGAAGATGCCGTCGGTACTGTCGCGGTCACTTCGATTCCTTCCGCTCGCTCTGGGTATCTCCAGAAGGATGCCCCGATGCGTGTGTGGCTGCGTGCATGACGTTCTCGCTCGTCGCATCAGCACGGTCGATTTCGGCGGTGATCCGCCCCTCGTGCATCACGAGCACGCGATCGGCCATGCCGAGCACTTCAGGCAACTCGGAGGAGATCATGACGATGCCGAGCCCCTGCCCTGCGAGCTCTGAGAGCAGGCGGTGCACTGACGCCTTCGTCCCGACGTCGATGCCGCGAGTCGGCTCGTCGACGATGAGGACCTTCGGCCCGGTCGCGAGCCACTTGGCCAGAACGACCTTCTGCTGGTTTCCACCGGAGAGCGTGCCGGCGACGGTGTCGAGCGCATGGCTCTTCACCTCGAGTCGCGTCGCCCACTCCCTCGCGGCCCGGTTCTCCATCGCCGTTGTGATCAGCCCGAGCTTCGCCAGGCGGCGACGAATCGCCATGACGGTGTTGCCGCCGACTGTCGCATCGGTCACGAGACCCTGTTTGCGTCGGTCCTCCGGCACCAGGGCGAGGCCCGCCCGCATAGCGGCGACCGGATTCTTCTTGGGAATGGTCTTGCCGAGCAGTTGTACCGCTCCGCTCTCGTAGTCGTCGACGCCGAAGACAGCGCGAACGACCTCGCTGCGTCCGGCGCCGACGAGACCGGCGAGCGCGACGATCTCGCCCGCACGCACCGAGAACGAGATGTCGTGGAACATACCAGGGCTGGTGAGGCCGTTGACTTCCAGCAGCGACTCGCCGATGACGGCATCCTGCTTGGGGAACAGCTCGGTGACGTCGCGGCCGACCATCTGACGGACCAGTTCGTCGACGGTCGTCTCGGCGATGGGCATGGTGTCGACGTACGAGCCGTCGCGCATCACGGTCACCGTGTCGCAGAGGTCGAAGACCTCGTCGAAGCGGTGAGAGATGAACAGGATCGCCCGATCCTCGTCGCGCAGGCTCCGTGCGACAGCGAACAGACGCTCGACCTCGACACCGCTGAGCGCCGCTGTGGGTTCGTCCATGATGAGCACGCTGGCATCGAGCGAGATGGCCTTGGCGATCTCGATGAGCTGCTGGTCGGCGATCGAAAGCCCCTCGGTGATCCGGTCGGGATCGAGGGCGACGCCGAGGCGACGGAAGATCTGATCGACCTCATCGCGCATGGCCTTGCGGTCGATGCGGCCGAAGCGGTTCACCGGCTGGCGCCCCATGAATATGTTCTCCGTCACGGAGAGGTCGGGGAAGAGCGTCGGCTCCTGGTAGATGACGGCGATGCCAGCGGCCTTCGACTGGGCCGTGCTGGTGAAGTCGACGTCTTCACCGCGAAAGCGGAAGTCGCCGGAGTCACGTCGGTACAGCCCGGCCATGATCTTGACCATCGTGGACTTGCCTGCGCCGTTCTCGCCGATGAGGGCGTGAATGGAGCGCGGACGCAGGGTGAGGCTTCCAGAGCGGAGCGCTATGACAGGTCCGAAGGACTTCACGACACGATGCAGCTCGAGAGCGGCATCGGTGTGTGCGCCTGCGGGGACTTCGTCGGACACGGGCTGCCCTCTCCTTCGAGGTCTGGCGGAAAAACAGTTCGGGTTGAACTATACATGAATCGTTTCAGGTGATTTCAGGCTAGTGTAAATGAATCGGTTTCGCGACACGGTTTTTGCGGGCCGAATCGTGATCCGACCGACGAAGTAAGGAGCGCTGTGTCCGTCAGCATCCGCGATGTCGCGCAGCGCGCCGGCGTCTCGGTCGGCACCGTCTCCAACGTGCTCAATCGCCCCGGCGATGTGTCGCCGGACTCCGTCGCGCGAGTGAGTCAGGCTATCGAAGAACTCGGCTACGTCCGCAACGACGCCGCCCGCAAGCTTCGCGCCGGGGTCAGCACCACCGTCGGCTTCGTCGTTCTCGACGGTCAGAACCCGTTCTACAACGATGTCGTCCGCGGCGCCGAGGACGAAGCCGCAACGCACGGCATCGCGATTCTCTACGGCAACACCGATGAGGATCCATCGCGCGAGAAGGTCTACCTCGATCTGTTTCGAGAACAGCAGGTGCGAGGGTTGCTGCTCTCGCCCTACGGAGATGTCCTGCCGCAACTGCGACGGCTGCGCTCGGCCGGAATCGCACCCGTGCTCGTTGACCGCTTCAGCGCCGACGGCGAGTTCTCGTCGGTCTCCGTCGACAGCGTCGCCGGAGGCCGACTCGCCGTCGATCACCTCATCGAGACAGGCCGCCGCCGCATCGCCTTCGTCGGGGGCCCTCTGCAGCTGCGCCAGATGAACGATCGCCTCGCGGGAGCCCGCGCCTCGGCCGAGAACGCCGCCACACGGGTAGACCTGGAGGTGGTCGCAACGACGTCGATGACCGTGGACGAGGGCGTCGCCGCCGGCGCCCGCATACTCGCGCGTCCGCGTCGAGAATGGCCCGACGCCGTGTTCGCCGGCAACGATCTGCTCGCCCTCGGCCTGCTGCAGTCTCTCGTCTCCGGCGGACGGATGCTGGTGCCCGACGAGATCGCGCTCATCGGGTTCGACGACACGATCTTCGCCGCCGCAGCAGCCGTTCCCCTGTCGTCGATCCGGCAGCCCAGCCGAATGATCGGCCGCACGGCGCTGCGGATCGTGCTGGAAGAGGCAGCCGACCCCAAGAGCATCCCGCGTCAGACGGTGTTCGCTCCAGAGCTCGTCATCCGCCGCTCCACAGCCGGAAGCTAGCCGTTTCCGTTGGAGCAGGTCTGCTGTGCAGCAGAGTTGCCCTTGATCGAATCCGGCAGCTCAGTGACGCTCTCCGGCGCAGGCGTCTGCGCCGTCTCATCGGCGGGCGCGTCTTCCGGTTCTTTCACGACCACACCGTCGTTGGCGGTGTTCTGATGCGTGACCTTCAGCTGCTGGTTCTCGTTGATCGCTTCCCACATCACCTGCGAGGCCTGATCATTCGGAACGACCTTGTTGCGGTCGGCAGGGTCGGCGTACGTCGGATACTGCAGGAACACGATGTCCTCGAAAGGCACGTCCTTCACCGCGAGAGCGACCTGCACGATCGTCATGGGGTTCGTCAGCGACGTGCTCGGCTCGAGGTTGCTCAGCGCCGTGTTGGCCAGGTTCAGCATCGTGGGCACGTTGCCGAGGACCTCGTCGCTGATCAGCTTGCGCGCAAGACTCGACATGTACTGCTGCTGGTTGCCGATGCGACCGAGGTCGCTGCCGTCGCCGACGCCGTGACGCGTACGCAGGAACTGCAGGGCCTGCAGCCCCTCGACAGTGTGGTCACCCGCTGCCATGTCGAGACCGGTGTAACGGTCGCGGATCGGGTTCGCCAGGCAGACATCGACACCGCCGATGGCGTTCGTGATCTCGATCACTCCGCCGAAGCTGACCGACGCTGCGAAGTCGATCTCCTGCCCGGTGAGTTCGCTGACCGTCCTGGCGACGCAGTTCAGACCGCCGTAGGAGTATGCGCTGTTGAGCGGCTGCTTGCTCATTGCCGAGGTCGTGCCGCCGTTCTCGTTCGTGCACGACGGAATCGGGATCATCAGATCACGCGGGAAGCTCACCGCCGTGATGCGCCGCGGCTCTTCCGAGACGTGCATGAGGATGTTGACGTCGTTGAGGTTGCCCTCTGAATCAGAACCGCTGCATCGATCGCCGAAAAGATGCGCGTACTTGTCCTCGCAGCTGTCGGTACCGACCAGCAGCAGATTGAAGCCACCCTCGAACTCATTGATGTCGGGCGGCACCGGTCGCGCATCCTCGAGTTCGACGGCATCGGCGGTGGCTGTACCGTACAGATCGCTGACGACGAAAGCACCGACGCTCACACCGCTCACCAGAAGGACGGCAAGGCTGACGCCGAGAATCTTCAGCAATTGACCGATCGGGCCCGGAGAGCGCAGTTGACCGTGGCGTGCCACAGTCTTGCGGCGACGGATCTTCTCGCTCACTCGGGGCCTTTCACATCTGATCGCAGTGCTCGGTGTACCGCAGTCAGTTCTCTGCGGAGGGTGTGGGATTCGAACCCACGAGACATTTCTGCCCACTGGTTTTCAAGACCAGCTCCATCGGCCGCTCGGACAACCCTCCTCGATGGACGAATCCACCGATCAGTGCTCGAGTCTAGCCGGTTTCATTGTCCCGTCTTCACCTGAGGGAGCGCTGGATGAACCAACAGCGTGTCCAGTGCGAGCGCCAGACCGCCGTCGGCGACGTCGGCAGTGACCTCGCCTGCGGCCTGTTTCACGTCATCAGGGGCCTGCCCCATCGCCACAGCGCGCCCGCCGATGCCGAGCGCCCAGCCGAACATCCCGACATCGTTTCGTCCGTCACCCGCGACGAGCACGCGGTCGCCTTCGATGTCAAGTTCGCCGTACACGCGCGCGAGCGCGGTGCCCTTGTCGACGCCGTGCGGGGCGATGTCGAGCCAGGCTGTCCAGCCGATGGCGTACGAGACCTCGTTGAGTCCGGCATCCACCACAAGTCGGTGGAAGTCGTCTTCGTCGTGGTCAGGCGAGACCACGACGACGCGCGAGACGGGCAGTGCTGCGAGTTCGTCGAAATCGACTTCGCGCCCGCCCTGCAGCGACCAGTCGTCGACCGCGCCGGTGAACAGTCGCTGACCGGTTTCCAGCTCGACCATGTAGTGCGCCTCGGGCAGGCGCTCCGTGAGCAGGGCGAGCACAGCGGTCGGATCGAAGAGCTCGACGTTCCAGCGCTCCCACGCGTCGCCGACGCGGCGCATGGTCACCGCGCCGTTCGAGCAGACGACGAACTCCGGCGTGATCTCCAGCGCGTCGACCCACCGCTCGGTCGCCATCCAGCTTCGTCCGGTGGCGATCGTCACGAAGTGACCGGCGTCGCGCACGCGTGCCACCGCCTCAGGAACACCGGGGCTCATCGTCTCGTCCTGCAAGATGATCGTTCCGTCGACATCGAGGCCGACCAGCCACGGGGTCATGAGAGCGGCTCCAGCACCGACAGCCCGCCCAGGTAGGGCCGCAGCGCCTCTGGCACGATCACCGAGCCGTCAGGCTGCTGGTGGGTCTCGAGGATCGCCACGATCCAACGCGTCGTCGCGAGAGTTCCGTTCAGCGTCGCCACCGGCTGCGTCTTCGTGCCCGACCCGTCACCGCCGGCGCCTGAGCCCGTCGAAGGCCGGTAACGCACGTCGAGTCGTCGCGCTTGGAAGGTCGTGCAGTTCGAGGTCGATGTCAGTTCGCGGAACGCGCCCTGCGTCGGTACCCATGCCTCGATGTCGTACTTGCGGGCAGCGCTCGAGCCGAGGTCGCCCGCAGCCACGTCGATCACACGGTACGACAGCCCGAGCGCGGTCAGCATCTCCTCCTGCAGTGCGACGAGACGAAGGTGCTCTGCCTCGGCATCCTCGGGGTCGGTGTAGACGAACATCTCCAGCTTGTTGAACTGGTGCACGCGAATGATCCCGCGGGTGTCTTTGCCGTACGAACCGGCTTCGCGGCGGTAGCACGTCGACCAGCCGGCGTAGCGGAGAGCACCCTTCGACAGATCGACGATCTCGTCCTTGTGGTACCCGGCGAGCGCGACCTCGCTGGTGCCGACCAGATACAGATCGTCTTCCTTGTCGAGGTGGTACACCTCATCGGCGTGCTCGCCGAGGAACCCCGTGCCCCGCATGATCTCCGGGCGCACCAGCGTCGGCGTGATCATCGGAACGAAGTCGTTCTGCAGCGCCTTGTCGAGCGCCATGTTCATGAGCGCGATCTCCAGCCGCGCACCGATTCCGCGCAGGAAGTAGAAGCGCGAGCCCGAGACCTTGACGCCGCGCTCCATATCGATCGCGCCGAGCATCTCGCCGAGTTCGAGGTGGTCGCGAGGGCCGTTCGGGAAGGCTTCGGGGTCGAACACGGGCGCGTCGCCCACGCGACGCAGTTCGACGAAGTTCTCCTCGCCCCCGGCCGGCACGCCATCGATCACGAGGTTCTCGATGAGAGCCAGAGCGGATGCCGCAGCATCCGCCGCCTCGTTCGACGCCTGCTGGGCGTTCTTGACCTTCTCTGCGAGCTCCTTCGCCTGCGCGACGAGAGCGGCCTTCTCTTCCTTGGGCGCCTTGGCCACCTGCTTACCGAAGGCGTTCTGCTCGGCGCGCAGCTCTTCGAAGGCGCTCAGCGCGGCACGACGCGATCGATCAGCTTCGACAGCGGCGTCAACAGTGGCGACATCGTTGCCACGGGCCGCCTGCGAACGGCGGACGATCTCAGGCTGGTCACGGAGAAGAGCAAGGTCGATCATTCATCAAGTCTAGTTGGCGTGACACGCGCGAAAGGATGCGGGCCGTAGAGTGATCGACATGAGCAAGAGCCCCTCACGCAACCGTCAGGCAGCTCTCGTTTACAACCCCATCAAGGTCGACGAGAAACGTCTGCGCGCCGCGGTGCGCGACCTGTCGAAAGAGGCGGGGTGGGCGCATCCTGCGTTCTACACCACGACGGTGGCCGATGCCGGACAGGGAGTGACCCGTGAGGCGTTGGAGCGCGGGGTGGATGTGGTGCTGGTCGCCGGCGGAGACGGGACGGTCCGCGCCGTGTCCGAGGCGATGGCAGGCACAGGGGTGCCCCTGTCCATCGTGCCCAGCGGCACCGGCAACCTGCTCGCCCGCAACCTGAACCTGCCGCTGCTCGACCCCGAGGCGATGATCCGGGCGGCGCTCGGTGATTTCCGGCATCCGATCGACATCGGGTGGGCCACCCTCACGCGCGAGGACGGCGAAGCAAGCGAACACGCGTTCGTCGTGCTCGCCGGAATGGGTCTTGACGCTGACATGATCGCCAACACCCGCCCGGACCTGAAAAAGTCTGTCGGCTGGGTGGCCTACGTCGATGGCGCCGCGCGTTCTTTGCCCAGCGCCAAGCCGTTCCGCATCGTCTATCAGCTCGACGATTCCCGTCTGCACTCCGCGAAGGTGCACAGCGTGCTGTTCGCGAACTGCGGCACGCTGCCTGCAGGCATCTCGCTCATCCCGTCGGCATCCATCGACGACGGTGAGATGGATGTCGCGATCATCCAGCCGACAGGGCCACTGGGCTGGCTCGGAGTCTGGCGCAAGATCTGGTGGGACAACTCTGTGCTCAGGCGATTCCGCGCGGGGCGGCTGGTGCTGCAGCGGCGCGGCAAGGACGCGTCCGTGCGGTATCTGCGCGGACGGGCCGTCGAAGCGGCCGCCGTCAACCCGACTCCGATCGAGCTCGATGGCGACGAATTCGGTCAGGCCGTGCGCATCCACTGCCGCGTCGACCCCGGCGCGCTGCTGCTGGCGCTGCCGGAGGGCCACCCGGTCGACCTGCTCTGAGCCGCGCGTTCGCGTTCGGGCGCGCCTTCAGCGGTGCGAAAGGGCGATACGGCACGGTGCGAGGCGCTCACACTGTGCTGGATTGCCCTCTCGCCGCGCGGCACGAGCTCGCGCGAGTCGCCCAGCGACGCGGACGGGTGAGCCCGGCTACCCCTTGATCACGGGGACTGTGGCGTCGAGATTGTCGCCCACGAGCGTCAACGTGAACTCGTCGTCATCCGCATCATCGGGCAGGCCAGTGAGCGGGACGATCGTGGCACGCGGAGCCATGTCCATGGTGCACACACGGTCTTCGGTCTTGAACGTCACGGTTGCACCGCCCACGCTCGCCTCGACGTTCTCGAGGATCGGAGCGCACGTCGACGAGCCCCACGTGAGCAGAACGATTCCTGCATCGTCGAACCATCCCGCGCTCGGCTCGTATTCGCCTGCACCTCCAGCCAGAGCGGCGTTACCGTCGAGGTCGATATCGTCGGTGACGTCGCCGAGAGTCACGATGAGTTCGACATCCGTGGTCGGATCGACCCCCTCCGGAAGCGAACCGAGGCTGGCCCGCGGCACGAGGTCTTCTGTGCAGGCCTGCGATGGATCGCCGGCGTTCAGCGTCACGGCGACGGTCTGCCCTTCCGCCGTCGCCTCATCGACGGTCGGTACGCAGGTCGACGATCCCCAGGTCACAACCGCGAACATACGACCGCCATCGAGCCAGGCGGCCTCCATGTCGCCCGACGTGTGCGTCGTGCCGGTGCTCTGGGACTGATCAGGATCGGGCGTGCTCGTCGGCGACGACGAACCAGGCGATGACGCACAGCCCACGACGAGAAGAGCCGTCGCCAACACGGCAGATGCGGACAGGGCGATTCGAAGAGAGGAAGCCATGCCCTCAGATTACGCTTTCGGCGGCACCTGTCTTCGAAACCGCTCTTACTGCAGCGCCGAGGTCAGCCGCGCGAGGTTGTCGAGTACCGTCGAGCGTAGCGGCTGCTGCAGCCACTCCTCGAGAGTGAGTTCGCGACTGAGCGAGCGGTAGTGGTCTTCCACCTCGCGCATCTCGGCCACGAACTCTTCCCCGCGCACCAGCATCGAGATCTCGAGGTTGAGTCCGAACGAGCGCATGTCCATGTTGCTTGAGCCGATGACGGCGACCTCGTCGTGGATCGTGAGGGACTTCGTGTGCAGAATGTACGGTTTGCGATACATCCAGATGCGCACGCCTGCACGAAGCAACGCCTCGTAGTAGCTGCGCTGAGCGTGGTAGACCATCGCCTGATCGCCCTCTTCGGAGACGAACAGTTCGACGTGCACACCACGGTCGCACGCCGAGCTCACCGCGAACAGCAACGCTTCGTCAGGCACGAAGTACGGGCTCACGATGATGATCTTCTCGCTGGCGGAGTACAGCAGCTCGAGGAACAGCCGCAGGTTGTTCTCGGATTCGTAACCGGGTCCTGATGGGACGATCTGGCAGTCGAGGTCACCGCTGCCGATCTCCGCCTGGGTGATGTCGATCTCGCTGAGCACCTCGTCGGTCTCGCTGTACCAATCGCTGAGGAATATGGCGTTGATGCTGAGCACGACGGGGCCGTCGACGCGCACCATCAGATCGACCCAGTGCAGCCCACGTTTGATGTTCTTCGGCAGGTTGTAGGTCGAGTCAGTGACGTTCTGCGATCCGACGAAGGCGATCTTGCCGTCGACCACCAGGAGCTTCCGGTGATTGCGCAGGTCTGGGCGCTGCATCCGCCCCTTCAGGGGCTGCATCGGGAGCATCAGATGCCAGTCCGCCCCCATCGCGTTGAGCCGCTTGATCGTCTTGCGGTAGCGCGGTTTCCAGCGGTTCGCCCAGTGATCGAGCAGCACGCGCACCTCGACGTGGCGGGCTGAGACCTCTTCGAGCGCGCGGAAGAAGTTATCGGTCGCAGCATCCGACTGCAAGATGTAGAACTCGACGTGGACGTAGTCCTCTGCCTCGCGGATGGCATCGGCCATCGCGTCCAGCGACTCCTGATAGTCGCTGATCAGATGCGCCCCGTTGTCGCCCGAGATCGGCAGGGCGCCCAGCTTCTGGTTCATCGCGACTATCGGAGTGAACCACTTCGGCGCATCAGGACGCAGCGTTCCGAAGTGCAGCTGATCGCTCGTCTCGTTGATGTAGGCGTTGATCTGATCCTGCTTGCGACGCCTTGCACGCGGCAGCCGAGGGTTTCCGATGACGAGGAAGAGGAGCACGCCGATATACGGGATGAAGAAGATGGCGAGCAGCCAGGCCATCGCGGCTGTGGGCCGCCGATTGCGCGGGACGACGATGATCGCGATGATGCGGATCGTGATGTCCACGATGGTGAGGAACGCCAACACCCACCACGGCCATGGGATCATTCGTCTCACCCCCGCCGTCCGGCATTCAGCAGTCGCCGAATGCGGCGTCTGAACTCAGCGTAGCCGGTCGTGCCGACACGGCTGGCATGCGCCGCTGCGGAGAGTCAGGACGCGCGTGGCGGCAGACCGCGGGCCGCGCGCTCTTCGGCTTCGATCCTCGCGTGCACCTTACGCTCGGTGCGGTCGGAGCGCAGGATGCTTCGCACCACGAAGAAGAAGACGAAAGACACTGCGATGGTCGGCAGAATGGACCACGCCGCAACCACCCAGAAACTGTCCATACGTCTATCGTACGTGGCCCACGACGACAGCGCGCACTCTCCCTGCACCGCCCGCGGGCACGCGATTTTGCTGTGGAACCGCGTGTGCGTCGCGCTCGAGCCGCCACACTCGCCGTATGAACACAGTCCTCCGGGCGGCAGGTTCCGCCGATTTCCTCGCTCTCGTCCCTGCGCTCGCAGGGTTCACGCCCCGGCAGAGCATCGTGCTGCTGCCGTTCCAGCGGTCGCGCGCACACGGCGCGATGCGCATCGACCTGCCGCACGCCGACGTCGACCTCGACGACTTCGTCGACACAGCCATAGGGCTCGTATCCCGCGTCGACGGGACGGATGCCGTCGCCGTCGTCGTGTATACCGATGAGAGCCCGCAGCAGACCCCCGACGGCATCGTCCTGCCGCAGTGCGTCGTCGTCGAGGAACTGCTCGCGCTCGCGTCAGACCTCGGACTGCGCATCGTCGACGCGCTCTGCGTGAGTGCGGACGGCTGGTCCAGTTATCTGCACGACGACCCGATCGTGCGTTCGATCGATGACATTCCGGCCGCGCCCGTCGTTCCAGGAATCTCCGACGTCTCAGGAGACCAGGACGACGGCACCGAGTTGCCTGTCGTCGATCTGGCAGAGACAGAACGCGTCGGGCGAGCGCTGCACGACCTTTCCGACGTGCTCGCTCGGCCGAGCGCTCCCGGAGCAGGCGGCGAGCGCGAGAACCCACAGGCGATCGCGGCCTCACTGCTTCTCGACGACCTGCCCCTCTTCTTCGAAGAACTGCTGGACGCGCCAGAGAACCAACCGCCCTTTGTGACCGCGGCGCTGCTGTGGTGCCTGAACAGACCCACGTTCCGAGACGTGGCGCTGCTGCAATGGGCCAGTGATCTCTCCGCGGGAGTGCGCACGCTCGACGCGCAGCTTTCGTTCGCTGCCGCCGGCGTTTCGATACCGAGCGACCTGGGCGAGGTCTTCCTCGGTCGCGGCCCGCGCCCTGACCCCGATCGCCTCCGGGTCGCTCTCACGGTCGTCCGCAATGCCGCCGCACGCGCACCGCGCAGCTCTCGGCCGGCACCGCTGACCGCTGCCGCCTGGCTGTCGTGGGCCCTGGGTCGTTCGACGCACGCCGCGCACTACCTGCAACAGGCCGTCGAGATCGATCCTGCCTATTCGCTGGCGTCGCTGCTCACGACGATGATCGACACGGCGGTGCTGCCCGAATGGGCCTTCCGCCGTGGCGACTCGTCGACGTGATCAGCCGCCCGGCTGACTACTTGACCAGCGGGAAGAGGATCGTCTCACGGATGCCGAGGCCGGTGATCGCCATCAGCAGCCGGTCGATGCCCATGCCCATGCCGCCCGACGGGGGCATGCCGTGTTCGAGCGCACGCAGGAACTCCTCGTCGACAGGCATCGCTTCGACATCACCGCGGGCGGCGAGCTTGGCCTGGAGGGCAAAGCGTTCACGCTGGATGACCGGGTCGACGAGCTCGGAGTACCCCGTCGCCAGCTCGAAGCCACGAATGTACAGGTCCCATTTCTCCACCACACCGTCGATCGAGCGGTGCTCGCGCACGAGAGGTGAGGTGTCGACGGGGAAGTCCATGACGAACGTCGGTCGCACGAGGTCGCCCTTGACGAAGTGCTCCCAGAGCTCTTCGACCAGCTTTCCGTGGGTCGCCTGCGGAGGCAGATCGACGCCGGATTCCTCAGCGAACGCGATCAGGTCTTCCACCGCGTCCGCGGGGGTGATGGTGCGACCCGATGCCGCCGACAGCGACTCGTACATCGAGATGCGATCCCATTCGCCACCGAGGTCGTACTCGGTGCCGTCCGCCCAGGTCACCGTCGTGGACCCGGAGACCGCAACCGCGGCGTTCTGCACGAGTTCCTGCGTGAGCTCAGCCATCTGGAAGTAGTCGCCGTAGGCCTGATAAGCCTCAAGCATCGCGAACTCCGGGCTGTGCGTGGAGTCGGCGCCCTCGTTGCGGAAGTTG
>JBEBSN010000061.1:0-16829 GCA_040394295.1 Microbacterium sp.
TCAAGACCAACGCGAAGAAGGTCGACGGCGGCTACATCGTCAACGGCGCCAAGACCTTCATCTCCTCCGGCACGACAGCCGACATCGTCGTGACGTTCGTGAAGACCGGTGAGGGCACGCGTCCCGACGCATTCAGCCTGCTCATTCTCGAGAAGGGCATGGAGGGATTCGACCAGGGCAAGAAGCTCAGCAAGATGGGCTTCCACGGTTGGGACACCGCCGAGCTCAGCTTCACCGACGTGTTCGTGCCAGACGAGAACTTGATCAGTGGCAAGGAAGGGCAGGGCTTCATCCAGCTGATGATGAACCTGCCGCTGGAGCGCCTGTCGATCGGCGTCGCCGCCGCGGCGGCAGCTCAGGCCGCGACCGAGTGGACCATCGCCTACACGAAGGACCGCGAAGCGTTCGGTGAGCGGATCGCCGATTTCCAGAACACGCGCTTCCGCCTTGCGGACATGGTCACCACCACCGAGGTGATGTGGGCGTACATCGACCGCGCTCTGCGCGCGTACAAGGACCAGAAGCTCACCGCAGAGGATGCGGCGAAGGTCAAGTTCTGGGCGACCGAGCGCGAGTGGGAGGTGCTCGACACCGGTGTGCAGCTGCACGGCGGCTACGGCTACATCATGGAGTACCCGATCGCACGGGCCTTCACCGACGCCAGAGTGCACCGCATCTACGGCGGCACCAACGAGATCATGCGTGATCTGGTCGGCCGTCAGATCGCAGGCAAGCGCTGACCACCGCTGGCGCGGTTCAGCTCAGATGGGTTGTGCCGGTTATGGGCTTCCGTAACCGGCACAACCCATCTCGCATGTGCGGGGGATGAGGGCGCGGGGGCGCCGGGCGGGACGGGGTCAGCTCAGGAGGTGCACGGCGATGAAGATAGCGACGGATGCCACGACGAACACCGCGATGAACACGACATCTCGCGTGCGGAAGGGCACCAGGTGTCGCTCGGTGCGGGTGGCGTGCGCACCGAAGGCCCTGGCATCCATAGCCAGCGCGACGCGCTCGGCATGCCGGATCGCCCCCGCGAGCAGCGGCACGATGTATCCCCAGCCTCGCGCGATCCGCGCGAACGGCCCGCGTCCGCCGTGGCGCCCTCGGACACGATGCGCCGCGCGGATCACCGAGAGTTCGTGACCGAAGCGGGGCACGAACCGGTAGGCGGCCAGGGCCGTGTAGCCGATCCGGTAGGGAACCCGCAGTTGCTGGATGCTGGAGCGCACGAGGTCGGGGCCCGTCGTTGTGAGGCCGCCGATCAGAGCGAGCGCGAGGATCGCGGCCAGCCTGAGGGCCGTCGCGAAACCGATCTGCAGCGCGCCGGTGAACAGCGTCCATCCGCCGATCTGCACGAACGCAGCGGTGCCGTCGACGCCGGCAGCATCGACCCAGATCGAGAACCCGACGCCGATCACGGCGACTCCGACGGGCACGGCGAGGAACAGCAGCATGGCCGTGCGGATCGTGATCCGCGCGCCCATGAGGATCACCAGGTACGCGAGAGCGAGGAAGCACACCGGTGCGGCGAGATCGCGCACGAAAACGAGTGCGAGCATCGCCGGAATGACCGCGACGACCTTGGACAGCGGGTTGAGATGGTGCAGGAAATGCCAGGCGGATGCCGGGCCACCCGGCGTGAAGGGGTCGACGGTTCTGGTGGGGGATGTGATGGTCGTCATCGCGAGGCCTCCGCGAGGATGCTGCGCATCTGCGGTGTCAACGCGCGGTGCAGCACCGGAAGTCGCAGCCCCGCCGACTCGAGCAGCCCGTCCGTCGCGAGGATCTCAGCGGTGGCACCGGAGGCGTGCACGCGACCGTCGGCGAGGATCACGGTGTGTGTCGTG
This sequence comes from Microbacterium sp., assembly GCA_040394295.1. Classification (GTDB taxonomy): domain Bacteria; phylum Actinomycetota; class Actinomycetes; order Actinomycetales; family Microbacteriaceae; genus Microbacterium. The sequence goes on from JBEBSN010000061.1 coordinate 1,851, forward strand.
TGGTCGGCCACGAGTTGCAGGTCATGCGTGACGATGATGATCGTGGTGCCTTCGTCCTGCAGGTCGCGCAGCAGGCCGAGAAGCTCCGTGGCTCTCGCACGATCCTGCCCGAAGGTCGGCTCGTCGAGCGCGAGCACCCGGGGGCGGGCGATGAGCGCCGTGCCGACGGAGAGTCGCCGCTTCTCACCGCCGGAAAGAAGGAACGGATGCACGTCGGCCTTGTGTGTGAGGCCGAAGCGCTCGAGCATCTCGCCGACGCGCTGTGCGATGTCGGCGTCGTCGGTATGACGCAGGCGAAGTCCGTGGGCGAGTTCGTCGAACACTGTGTGCGCGATGAACTGATGCTCGGGGTTCTGGAAGACGAACCCGATGCGGGCGGCGAGATCGCGAGGGGATGCCGCGCCAGGGTCGAGGCCGTCGATCGTCACCTGCCGTTTGGGCGGAGGCACGACGCCGGCGAGCGCTTGGATGAGGGTGGTCTTGCCGGCCCCGTTGGCTCCCACGATCGCGGTCAGAGAGCCGTCGGGGATGTCGAGATCGATGCCGTGCAGAATCTCATGGCGGCCGCGCTTGACGGTGAGTCCACGTGCGCGGGCGATCGTCGGTGCCGACTGGAGTTCGGTCCCTGACCCTGACCCTGACCCTGCCCCGTCCCCTGACCCTGCCCCGTCCCCGTCCCCTGACCCTGGTTCGGTCCCTGAGCCTGTCGAAGGGTCCGAACCTCCCCGCGCAGACCTCATGGCCGTCGCCAGCTCGTCTGGCGTCAGTGGGAGCGGGGCCTCTTCGGGCAGGATGCCGTGCTCGCGCAGCATCCTGCCTGCGAGTGTCGCCGCAGGAAGCCATACGCCCATGGAGATGAGTTCGTCGGTGTGCTCGCGAAGAATCTGGTCGACGGGGCCGTCGAAGACGAGGCGTCCTTGCTGATCGAGCACGATCGCACGTGTCGCGAACCGCATGGCGGCGTCGAGGTTGTGCTCGACCAGCAGGATCGCTCGATCCCCTGCCGCAATGAGGTCGCTGAGCGCGTCGTAGACGTCGTCGATGCCCCGGGTGTCGAGATTCGCCGTCGGCTCGTCGAGCACGATGAGCGGTGATCCCATCGCCAGAGCGCAGGCGATCGCGAGGCGCTGACGTCCGCCGCCGGAAAGACGGTCGGGGTTCCAGTCGTGCCGGTCCCACAGGCCCATGCGCCGCAGCGCCCGTTCTGTGCGTTCGAGCACTTCGGAGACGGGCAGCAACAGATTCTCGAGCGCGAAGGCGACCTCGTCGAAAAGAGTGCCGGTGATGAGCTGTGCGTCGGGATCTTGGAAGACCATCGCGACGTCGGTGCTGAGCTCGGCTACCGGGGTCGTCGCTGTGCTCCGGCCACGCACGTCGACGCTACCGGTGACGTCGGCGGGGACGGACTGCGGGATCAGCCCGTTCAGCGCGAGCGTGAGTGTGGACTTGCCAGAACCGGACGGGCCGAGCAGGAGCACGATCTCACCGGCGGTGATGTCGAAGCTGACGTCTCTCGGCGAGGGGTGTGCAGCATCGGCGTGGGTGAGGGTGAGCTCACGGACGCTGAGAAGGGGCGCGGATGAGCGCACTGCGAAACCTCGGCTCGGTCGAACGTACTCTCTCAACTTAGCCGAGCCTTACTTGAACCGCCATTGCAGCATCGGTGTGCGAGGTGCGACGGATTCAGCGGCGCGCGATGCCTGCCCGGCGCAGGGCTGCACCGATTGCCAGCCCCAGCAGTGTCCACGCGACCGGTCCGAACAGCGACAGGGCGAGATAGGCGATCTGGGCCCACACGGGCAACGAACCCAGGTTCGCGACGAAGAACACCACGATCGCGACGATGACACCGATGATCGCCGCCGAGATGAAGAATCGCCACGGTCCCCAGGCCCGGTAGCGACTGAGTGCGGCGATGCCCTCTTGGATCGCGCCGAACAGCAGCGCGGTGCCGATGAACCGGAGTGCCCAGGCGGGGTTGAACGCGCTTGACACGAGAGCGGCGATCACGTGGGTGATCAGAGCGACGAGCGGGCCACGCAGGACTTCTTGGGCGATGATGCCGGGGAGCACGTGCACGCCGAGTAGCAGGCCGTACGCGTAGGGCGCGGCAAAGAGTAGAAATGGCGTGAGGACTCCGGCGATCCCTCCGGCGATGCCGGTCACGACTCCGATGGCGGCGCACACCAGCAGCACTCTGGTCGGCAGGAGCGGGGTTTGTGCCACGACCTCAGCCTACTTGTGCACGGTTGCGGGGGCTGCACGACGAACGGGTGGCCTCGGGCCGCAGCTGTGCGGTGTCAGATCCGTCTGCGCCGCGGCTTCAGAGTCACGTGCGGCAGTTCCGGCGCGGGGATCCGCTCGGAACCGTGTGTGATGACGTGCCCGAATCGCTGTGCCGCAGCATCCGGCGACTCCCAGTCTTCGCGCGCCTGCGCGATCTCGTCATGAGTGCGGGCGGCGAAGTTCCACCACATCACGAGGTCTTCTTCGAACGGCTCGCCACCGAGCACGAACAGCAGGGCGCCACCCTCGGTCGAGACCGACACCTCGGTGCGAGAATCGCCCAGGTAGAGCATCTCGTTGGGTGCGACCGAACGGTCAAGCACCGTCAGGTCGCCCTCGACAAGGACGAAGGCATGTTCCCACGACGAGTCGAGAGGAAGCGTGACTCGGCTCCCCGCCGGCAGCGAGATCTCGGCGCCGACGATCGGTGTGTACACCGTCGCAGGCGAGCGCACGCCGGCGAACTCGCCGAGAACGACGGTCGCTGAAACGTCTTCCCCCTCGGATGCGGGAAGTGTCACCGATGGCAGCGCGGTGTGCTGCTCGAAGCCGCCCGATCCGTGCCGCGCGGATTCGGGCAGCACCACCCAGAACTGCAGGGCGTCGAGCGGACGAGCATCTTCGCCGATTGAGTACTCGGAGTGCGAGATGCCGGCACCTGCCGTCATCAGGTTCAGCTGACCCCGCTTGAGCGTGACATCGAAGTCGAGTGAATCTCGATGGCGCTGCTCGCCGACGAGCGGCCAGGTCACTGTCTGCAGACCGATATGCGGGTGCGGTTCGACGCGCATGCGCACCTCGTCCGGTCCGAAGCGATCGAGGAAGCACCACGCGCCTACCGTAGGCAGATCGCGGTTCGGCAGCGTTCGCAGCACACTCATCGCACGCACCCCGCCGAGGGGAACCTCGCGGGGCTCCAGCGAGATGACTCGTTGCCCGATGCTCATGGGCGCGGGGCGTCGACCGGGTCGGTCGGAAGCTGCGGCCAGCGGATCTTCGCCCCTGTCACATCGTTGCGCGTGAGGAAACGGGCGATGTACGGGCAATAGGGCACGATCGTCTTGTCAGACGCCGCCGCATCGGCCAGTGCCTCGCCAGCGAGGATCGAGGCCAGTCCGTGACCTTGGAAGGCCGGATCGACTTCGGTGTGGGTGAACAGGATCTCGCCTTCACGCAGCTTGATCTCGGCGAAGCCGGCAAGAGTTTCTCCGACGTGAATCTCGTACCGTGAGGCCTCGTCGTTGCGGGTGACGGTGGGGGCATCTGTCATGGCTGCTCCTTCGCTTCGTTCTTTCACCATAGGACAGTGCAGAGCCGCCAGGGTCGCGGAAGCAGACGACGGTGTCGGCGTGGGTGGTTACGCTGGAGAGATGGCTCAGCATCCCGTCGATCCCTACGCGGATGTTCCGTACCCCGACGAGCCGTGGGACGATGCCCCGCCGCCGGAAGAAATGGATTGGGAACCGCAGGGTGCGGGGTATGAACCTCCTCTTGACTGGGGCGCACCGGTTGAGCCGCTGAGCCCAGTAGATCGCTCACTGAGCCTGTCGAAGAGGGCGACACCCGCGCGATACGCGACCGCAGCCGAAGCGCTGCACACGGTCTTCGGCTATGAGCAGTTCCGCGGAGATCAGGCGGCGATTGTCGATCAGGTCATCGGCGGTGGGGATGCTGTCGTACTGATGCCGACCGGTGCCGGCAAGAGCGTCACCTATCAGGTGCCTGCGCTCGTGCGAGAGGGCACGGGGCTCGTGATCAGTCCGCTCATCGCTCTCATGCACGATCAGGTCGATGCGCTGCGCGCCAACGGCGTCAATGCCGCGTACCTGAACTCGACGCAGGCCGCGGGTGAGCGTGCGGAGGTCGAGCGGGCATATGTCGCCGGCGAGCTCGATCTCATCTACGTCGCTCCTGAGCGACTGTCGTCGCCCGCGACCACGCGCCTGCTGCAGCGCGGCGTGCTCAGCGTGATCGCGATCGACGAGGCGCACTGCGTGTCGCAGTGGGGTCATGACTTCCGCCCCGACTACCTCGCGCTGGGCGATCTGGGCGAGCGGTTTCCGGGGGTGCCGCGTATGGCGCTTACGGCCACGGCGACGCGTGCGACGCACAAAGAGCTCACCGAGCGTCTGCAGCTCGATGCGGCGAAGCATTTCGTCGCGAGCTTCGACCGGCCCAACATCCAGTACCGGATCGTGCCGAAGGTCGACCCCCGCAAGCAATTGGTGTCGTTCATCCGTTCCATGCAGTCGGTCGGTGACGCATCGACGGGTTCAACGGGGGCTGCGGCACCAGCGGGCATCGTCTATGCACTCAGCCGCAAGTCGGTAGAACAGACGGCGACGTACCTCAGCGCGCAGGGCTTCGACGCGCTGCCGTATCACGCAGGTCTTCCCGCCGACGTCCGCGCAGCGAACCAGTCACGATTCCTTCGTGAAGACGGTGTCGTGATGGTCGCGACGATCGCGTTCGGCATGGGCATCGACAAACCTGACGTCCGTTTCGTCGCACATATCGACCTTCCGAAGTCGGTCGAGGGCTATTACCAGGAGACAGGCCGAGCCGGTCGCGACGGCGAACCTGCGGTCGGGTGGATGGCTTACGGCCTCGGCGACGTCGTGCAGCAGCGGCGACTCATCGACCAGAGTCCGGGTGACCGCACCTTCAAGATGCGCATGGGTCAGCACCTCGATGCGATGCTCGCGCTCAGCGAGACGGTCGAATGCAGACGGCAGAACCTGCTGAACTACTTCGGGCAAGAATCCGCGCCGTGCGGCAACTGCGATACCTGCCTTGAGAAGCCCGACACCTTCGACGGCCTGATTCCGGCTCAGAAGCTGCTCTCGACGATCGTGCGGCTGAAGCGCGAACGCAACCAGGCTTTCGGCGCCGGCCACCTCATCGACATCCTGCGCGGATCCGCTAACGACCGCATCCGTCAGCAGAAGCACGATGCGCTTGCGACGTATGGCATCGGCGCTGATCTGTCTGATCAGGACTGGCGAAGTGTCGTCAGGCAGCTGCTGGCCCGCGGCATCCTGGTGGCGCAGGGCGATTATGGAACGCTCGCACCTGGTGAGGCCGCGGCCGGGGTGCTGAGCGGAGAGACTCCGGTGCCGCTGCGCAAAGACACGATGGGGCGGGTGAGCGTGAGCCGCGCGCGCAAGACATCGGCGGCGTCGGATGCCGTGGCCGAGGGCGACCGGTCGCTCTTCGAGGCCCTGCGAGTGTGGCGGGCGGAGACGGCGCGCGAGATCGGGAAACCCGCATACATCGTGTTCGGCGACGCGACGCTACGCGCGCTTGCCGAGGCGCGCCCGGCGTCGATGAACGACCTCGACGGCATCACCGGCATAGGGGAGAAGAAGCGCGAAGCGTACGGCGACGCGGTGCTCGCGGTGGTTGCAGCCAACTGAGCCGGTCTTCCGGCAGGCGGCGTCCGCAGACGAGGCTTATAACGATCCCATTTCATTCCGGGCGCCGTGGCCCGCTTGGCGTTCGGAACTCCTGGGTGGCGGCCGTCAAAAACCTGTGAGGACGCTGGACAGCCATACGTGCAGCCGACATACTTAGCGAGGAAACACGAGCCAATCGGTCTAGTGATCGATACCTGGGAGGGTCTCGTGACGCGAACAATGTCCGCATCACTGGAGGGAAGTCAATGACCAAGCCGAAAACTCTGCTCGCGCGGAGGATAGGAGCAGTCGCAACAACAGCGGCTGTGATAGTGGGGAGCGTGATAACCGGCTCAGCCGCGCACGCGCTCGAATCAGATAGTTCAGAGGCTGAAGGCCGTCTGATCACCGGCAGTACGGCCGCACTGGACCTCAACACGATCGCTGATCTGGCCGGTGCATACAGCGCTGAACCCAGCGCTCCCGGCGAGGACAACCACCCGCTTTCACTCGAGGTTCTGAGTGCACTCAACATCGATCTCGGAGACGGACTTCAGCTCTTCGGGCCTAACGGAATCGTGGGCGTCGGAGCTCTCGGGCAGTACGCCACGACGTCAGCGGACGGCGCGCCGCTCGCGTCCTCGGGTCTGGTCAACGCCGACGGCAGCATCGCCGTGGGTAGCGGTGACCCCACCGAGAACGCTTACGTCGACCTCGGCCCGATCCTCGGTGCCGCAGGCCTCGACGCTCTCCTTGACGACGCACGTCTCGAGCTCGGCGCGATCTCCGCGCTGGCTACATACGACGAAGAGGGCGAGCCCGTCGGCGACTACCAGATCGCAAACGGCACGCTACTTCTGACGAGCCCGATCCTCGAAGCGATTTCGGGTGAGCTCGTTGAAACGCTGGGAGCGATCTCTGAGCCCATCAACGATCTCGTTGGAGCAGATGGCCTCATCAACAGCACGATCGACCCGCTGCTTACCCCTCTCGTCTCCACGCTTAACACGCTGCTGCTTGGGATCGGCTCGATCGACGACCTCGGTGTGACGGCATCCGTTGACATCGACCTTGAAGCGGCCGTTCAGTCGGTCCTCTCTGAGCCGCTGACGTCGGCCGACAGCGTGGTGACGATCGATCTCTCGACCGGCACCGTGAGCGTCGACCTCGCTCGCCTTGTTGCTGACACACAGGGTGGCGACTACGACGGCACGCTTAACGGCCTTCCGGTGAACACCGAGCTGCTGGATCCCGACCTCGTACAGGCCGCGCTCGACGGAGCGATTGGTAGCACCCTCGACCAGATCCCTGGTCTCCTCGTGAGCGCGGTGACGGATGCGTTGCACGCGACAGACGTTAACATCGCGATCACCGGGGCGATCATGCTCCTCTTCGCGGAGGTCGGTGCAGTTGACGTCCAACTCTCTGGCACGCTCGGCGACTTCATCGGTGCGCCGGGTTCGACGGCTCCGGTCGTGAACGCCGACGGAACGCGCATCATCGGATTGCCGGTCGGCACTCTGCTGACACCGATCCTCTCGACGGTCACCGGCACGATCCTGCCGGCGCTTGTCACGCCGCTCGCGAACGCGATCACCGACGAGGGCACGCTGGACACGATCTTCCGTCCGATCGTCGAAGCAGCCAACACGGTGCTTCAGCCGGTCTTCGGCCTCGTGACCAACAACCTGCTGTCGCTCACCGCGAACGTGCAGGAAGAGCCGGGTGACTTCATCACCGCCACCGCGTTCGATGAGGGTTCCTTCACTCAGCGGGCCCTGCAGCTTACGCTTCTTCCGGCCACGGCAACGCCGCTCGTTCAGCTCTCGCTCGCTTCGGCAACGGTGCGCGCTGAGGCTGCTGCTGTCGCAGACGTCGAGATCACCTCGCCGGCCACCGGTGCAGAATTCACCGTTGCAGACGCAGCTGACACCACGGCCGTCCCGGTCACCGGTACCGGTGAGCCCGGCGCGACGGTCACGGTCTCGATCCCGGGTGCCACTGACCAGACCGCAACGGTCGAAGACGATGGAACCTGGTCGGTGACGTTCCCCACGGTGCCGGTCGGTGACCACACCATCACGGCAACGCAGGACGGTGGCAGCACCGATTCTGTCGACGTGAGCGTGGTCGTTGAGTCTGACGCTGACGCGAACGTCGACGCTTCGACGGCCGCTGACGCCGCTGCTGATGTCGATGCAGACGCTGATGCTTCTGCAGACGCTGACCCGGCTGCAGATGCAGACGTAGACGCTGCCGCTGACGTAGATGCAGACGCTTCGGCTGCTGCTGATGTCGACGCTGCTGCTGATGTGGATGCTGACGCTGCTGCTGATGTTGACGCTGCTGCTGATGTTGACGCTGCTGCTGATGTTGACGCTGACGCTTCGGCTGCTGCTGATGCAAACGTGAACGCTGCGGCCTCGGCCTCGGCTTCTGCGAGTGCAGATGACGACAACAACGCTGCTGCTCAGGCTGCTGCTCAGGCTGCTGCTGACGCCGACGCGAACGACACGGCTTCGGCTGCTGCCGACGTGAACGCGAACGCTGCTGCTCAGGCTGCTGCGAACGACACCGCTTCGACGGACGCATCGACGGACTCGACGACGGACGCGAACGCTGCTGCCGCTGCTGCTGCTCAGGCTGCTGCTGACGCCGACGCGAACGACGACACCAACGCTGATGCTTCGGCTGCCGCAGACGCGAACACCGCGGCTTCTGCTTCGGCTGCTTCCACGGCTGACTCGTCCACCGACGCATCGTCTGACGCTGCTGCCGATGTTGACGCTGACGCTTCTGCCGCTGCTGATGTTGACGCTGACGCTGACGCTTCTGCTGCTGCTGATGTTGATGTTGACGCTGACGCTTCTGCTGCTGCTGATGTTGACGCTGACGCTTCTGCCGCTGCTGATGCAAACGTGAACGCTGCGGCTTCGGCCTCGGCTTCTGCGAGTGCAGATGACGACAACAACGCTGCTGCTCAGGCTGCTGCTCAGGCTGCTGCTGACGCCGACGCGAACGACACGGCTTCGGCTGCTGCCGACGTGAACGCGAACGCTGCTGCTCAGGCTGCTGCGAACGACACCGCTTCGACGGACGCTTCGACGGACTCGACGACGGACGCGAACGCTGCTTCGGCTGCTGCGGCTCAGGCTGCTGCAGATGCAGACAACGCGTCTGACGCGAACGCTGCTTCGACGGCATCCGCGAACGCGAACGCCTCGGCTGCTGCTTCGGCTGCATCCACGGCTGACTCGTCCAGCGACGCCTCGTCTGACGCGGCTGCTGACTCGTCCAGCGACGCATCATCCGACGCGGCTGCCGACTCGTCGGCCAGCGCTTCGGCTGAAGCAGACGCCAACGGCGACGCAGATGCTGACGCAGGCGAACTCGGCATCAAGGTGCAGAACCCGGTTCTCGAGCGCGGCGACAAGCAGACCGCGATCGGCACCGGCTTCGCACCTGGCGAGGTCGTCACCGGTGTGATGAACTCCGACCCGCTGGCGCTGGGCACTCAGGTGGCCAACGAAGCAGGTACGGTGACCTTCACCTGGACGATCCCGGCGGGCACTGACCTCGGCACCCACACGGTCACGCTGACCGGTGCGGAGTCTGGTGCAGTTGCCGGTACGTTCGAGGTCGTGGCTACAGGACTGGCGACGACCGGTGGAGACTCCACCGTGGGCTGGATCGGACTGGGCGCATTGCTTATCATGCTCGGTCTCGGTACCGCGCTGGTGGCTCGCCGCCGTCACGTTCAGGCACACGCCGAGTAATACGCAATGACACTGTGAAGGTCGGGATCGTCCTCGAGGCGATCCCGACCTTTCAGTGATGACAGGACCAGGAACGACAGCAGTGAACCGCAAGGCTGATACAGAAGCGGCTGAAGTCATCGAGCCGCACACGTCCGCAGCAGTGAAGTACCCCAAACCAACGCGAATCGTCAGGCTTGTTGCTTTTCTCGCCTGTGTACTGTGCCTGTGGCACGTGCTGGCGTCCTTCCTCTGGATCGCTCCGTACTCCGCGCTTCGAGAGGTTCCCACGCAGAAGGCGCTCGCCTCGTACATGTTGCCGATGTTCGGACAGTCCTGGAGCGTTTTCGCCCCCGAGCCGATCAACGGCGACTACCACTTCAACGTCCGCGCGGTCCTCGACGCCGACGGCGAAGAGATCACGACCGGATGGGTGAGCGCGACCGACGTCGAGCTGTCGATGATCCGCTACAACCTTTTCCCGCCGCGCGCGGGAATCCAGTCCACCGAGGTGGCCAGCAGCCTTGCCGGCGCCTATGGAGACCTGAACGCCCAGCAGCAGGCCGTCGCCGCTCTGGATTTCGCCGAAGACGGCTGGGAAGACTGGATGATCCGCTCGTTCGACAACCTTGAAGGGGACAACCCCTCGGTCGCGAACTACATGGAGCGCGAACACATGGCCACGGCCTATGCGACCCAGGTCGCCTACGCGATCTGGGGCGACAACGTCGAGCAGGTGCAGTATCGCGTCAGCCGGCAGAACGTCGTTCCTTTCGCGCAGCGGCACAACGCCAACGCGCAGCGCCCCGACCCGACATTCTCGACCACAGGCTGGCGCGGGCCGATCGAGGAGCCGGGGCAGAGCCGCACCGACTTCCGCGACGTGTTCCGGGCCCAGTTCGAGAAGGTGCAGGGCTGACATGGCGACCAAGACCTCTACATCTGCGCAGAAGAAGAATGACGAGCGCGTGAAAGCAAACGACACCGCAACCGAGGCCCCGCAGGGTGACGCCCCCCTGACCACCCGCCTGCTCACCTTTGCCGGCAGCATGATCGGCGGCTTCTTCGCGATGGTGGTCGCCGCAGTCGCTCAGATCGTCGCTTTCATCGACCGGTTCCTCTACGACGGCAAGAAGGCCCTCTACGGGCTCGCCGTCACCCGCATCCTCTTCGGCGTGACAGCCCTCGGTCTGCTCCTGTCGAACTTCTCGACCCGGCTCTACACTTTCGGCCCTGGGTCGGCATGGAACGGCGAACTGGCACAGCCGGTGAGCGACTTCCCGCAGATCTGGATCTTCAGCGCATTCCACGCGGTGATGGGCAACGCCGTCATGTTCACGCTGCTCTACATCCTGCTGGCTGTCATCGCTGTGCTGTTCACGATCGGTTGGCGCTTCAGGATCGTCCACCCGATCTTCTTCTGCCTCTGGGTCGGGTTCATCGAAGCCAGCGATATGGTCGGCGACCAGGGCGACAACATGTTCCGCATCGCGCTTCTGCTGCTCTTCTTCGCGGATCCTGCGGCACGTTGGTCAATCGATGCTCGCCGTCGCGCCAGGAACGGGGAGCTGTTCCCCGTCGGTAGCCAGCCGTCTCAGATCGGCACAGTCCTGCACAATCTCGCGCTCGTGGCACTCACCGCGCAGGTCTGCTTCGTCTACGCCTCCGGAGCGCTGTACAAGGCGGCCGGCTCCCCGTGGTCAGAGGGTTACGCGGTGTACAACCCGCTGCACACCGCGCGCTTTGGCACATGGCCGGTGCTCAGTGACCTGTTCACCGCGTGGGGACCAATGGTCGTTGCGATCAGCTGGGGATCCATCCTGATTCAGGTCGCGTTCCCTCTTATGCTGCTCACGCGGCCGACCAGACTCATCGGCCTGATTGGCATCCTGTCATTCCACATCGGCATTGCGGTGCTCATGGGGCTGCCATGGTTCTCGTTGACGATGATCGCGATCGACTCGATCTTCATTCGCGATCGCAGCTGGCTGCGGCTCTCGACCGGAACCGTCTCGCGATGGCGAGCCTCGAAGGAACCTCCGCGCGCTGTCAGCTGAGTGGGGCCCACGCCTCCGTATGCACGGCGACCGTTGCCGACTCGCCGATGAGCTTCGACACCGGGCAACGGGCGTGCGCGCCCTCAAGCACCCGCTGACTCTCATCGTCGGAGGCGCCCTCGACTGACAGATACGCGTCGACCTGAAACTCGTACCCGCTGCCCGAGGCAGCGTCGCGCAGCTCGACCTCGACGCGTACTGCGGTCCGCGACGTGCGGGCTACGACCGCCTGGGCGGTCGCGTTCAGGCACGTGGCCCAGGCCAAAGCCAGCAACTGCTCCGGGTTCGTGCCTGCGGGGTCGCGTTCCGGATTCAACGGCGACGACACCGTCACCGCCAGCCCGTCCGGGACGCGTGCCTCGCCGTCGCCGCCGTCTCGGTTGACTGCTTCGGTTCGGTACTTCACGCTCATGCCTCCACCGTATGCCCTGCGAGACGGAGCCGGCCCAGTCCAGCGCGCATATACTTGTACTCTGTACATGAACTCGCGGCAATGGTGCCATGGCACGAGAAACGGCACTCACGATGTATTCAGCAGGCGCAGCGATCGTCGAGTTCGTCGGCATCACCAAACGCTACGACGAGCGGCCTACACAGCATCCGGCGCTCGACGGCATCAGCCTGTCCATCGATCGTGGTGAGATCTTCGGAGTCATCGGCGAGAGCGGAGCGGGAAAATCCACGCTCCTGCAACTTATAAACGGACTGACCCTGCCCGACGCAGGATCGGTCACCGTCGACGGGCGCGCGGTGACCGGCCGCAGCCGCAAAGAGATGCGTGCGCTGCGACGCGATGTCGGCGTCGTGTTCCAGAGCATCGATCTGCTCAGCAGCCGCACGGTGCGTCAGAACATCGCCCTGCCGCTCAAGATCTCACGCCGCGATCAGAATCCGCGCCGAACCAGTGCCAGGGAGCGCGCCCTCGTCGATGAGATGCTCGCCTTCGTCGGTCTCACGCATCGTGCGGACCACTACCCCTCAGAACTCAGCGGCGGCGAACAGCAGCGTGTGGGCCTCGCGCGCGCTCTGATCACCCGCCCGCCTCTGCTCCTGTGCGACGAGCCCACATCGTCGCTCGATGCCAGCACCACCGCCGAGATCCTGAACGTGCTGCGCGATGCGCGCGAGAAGTTCGGCACGACGATCGTCGTGATCACCCATGACCTCGACGTCGTGGGTGCGATCTGCGATCGTGCCGCCCTGCTCGAGAAGGGGCGCTTGCGCGAGCTCTTCCGGGTGAAGAAGAACGACCTGCGGGCCATGCCCACCTATTACGACCAGGTCAAGCGAGAGCTGATGTGATGAGTTGGCTCACTGACCTCCTTGCCGAGTACGGCGAGGACATCGTCGAATCGCTCGCCGAGACCGGCTACATGATGATCGTCTCCCTGGCGGCGGCTGTACTGATCGGCCTTCCGCTGGGCATGGCCGTCTTCCTCACGCAGCGCGGCGGAATCGCTGAGAACCGGCCGATCTGGTCGATCGCGAACATGTACATCAACATCGTCCGCTCTTTCCCGTTCCTGCTGCTGGTGGTCTTTCTGATCCCCTTCACCCGAGCCGTGATCGGAACGAGCTTCGGAACCCAGGCCGCGACGCTGCCGCTCTGCTTCGTGGCGGTCGCGATCTACGCGCGCCTCGTCGAACAGATTCTGCGGGAGATCCCTCCCGGCATCTCCCGCGTCGCCGTCGCGATGGGAACCACGCTGCCGCAAGCCGTGTTCCGCGTGCTGCTGCCAGAAGCCCGCTCAGGACTTGTCTACGCCCTGACCTCGGCGGCCATCAGCCTGCTGTCGTACTCGACCGTCCTGGGCGTCGTCGGAGGGGGCGGCATCGGCGATTTCGCCATGCGCTACGGCTACCAGGAGTACAACGACGCCCTCATGTACATCACCATCGCGATCATCGTCGTGTGCGTGCTGGTGATACAGGCCATAGGCCACCGCACCTCCGAGAAGCTCGATCACCGATAGATCCACACAGAGAGAAGGAATCATGAAGACCCCTCACCTCGGCATCCTCGCCGCCGTCATCGGCTCGGCCATCGTGCTGGCCGGATGCAGCGCGCCTGACACCGATGCTTCGGATGCCGTCGAAGACGCTCCGGTCGTCGTGAAGGTCGCCGCGGTCACTGCGCCCATGACCGACGTCGTCGAGGCGGCAGGCGAGGCCATCGAAGACGGCTACGAAATCGAACTCGTCGAGGTCTCCGACTACGTGACGGCGAACACCATCGTCAACGACGGCGACGCCTACGCCAACTTCTCACAGCATGTGCCGTACATGCAGGAGTTCAACGCAGCCAACGGCGGCACGCTCGTCGAGGTGCAGCCGGTGTACAACTTCGTCATCGCGTTCTACTCCAAGACGCTGGACGACATCGCCGACCTGCCCGACGGTGCCACCGTCGCCGTGCCGAACGACGCGTCGAACCTGGGTCGGGCGCTCAAGCTGCTCGACGCCGAGAACGTCATCACGCTCGATCCCGACGTCGACCCGTATGTCGCCACCGTGGATGACATCACTGAGAACCCGAAGAACGTCGAGTTCCTCGAGGTGCCTATCGCGTCGTTGAACGCGGCCTACGAAGAGTCAGACCTCGTCTTCCAATGGCCGTCGCACATCGCAGCGCTCGGGCTCACCCCAGAAGATGACGGTCTCATCGCGGAGCTCGACGATCGCTTCGCGCTGCACGTCGCCGTGCGCGAAGAAGAAGCCGACTCTGCCACCACCGAGGCGCTGAAGAAAGCCTTCGCCAGCGACCAGGTGCGCGAGGTCATCGAGTCGAACGGCACCATCGAGGTCGCCTGGTAGATTGCCGCGCCCGAGGCGCGTCAGGCGAGATGGGTTGTGCCGGTTATCGCGCGCCAGAACCGGCACGATCCATCCCGCATCGCCGCGTCGACTCTCGCGCAGCGGCGTCGACGCAAACCTGTCGGCTCGCGACAACTGCATGTGGCCACGGAGCACGCAGGGCTTAGAGGAAACGCACACCTTGCTTTGTGGCGAGTTGTAGCACACCTACGATCGAAGCATTCTTACTTCTCTCCGAGAGGACCCCCATGGTTGACGCACCTGATGACACCACACGCATCGATGTCGACAGTGTCACTGACCTGCTGCTCGGGACGTGGGCTGACACCCGCCGCACGGCCCGCGAGATGATCAAAGACCCTGCGTTCTGGCGCAAGGACGACCTCGGCATGGACGAACACCGCGAACGTGTGCTGAGTCAACTGCATCTGCTGGTCGACAACAAGGCAGTGCACCGTGCTTTCCCGAAGAAGTTCGGCGGGGAAGAGAACAACGGAGCGAACATCGCCGGGTTCGAAGAACTTGTGGCAGCCGACCCCAGCCTGCAGATCAAAGCCGGAGTGCAGTGGGGACTGTTCGGCTCGGCGATCCTGCAGCTGGGCACCGAAGAACATCATGAGAAGTGGCTTCCAGGCGTCATGGACCTCTCGATCCCCGGGGCCTTCGCCATGA
>JBEBSN010000062.1:0-16640 GCA_040394295.1 Microbacterium sp.
ACGAGATTCGAACTCGCGACCCTCACCTTGGCAAGGTGATGCGCTACCACTGCGCTACATCCGCATTTCGTGTTTCCGGCGAACCGGGCACTCGTAAAACATTAGCCGATCAAGCCGCTGACGCAAAACCGGACACGGATCTCGCGCGTGTCCGTGTTGTTGGTCGAATCGGGTTGTTTCGTTCGGGTAGTATCGTTCTTCGACCCCATGGGTCATGGGCGATTGGCGCAGTTGGTAGCGCGCTTCCTTCACACGGAAGAGGTCATCGGTTCGAGTCCGGTATCGCCCACCGACTACAGGCCCGGAATTACGCGGATTCGCGAGGTTCCGGGCCTTCTTCATGCCCGTCGCGGCGAGCTGGTCCTCACGCCGCGCGACTCCGTCGAACAGGTCAGCGGTCTTCGTGGATCGGTTCGTCAGCCTCGGGCATGCCTGGGCCGGGCCCCGGTCGCACCGCAGCGCCGTCGGCGATCTCGACGCGGGTCACCCCGTCATGCTGGGTGACCTCGACTCGCGGCGCCGCGTCCGCTTCAGTGGCATCAGGCGCTGACGTGAGCTGGTCGCGTCGCTTCTCATCCGAGGTCATCTCGTCTCCAGACATACAGCGAATATAGACGCCTCCACAGCCGGTACTGAGGGGATTGTCATCGCTGGCTATGTTTGCTACCGCCGCGAAAGCGTGTCTGCTTCACACAACGGGGCGGCGGCTTTCGTCTACCGCGCGCGTGCGCAGCGCGGCGATGAGCCGCCGTTCGAAGCGCTCATGTCGAGCGTGTACTGCCGCACCGCTGGCGACGTTCGACTCGCTCTGTATCAGCAGACAGCGCTGCATCCCAGCCAGGCGGAATAGACCCGCATCATGTCGCCAAGAGCAGCTCGTCGGCTAGTGCGCTTGCGCTGATCCGTCACCCGGTTCCGGATTATCCTCTTCGTCAACCACCGGATCGGCGTCGAAGTCCGTGCTCTCTTTGGCAGGCAGCGTCTCTTCAGGGATGAATGGGCGCTCCTCATCGGGGATCGCTCGTGGCTCAGACATCACCGCTCCTTTCGCTATCGGCCCTTCAGTCTCGCCGTGCGCGCCGAACGGCGCCCGGGGGTTGACATCGTTGTAACCGATGATGTCCACCCCGAAGGTCCCTGTGGCCTGCGGTGACGGACGATCGAACCCGCCCCACAGGGATCCCTGTTACGGTGAACCCGGTCGGCATCTTGTCGACCTCAGGGAAGACTTCTTGTCGACCAACAGGCCCATCGGCCATTTCGTTTTCTGTCGCCTCCTCTGGATCACGCATGAGGAGACCCAATTTCCATGTACCCGCATACCCAGAAACGCGCAACTGCGATTGTCTATTGCGAAGGCCAGTTCGGTGAACAGGACGGTAAGACCGCGAACGGTCTGGTCCGCCACTCTGAGAAGTACGACATTCTCAGCGTCATCGACAGCCGTAAGGCTGGCACCGACGCTGGTCACGTGCTGGACGGGGCGAACAATGGCATCCCGATCCTCGCGAGCCTGTCGGAGGCGATCGCCCACGCCGGGCACACTCCTGACTATCTGATCTGCGGTGTTGCGCCTTCTGACGGACTGCTGTCGAACGATCAGCGCGTGGTTCTCCTGGACGGCATCGCGCACGGAATGCACATCA
Organism: Microbacterium sp.; assembly: GCA_040394295.1. GTDB lineage: Bacteria > Actinomycetota > Actinomycetes > Actinomycetales > Microbacteriaceae > Microbacterium. Next base: position 1,647 of record JBEBSN010000062.1, read on the forward strand.
TCAATGGACTACATGAGTTTCTCAACGAAGATGCAGAGTTCGTTGCAGCAGCGCTGCGTACCGACGTCACGATCACAGACGTGCGACGTCCGAAGGCCAAGAAGGATCTTCACCTCTTCTCCGGGAGAATCTTCGGCGTGACGTGCCCCCGCGTCGCCGTTCTCGGCACAGACGGTGCGATCGGCAAGCGCACTACAGCCACGCTCCTCGTTCAAGCACTCAACGCACATGGCATCCGAGCCGTGCTGGTCGGCACCGGGCAGACCACGATTATTCAGGGAGGACGCTATGGAGTCGCTCTGGATGCTCTCGTGCCGCAGTTCTGCTCTGGCGAGGTGGAAGACCAGGTCGTCGCGGCCTTTGAAGGCGAAGACCCGGACATCATCATCGTCGAGGGGCAGGGCGCTTTGAGTCATCCGGCGTATTTGACCTCTGCGCACATCCTGCGCGGCAGTCGCCCCGCAGGCGTCATCGTGCAACACGCGCCTGGCCGCCGTTTTCTGGGCGATTTCCCGATGATGCGGATGCCTGAAGTCGCAGCGGAGGTCGCGCTCATCGAGGCCTTCTGTGAGACCAGGGTGATCGGCGTCACGGTGAATCACGAGAACCTCTCCCCGCAGCAGCTCAGTTCAGCGATCGATGAGATCGAACTGGATCTCGGGATCCCGGCGACTGACCCATTGACCCGGCCGCTGGACGAGCTGGTCGACATGGTGGTACAAGCGTTCCCCGCACTGTCGAAGCGGGTGGCGGCGCAACGGATCTGAGCAGCCGCGTTTGCTCAACGGCCCCGTGCCCACCGATAGCGCGCGATCAGGGCAGATGCGACACGGTCGTACCGTTCACGGTCCAGCACGGCGGCCTCGCGACGCATACCGTCGTCGTGAACGCTGTACAGCTGCTCGATGTCGACCCACGATTCACGTCGTTGCGAGTCCCACGCACCGCTGCCGATCGAAAGATAGTCGCGATCGCCATCGCGGGCTCTGCTAGTCATTCGCACCGCGTAGACACGCTCCGCCGACTGCCGGCCGATGACGAGAACCGGTCGGTCCTTGCCTCGCCCGTCATTTTCCTCGTAGGGCACCCAGGTCCAGATGACTTCGCCGGAATCCGGAGCTCCATCGTTCTCAGGCGCGTACCCGATCTGGAGGTCGTCGATGCGCCCGGGGTCGATACTCAGTGTCTCGCTCCCCTGCCGGCGGCCGGCTTCCGGCCGAGCTGATGGGTATGAAGACGCCGTTGACGTAGCAGAGCGTCCCGGGTCGCTGCTACGACTCCGGGACGCTCTGCTGGTCAAGACGTTGAGGGCGATTCTGGCGATCTGGGAGAAGATGCTCTTTGAACTCACCCCGTCACCCTATCGACAGCTCACTGTTCGATGAGTGCGTAGCCCTCCTCGCCGTGCACGACAGAGTCGACACCGGCGATCTCGTCTTCGTTCGTGACACGGAATCCCACTGTCTTCTGGATCGCGAAGCCGATGACGAACGCGATGACGAAGGAGTACAGCATGACCCCGATGACCGCGATCACCTGAACGGCCAGCAGACGAGCGTCTCCGCCGACGAACAGTCCCTGCTCTGTTGCGAAGAATCCGAGGTAGACCGTTCCGAGCACGCCGCCGACGAGGTGGATACCGACCACGTCGAGCGAGTCATCGAACCCGAGGCGGAACTTCAGTTCTACGGCGAGGGCGCACAGCACACCGGACAACGCACCGAGCAGCAGCGCCCATCCGGGTGTCAGGTTGGCGCAGGCAGGGGTGATCGCGACGAGACCGGCGACGGCACCTGATGCGGCTCCTACTGATGTGGGCTTACCGTCTTTGATCTTCTCGATCAGGATCCATCCGAGGATCGCGGCTGCAGTGGCACCGAGGGTGTTGATGCCGATGAGGCCGACACCGCCCATGTCCTCCGAGTTCCACTCTGCGCCGGCGTTGAATCCGAACCACCCGAACCACAGCAGCGCAGCTCCCAGGAGCGTGAGAGGCACGTTGTGCGGCTTCAGGATGCCCTTCTGGAATCCGACGCGCTTGCCGAGGACCAGAGCGAGCGCAAGAGCAGCAGCACCTGCAGTGATGTGCACGGCGGTACCGCCGGCGTAGTCGATGACGTGGATGCCGCTGTCCTCGCCGAAGAGCATCGTGCCGAGGTTCATCACCCAGCCACCGCCCCAGACCCAGGCCGCGATCGGGAAGTAGCCGACGGTCGCGAAGACACCGGCGAAGATCAGCCAGCTGCCGAACTTGGCGCGGTCGGCGATGGCGCCGGAGATGAGGGCGACCGTGATGATCGCGAAGGTCGCGCCGTACGCGACCCCGAGCAGAGCGACGTTAGACGATTCTCCACCAGCCATCGAGGCGAGACCGAAGTCCGCGAACGGGTTGCCGGCGAACTGGCCGGGGTTCTCGACGGCGCTCATCGAGAAGCCGAACAGAATCCAGAGCACTGCGACCAGACCGATGGAACCGAAGCTCATCATCATCATGCTGACGACGCTCTTCGCCTTCACCAGTCCGCCGTAGAAGAACGCAACGCCTGGGGTCATCAAGAGGACGAGCGCCGTGGCGGTAATGGCCCACGAGATGTTGCCGGGAGCATCCATAGGAAAACCTCACATCCGAAGTAATTGAGCCTTCAGTGTGTCGACGTCCCGTTACCGGTATGCGCGTCGTATGTTTCCTCGGCGTTACGCCTGGGGGCAGCGTGTAACCATCACGTTACGTGCCACTCGGAGTCAGCGCAGAATGCGTGAGCGCATTGAGCCGGGAGATGGCGCGCAGGTACTTCTTGCGATATCCACCGCCCAGCATCTCGTCCGCGAACACCTGGTCGAGGCTGACACCGCTTGCGATGAGGGGCAGCTGCGCGTCGTACACGCGGTCAACGAAGGCCACGAAACGCAGCGCCTCGGACTGATCGGTCAGCACCCGCACATCGCGCAGCCCGACGAGTGAGATTCCGTCGATCAAACGGATGTAACGAGACGGATGCACCTTGGCGAGGTGTCGTATGACGTCACCGAAATCGTCGTCGGATGCGATGTCTTCCGTTGCCGCGGAGCTGATCCGCTCCGCGTAGTCGTCGGAATCGAACGTCACTGCTTGTCCGTCCAACGCGCGCTGACGGAAATCGACGCCATCGATGCGGATCGTCTCGAAGCTGTCGGACATCGCGTGGATCTCGCGAAGAAAGTCCTGTGCCGCGAAGCGACCTTCTCCGAGCGCGTTCGGCGGCGTGTTGGAGGTTGCGGCGAGTCTGGTGCCGGACGTCACCAACTCCCCCAGCAAGCGGGTCATCACCATCGTGTCGCCCGGGTCATCGAGCTCGAACTCATCGATGCAGAGCAGATCGGCTCCGCGCAGCAGATCGACAGTGTTGCGATACCCCAACGCTCCAACGAGCGCGGTGTATTCGATGAACGATCCGAAGTACTTTCGGCGAGCAGGCATCGCGTGGTACACCGCCGCGAGAAGATGCGTCTTGCCGACGCCGAAGCCGCCATCGAGGTACACCCCGGGCTTGAGTTGTGGCTCCTTCTTGGCACGGCTGAACAAGCCGCCCCGTTTTGCCGGTGCTGAGTGGCCAGCGAAACGCTGCAGCAGCTGCTTCGCTTCCCCCTGCGACGGGTATTCGTCGTCGGAGCGGTAGCTTTCGAAGGTGGCGGTATCGAACTGCGGCGGTGGTACCAAAGCCGCAAGCATCTCGGGGCCGCTGACTACTGGCTGGCGTTCGGTGAGATGCACAACGTTCGGGCTGATCGTGTCGGTCATTCGTTTCCTGTGTCGAAGTCTTACAGAACGGATACTGGGCACACCGAACGGCTCTATCGTCGTAGGTACGGTTCAACACTACGCCGCCGCAGCCCGAGCTTTCGCTCACCGCCATCGAGGAGCCCCAGTGACCATCGAGTTCGATTCTTCATCGCCGAAATTCGCCGACTACGCCGAGCCGGGACGATTGGTGACGACCGAGTGGCTTGCCGCTCATCTCGGTGACCCTGGATTGGTCGTGGTCGAGTCCGACGAGGACGTCCTTCTCTACGAGACCGGCCACATCCCCGGAGCGGTGAAGATCGATTGGCACACTGAGCTCAATGATCCTGTCGTCCGCGACTACGTCGACGGCGCCGGCTTTGCGGACTTGCTCAGCGGAAAAGGCATCTCCCGCGACGACACGGTCGTCATCTACGGTGACAAGAACAACTGGTGGGCCGCCTACGCGCTGTGGGTGTTCTCGCTCTTCGGCCACGAGGACGTGCGCCTCCTGGACGGCGGACGCGATCGCTGGATCAACGAGGGCCGCGAAATCACGCGAGAGGTGCCGTCCTACTCGAGGACCGATTACCCGGTGGTGGAACGAGACGACTCATCGCTTCGCGCATACAAGGACGATGTCGTCGCGTTCATCGGTACTGGTCCGCTGATCGACGTGCGCTCGCCCGAGGAGTACAACGGTGAGCGCACCACCGCTCCCGCGTATCCCGACGAGGGAGCGCTGCGCGCTGGCCACATCCCCACTGCGCAGAGCGTGCCGTGGAGTAAGGCCGTGGCGGAGGATGGCGGATTCCGTCCGCGCGCTGAACTCGATGCGATCTATCGCGACGGTGCAGGCGTTCAAGACGGTGACGACATTGTGGCGTACTGCCGCATCGGTGAGCGCTCCAGCCACACCTGGTTCGTGCTGAAGCACCTGCTCGGGTTCGACAACGTCCGCAATTACGACGGCTCCTGGACCGAGTGGGGCAGCGCGGTGCGCGTGCCGATCGTGACCGGCTCGGAGCCCGGTTCGCTCTGAGCGTGGGAGAATGTCGGGGATGAGCGCAACGCATGTTCCTGACGTACTCGCGGAGATCCGTGATGATTTCCTCGAGCTTCCCGAGGCCGATCGACTCCAGTTGCTCCTGGAGTACGCAGATGAGCTCCCCGATGTTTCGCCGGAGATCGCAGCGCACCCGGAGATGACCGAGCGCGTGGCTGAATGCCAGTCACCGGTCTATATCTACGTCGAAGTCGCCGACGACGTCGTGACGATGCATGCCACAGCCCCGCCGGAGGCGCCGACGACACGCGCTTTCGCGAGCATTCTGGTGCAGGGCATCACAGGCCTCACTGCCGACGAGGTGCTCGCCATCCCAGATGACTATCCCCAGAGCATCGGCCTCACCCGAGCGGTGTCACCACTGAGAATCGGTGGAATGACCGGCATGCTCATGCGCGCGAAGCGACAGGTCACGCAGAAACGCTGAAGCCGTTGGCTGCTGCCCAATCGTTGATGGCGGCAGTCCAGCCCATCTGGTCATAGTTCCAGATCATCGTGTGGCGGGCGACGGTGAACGTCGGCATCGTCACCAGGTCCGGTCGGGCCTCGGCCAAGGCGTGCGAAGCGTCCGACGGAACGTAGCCGTCGTCGTCGCTGTGCAGCAGCAGAATCGGTGTGTTGAGTTCGTCAGCGCGCGCGACCATGTCGAGCCGGTCGAAAGCGATAGGCGTCTCCGCCCCGGAGAGACCGGCAGTCAGCGGCGACCCCAGTGCACCCATTGCCAGCGTAGGCAGCGGGTCTGGTATGCCCTCTTCGCGCGCTTGGAATCGAAGCACGCTGCGCCAATCGACGACCGGCGAATCCAAGACGAGTCCAGCGATCGCTTCGCGGTGGGCAGAGGAGACAGCAGCCTGCAGAGCGATGGCGCCCCCCATCGACCACCCCATCAGCACAACGCGCTCCGCGCCATGCCGCAGGGCGTACGAGATCGCAGCATCGACGTCGCGCCATTCAGAGGCGCCGAGCGAATACGAGCCGCTTCGGCTGCGGGGGGCTTCGCCATCGTTGCGATACGACACGACCAGGTTCGGCAGCCCCAGTCCGTGCCACACAGGCACCGCACGAAGACACTCGGAGCGGGTCGTGCCACGTCCATGGATCTGGATCACCCAGGTGGACGATTCCGCCGGAAAAAGCCATGCAGGGCACGGCCCGGCGGGAGAACCGATGAGCACGCTCTCCCATTGCAGATGAAGTTCACCTGGCGCGGAGTAGTACCAGCCACTGAATCCGGCCGCGCGGTCGATTCGGGCGCCGCTCTCGATCTGCGTGAGCAGTTTTCGGCGCACCCGTCTCGCATCGGCGCTCAAGACCGCGCCGAGCTTGACGTATCCGTGGGTGCCGGTCGTGAAAAGGCCGTAGCGCCCTGGCAGTTCTGTATCGGGCGTTCGCGTGAGCTCGATCGTCTGCGCGCCGGTGTCCACTGCGAGGATCTCTGTGTTGGTGGCGCGATCGCTCGGGATGACCACCTTGCGGGCGACCGTGAATATGAGGACCAGCGCCGCGGCCCCGATAGCGATTATCGCGGGGACCAGCAGCGCAACGGCGTGCCTGAGACTCTTCATCGCTTCCTGACTCTAGCCTGTTGCCGTGACCGCACACCCCGATGTTGGAGCGCACTTCGAACGTGCAGCAGCAGAGCTGCGCGAAACCGTGTTCCGTGACGACGTCGTGATACGTGAGATTCCTTCACCGCAGGGCCTCGCTCCGTTCTCGATCGCACTTGCCGCCGACATCCGTCCGGACGATCATGGCGATTCGGTCTATGGCACCGGCCGGTTCGTTCTCCTGCACGATCCGGATGCGCCATCGGCCTGGGGTGGTGCGTGGCGTGTCATCACGTTCGCTCAGGCGCCCTTGGAGCCCGAGATCGGGACGGATCCGTTGCTGGCCGACGTGACGTGGTCCTGGCTCGTCGACGCCCTGGATTCACGCGATGCCGTGTATCACTCGGCATCCGGAACAGCGACGAAGACACTCTCCAAGGGTTTCGGCACCCTCGCTGCAGAAGGCGACGGTGCTCAGATCGAACTACGATCTTCTTGGACGCCAGAAGAACCCTTCCGGCCGCACGTAGAAGCATGGGCCGAGCTGGTCGGCATGCTCGCCGGTCTCCCGCCCGGCTCGGAGAACATCGCCGTTTTGGGCGCACGAAAGGTAGGGCGTGACTGAGTTCACCGTCATCGACGATCGGGTCGAGTTCGAGGCGGCCTGTCGCGTTCTCGCTGCAGGCACAGGTCCTGTGGCCGTGGACGTCGAGCGCGCTTCCGGATTCCGCTATTCTCAACGGGCTTACCTCGTGCAGGTTTTCCGACGGGACGCGGGGCTGTTTCTTTTCGATCCACCTGTCTTGGGCGATTTTGCGCCGTTACAAGAAGCGATCGGTGCGATCGAATGGGTGTTCCACGCCGCCAGCCAGGATCTCCCTTCGCTGCGCGAGCTCGAACTGAACCCGCTGACGATCTTCGACACCGAGCTCGCAGCTCGACTGCTCGGACACGAGAAGGTCGGACTCGCCGCCGTCGTCGAGGACACCCTCGGCATCACCTTGAAGAAAGAGCATTCCGCAGCGGACTGGTCGACGCGACCGCTTCCGGACACGTGGCTCGAGTACGCCGCATTGGACGTGCTGCACCTGGTCGACGTTCGTGATGCGATCGCTGCAGAACTCGAACAACAAGGAAAGAGCGAGTTCGCAGCCCAAGAGTTCGCTGCAACTCTCGCACAACAGCCTCGCCCGCAGCGGGAGGATCGCTGGCGCCGACTGAGCGGGCTGCACCAGGTGAAAGGCGCAAGGAAGCTCGCGATCGCTCGTTCGTTGTGGCAGGCGCGTGAGGAGTACGCGCAAGAGCAGGACATCTCGCCGGGGCGTCTCGTTCCAGATCGTGCCCTGGTGGCAGCCGTGCTCGCCGATCCGCAGAGCAAGCAGGCGCTCGCCGGCGAGAAGGCGTTCAACGGTCGCGCGAGCCGCACGCAGCTAGATCGCTGGTGGGCAGCGATCGAGCGCGGCCGAGAGGAGAAACTACTGCCCCGCGAACGTGTGCAGAGCGATTCTCTTCCGCCGGTGAGGGCATGGGCAGACCGGAATCCAGAGGCCGACGCGCGGTTGAAGCTTGCACGTCCAGCCGTGGAGGCTGTCGCTGAAGAGCTCGGGATGCCGACGGAGAATCTCCTCAAACCGGAGCTTCTGCGGCGGCTCGCGTGGGCACCGCCGGAGTTCACGCAGGACGCGCTCTCCGCAGCGCTCACAGACCTCGGCGCCCGTCCCTGGCAGATTGAGCAGACCGTACAGAAGATCTTGGATGCCTTTGTAGAGTCAACGCAACCGTCGATCGAGCCCGTCGTCCCAGAGTCGTAGGTTCGACCCAACCGATTCCCGCGGTTCCGCTTCGCCTCCTAGGCTGGGTGCATACCCAACCTTGGAGGCAGAGTGGCCGAGATCTCGGACGTCTTCTTCGTCGATGGAATGCGTACCCCATTCGGGCGCGCCGGCGAAAAAGGCATGTACTGGAACACCCGCGCAGATGACCTCGCCGTGAAGGCGACGATCGGGCTGATGCAACGAAACGAAGGCGTCCCCGCCGATCGGATCGACGACGTCGCGATCGCCGCGACCTCGCAGACCGGTGATCAGGGACTCACGCTCGGTCGATCCGTCGCAATCCTCGCAGGGCTGCCCAACACCGTGCCCGGCCTCGCCGTCGAGCGCATGTGTGCTGGCGCGATGACGAGCGTGACGACGATGGCGGCATCCATCGGAATCGGTATGTATGACTTCGCCCTCGCCGGAGGCGTGGAGCACATGGGCCATCACCCCATCGGAGCGAACGCCGATCCGAACCCGCGCTTCGTCGCGGAGAAGATGGTCGATCCTGGCGCCTTGAACATGGGTGTCACTGCCGAGCGGATCTTCGATCGCTTTCCTCACCTGACCAAAGAGCGCTCTGACCGCTTCGGAATGCTCAGCCAACAGAAAGTCCAGGCGGCATACGATGCGGGCAAGATCCAGCCCGATCTCGTTCCGGTCGCCATCAAGGGCGCTGACGGAGCTTGGGGCCTGGCCGACGAAGATCAAGGCCGCCGCCCCCAGACGACGATGGAAGACCTCGCCGGACTGAAGACGCCGTTCCGCCCACACGGTCGTGTGACCGCCGGTACGTCCTCACCGCTCACCGACGGCGCGACGATGTCGCTGCTGGCCGGCGGCGGCGCTGTCAAGGAATTCGGACTCACTCCGAAGATGAAGATGGTGTCATTCGCCTTCGCAGGCGTGCAGCCGGAGATCATGGGCATCGGGCCCATCCCGTCGACCGAGAAGGCGCTCAAGAAAGCCGGTCTCACGATCGCCGACATCGGCCTGTTCGAGTTGAACGAGGCTTTCGCGATCCAGGTGATCTCGCTCCTCGATCATTTCGGCATCGCCGACGATGACCCGCGGGTCAACCAGTGGGGCGGCGCGATCGCGCTGGGGCACCCGCTCGCTGCATCCGGTGTGCGTCTGATGATCCAGCTCGCCGCGCAGTTCGCCGAGCGTCCGGACGTCCGCTACGGCCTCACCGCGATGTGCGTGGGCCTGGGGCAGGGCGGCAGCGTCATCTGGGAGAACCCGCACTACGACGGCAAGAAGCGGAAGTGAGTGCCGACATGACCGACTACGAAACGATCGACTTCTCCCCCATTCTCGCCCTCGCCGGGGATGAGGTGATCACCCACTCCGTTGTCAGCGACGTCCGTCTTGGCTCAGGGAAGGTCCTGGCGCTCATCACGCTCGACAACGGGCGCGACCACACTCGGCCGAACACGCTCGGGCCGGCGACTCTCACCGAACTCGGTAAGACGCTCGCCGCGCTCAAGGCTCGGGCTGCCGCTGGCGAGATCCAGGCGGTCGGAATCACCGGCAAGCAGTACATTCTTGCCGCAGGCGCCGATCTCTCCGATATCTCGAAGGTGACCTCGACACAGGACGCCAGGCTCATCGCACAGCTCGGGCACAAAGTCATCGGTTCTCTGAGCGACCTGGGCGTCCCATCATTCGCGTTCGTGAATGGCCTCGCCCTCGGTGGTGGGCTCGAGATCGCCCTGAACTCGAACTACCGGACCGTCGACGCATCTGCGGCGGCTGTGGCCCTTCCTGAGGTCTTTCTCGGCATCATTCCTGGCTGGGGTGGGGCGTATCTGCTGCCGAACCTCATCGGGATCGAGAATGCACTCGAGGTCGTCATCTCGAACCCGCTCAAGCAGAACCGGATGCTCAAGCCTCAGCAGGCGTTCGAACTCGGCATCATGGACGCGATCTTCCCGGCCGCGAACTATCTCGAGAACTCGCTCGCGTGGGCTGACGAGGTGCTCGGCGGCAAGAAAGTCGAGCGCAAGAACGAGCCAGGCAAGCTTGAACGTCTGACGAAGTGGCCGATTGCGATCAAGATGGCCCGTGGCATGCTTGAGTCGAAGATCGGCACGATGCCGAAGTCTCCGTACGCTGCGCTCGATCTGCTCGACAAGGCCAAGAGCGGCACGAAGGCGGAGGGCTTCGCCCGAGAGGACGAGGTCCTCGCCGAGTTGGTCTCCGGCGACCAGTTCGCAGCCTCCATGTACGCCTTCGACCTGGTGCAGAAAAGGGCAAAGCGTCCCGTGGGTGCGCCTGATAAGGCGCTGGCCAAGAAAGTCACCAAGGTCGGCATCATCGGCGCCGGTCTCATGGCCAGCCAGTTCGCGCTGCTGTTCGTGCGTAAGCTGCGCGTGCCTGTGCTCGTCACCGATATCGACCAGGACCGTGTCGATAAGGGCGTGGCCTACCTCCACGACGAGATCGGCAAGCTCGAGGCGAAGGGTCGGCTCGACGCTGACACCGCGAACCAACTGCGCGGCCTCATCCGCGGCACGATCGACAAGAACGAGTATGCGGACTGCGACTTCGTCATCGAAGCGGTTTTCGAAGAGGTCGGCGTCAAGCAGCAGGTCTTCGGCGACATCGAGAAGATCATCGCCGACGATGCGATCCTGGCCACCAACACCTCGTCGTTGTCTGTCGAGGAGATCGGCGCGAAGCTCGCTCATCCGGAGCGGCTCGTCGGGTTCCACTTCTTCAACCCCGTTGCGGTGATGCCGCTCGTCGAGATCGTCAAGACCCCGGGAACTGACGAGCAGACGCTGGCCACAGCATTCGTCGTCGCCAAGGGCCTGGGAAAAAGCGCGGTGCTCACGGCGGATGCACCTGGATTCGTCGTCAATCGATTGCTCGCCAAGGTCATGGGTGAAGCCGCTCGCGCAGTCTACGAGGGAACGCCGATCGCGGATGTGGAAAAGGCATTCGCTCCGCTGGGCCTGCCGATGGGGCCGTTCCAGCTGATCGATCTCGTCGGGTGGAAGGTGGCAGCGCATGTGCAGGACACCATGGTGCGCCACTTCCCGGACCGCTTCTACGCGAACGAGAACTTCCACGCTCTCGCAGAACTCGAGCAGGTTGTCGAGAAGGACAAGGGCGGCAGGGTCACTGGTTGGTCCAAGGCGGCGGAGAAGGTGCTCAAAGGCGCCGTCGGCTCATCTCCTTCGTCTGCAGAGACCATCCTCACGCGCGTGCAGGACGGACTCGCGCAGGAGATCAAGCTGATGCTTGATGAGGAGGTCGTGCCGGAGGTCGAGGATATCGATCTCTGCTTGATCCTCGGAGCAGGCTGGCCGTTCATCGATGGCGGCGCTTCGCCGTATCTCGATCGTGAAGGGGCATCCGAGCGTGTCTTCAATGACACCTTCCACAATCCCCCGATTCGAGGCATCGCAAACCGCTGAGTCGGCATTCAGGGCGGGGTGGTCGGAAGATCACCCCGCCCTTATTGCATGCTAGTTTTTGAACATGTTCGAAAATGAGCGCAGGCCCACGAAGAGCGAACGCACCCGCGCGCGGATTCGTGATGCCGCTATCGCATCTTTCTCCGCACATGGATATGCCGATACGACCATGCGGGCGATCGCAGAGAGTGCTGGCGTGTCGGCCAGCAGCGCGTACTACTACTTCCCCTCCAAGACGCATCTGGTTCAGGATCTCTACGTTCAGGTTCAGCAGGCCCACGCTGCGCTCGCGCGGCCTGCCCTGGCGGATGCGACAGGGTTCGTCGACAGGCTGCGGATCGTGTTCGAGACCGGACTTGAGGCGGTCGCGCCATACCATCACGTCGCTCCGGGCTTCCTCACGGCCATGGTTTCCCCCGAATCTCCACTCAATCCGCTCTCGGCTGCTTCCGAGACGCCGCGAGCGATGACAATCGAGCTGTTTCGTGAAGCCGTAGACGGAGCTCAGCATCGGCTTCCTTCCGACATCACCGCGCAGCTACCGGCGGCGTTGTTCGTCGGCTACCTCGCGCTTGTCCTGCGATGGAGCTACGATCGCCCCGAGGATAAGAAGCAGACGTACCGACTGCTCGATGCCGGTTTACGACTCCTCGCTGTTGCGCTCCCTTTCACCAGGGTGCCTGGCATTCGCAGCGTGACCCGCGATGCGCTCGCACTCGTCGCTGAGGTGCGGCCATGACTGTCGACGACGATACTCGCACGCCGGAGCGCCCGATGGCGTTCAGCCGCGCCGAGTTCAGCCTCGGTGCTGTCGCGTCCTGGATCGCATTCATGATTCTGCTCGTTGCCGCACTCGTCGTGACTGCCGTGCAGCAGTCCGGGCTCCCCTGGGGTCCACCGTTGTCGATGATCGCGCTGTACCTGATGTTCGGTATCCCAATCGGCGGCGCGGTGTCTGCGGTGGTCACCCTCGTCGCCTCGCCCGTCGCGCGCGCAATCGCGCATCGCCTGGTGAAGACGCGCCGAATCAGCGTCCATCTGGCAGCGTATGCCGCGTTCGGCGCGGCGCTCGGGCTCGTCGTGCTGATCATCGGCGTGCTGCTCAGCCAGGGCGATTTCGCATCCACCTTCTCGACACCGATGCCGTGGACAGTTGCGGGGTTATGCGCTCTCGCGGTCGCCTCTGGATGGGCCTGGACCGTACGTCACGTCACCCGGCCCCCTCGACCACCACATCCGGATGCCATCGCCGAGGACGCTCTCTGGGGTGACGCCACCGCGACGCTTGATGAGTCGAGCTGATCGAGGCGCCGACGCGTCAGCGGCGCTGGTGCAGCGGGACATCGACCGCGCCGGTCTCTCCGGCGTGGCGAGCCACAGGGATGCGGGTTCCGAGCACCTGAGCGACGACGTCTTGAGCGATCTTCGATGCGGTGAGCCCCGCGTCGGCGAGAATCTGGTCGCGGGATGCGTGATCGATGAACTCGTCAGGCAGGCCCAGCTCGTCCACGGCGGTGTCGATGCCCGATTCACGCAGCACCTGGCGTACTCGCGTGCCGATGCCGCCGACGCGGATGCCGTCTTCCAAAGTGATCACAAGACGATGGCGCGCCGCCAGCTCGATGACTGACGGCTGCACAGGGATAGCCCAGCGAGGATCGATCACTGTCGCACCGATCCCCTGTGCGCGAAGTCGTTCCGCGACATCCATCGCGAGTGCCGCGAACGGCCCGATCGCGACGAGGAGGACATCCTCGTTCTCACCGCGGGACAGCACGTCGACGCCATCCTGCAAGCGTTCTATCGCCGGCAGCTCGTCAGCTATCGCGCCCTTCGGAAAACGAATGACTGTGGGGGCGTCGTCGACGGCGATGGCTTCATCGAGAGCCTCCGTCAGACGTGGAGCGTCTCGAGGAACGGCGATGCGGATATGCGGCACGATCTGCAGCATCGCCAGATCCCACATGCCGTGGTGGCTGGCCCCATCTGGGCCGGTGACGCCAGCGCGGTCAAGGACGAATGTGACGCCCGCCTTGTGTAGCGCGACGTCCATGAGCACCTGGTCGAATGCCCGCCCCATGAACGTGGCGTATAGCGCTACCACGGGATGCAGTCCGCCGTAGGCCAGTCCGGCGGCCGCGGTCACTGCGTGCTGCTCTGCGATTCCCACGTCGTACACGCGGTCGGGGAAGCGCTCCGCGAACGGTGCCAGTCCGGTCGGGCGGAGCATCGCCGCCGTCATAGCGATGACACGTTGATCGCGTTCTCCGACCGACACCAGAGCGTCGGAGAAGACATCCGTCCACCCGCGAGTGCTGCCTGCAAGCGACTCGCCCGTCACCGGGTCGATGCGGTTGACCGCATGAAACTGGTCGGCCTCGTCATCACGCGCCGGCTGATAACCGCGGCCCTTCTCAGTGATGGTGTGCACCAGTACCGGTGCTCCGTAAGCCTTCGCGAGTTCGAGGGTCTCGATGAGGGCATCCACGTCATGCCCGTCGACGGGCCCGAGGTACTTTATGTCGAGATTGGAATATAGCGCTTCGTTGTTGGTGAAGCGCGAGAGGAAGCCGTGTGTGCCACCGCGGACTCCGCGGAAGAGTGCCCGACCGGCGGGACCGAAAAGGCGGAAGAAACGGTCGGAGCGGTGGTGCAGATCCTTGTACGCTGCAGCGGTGCGCACGCGGTTGAGATACCGTGACATCCCGCCGATGGTCGGTGCATAGGAGCGCCCGTTGTCATTGACGACGATGACGAGGTTGCGATCGTTGTCATCGGTGATGTTGTTGAGCGCCTCCCACGTCATTCCGCCAGTGAGAGCACCGTCGCCGACGACCGCCACGACATGGCGATCATCGCGGCCGGTCGCCGCGAATGCACGCGAGATACCATCGGCCCAGCTCAGCGAGCTGGAGGCATGAGAGGACTCGACGACGTCGTGTGGGCTCTCGCTGCGCTGTGGGTAACCGGCAAGGCCCCCCCGAACACGCAGCTTGGAGAAGTCCTGCCGCCCGGTCAGCAGCTTGTGCACATACGACTGGTGACCGGTGTCGAAGACGATTGGGTCATCCGGCGACTGGAACACGCGATGCAGCGCGATGGTGAGCTCCACTACACCGAGGTTGGGTCCGAGATGGCCGCCGGTACGGGAGACGTTCTCGACGAGGAATGCTCGCACCTCGCCGGCGAGTTCTTGCAACTGCGAGGAGCTCAGAGCGTCGAGATCGCGCGGCCCTGTGATGCCGGAAAGAATGGGCATCAACACCTCCTGAACGTCTTTGCCGGTCGCCTCCAGGAAGCGGGCGACCGCTTTTCGATCCTACCTCCGCCACCCGGGAATCCCCCGAGCGACGACGAGGAAGGGCCCGACAGTCGAAGC
>JBEBSN010000063.1:0-16411 GCA_040394295.1 Microbacterium sp.
CATCTTCTTCATCGACCCCATCTTCTTCATCTGCTGAAGCTGGTCGAGGAAGTCTTCCAGGGTGAACTGGTCGGTGGCGAATTTCTCGGCCACCTTCTGCGCTTCTTCTTCATCGAAGGCCTGCTGCGCCTGCTCGATGAGCGTGAGGATGTCTCCGAGGTCGAGAATGCGGCTCGCCATGCGGTCGGGATGGAACGGTTCGAGATCGTCGAGGCCCTCCCCCGTCGAGGCGAAGATGATCGGTCGTCCGGTGACCGATGCCACAGACAGCGCCGCACCACCTCGAGCGTCACCGTCGAGCTTGGAGAGCACGACACCGGTGAAATCGACGCCCTCTTGGAAGGCCTTGGCCGTGTTCACGGCATCCTGACCGATCATGGCGTCGATGACGAACAGCACCTCGTCAGGATCGACCGCCTTGCGGATGTCGGCTGCCTGCTTCATAAGCTCGGCGTCCACGCCCAGACGTCCGGCGGTGTCGATGATGACGACGTCGTGCTGCTGGCGGCGGGCATGTTCGACGCCGTCACGAGAGACCCTGACCGGGTCTCCGACGCCGTTGCCCGGCTCGGGTGCGTAGATTGTGGCCCCCGCCTGCTCAGCGACCACCTGCAACTGGTTCACCGCGTTTGGGCGCTGCAGATCCGCGGCGACGAGCAATGGCGTGTGTCCGTCTTTCTCAAGCTGCTTCGCGAGCTTTCCGGCGAAGGTCGTCTTACCCGAACCCTGCAGGCCCGCGAGCATGATCACTGTCGGCGGAGTCTTCGCGAATTCCAGCCGTCGCTGCTCGCCGCCGAGGATGCCGACGAGTTCTTCGTTGACGATCTGCACGACCTGCTGCGCAGGATTCAGCGCCTTGCTGACCTCGTCGCCGAGCGCGCGTTCGCGCACCTTCGCCGTGAACTCCTTCACGACGACGAGGGCGACGTCAGCATCCAGCAGGGCGCGACGAATCTCGCGCACGGTGCCGTCGACGTCGGCCGCGCTGAGCTTGCCCTTCGTGCGAAGGTTGCGGAAAGTCTCGGTGAGCCGATCAGAGAGCGTGCCAAAAGTAGCCATGGTGATCTAGATTCTACGCGAGCGGAGCCCTCGAGGTCAGCGCGGCACGACTCAGGTCAGGTGCGTCCTGCTCACGCGTGCCGCCGGGCTCCGTCCGAGGTGTGCTCATGCCGGTCAGATTCTCCATGGAAGGTCGTGCACACGCGCCAGCGCATCGGTGAACAACGCCGTCGGAGTGCCGCTGCCAGCGCCCCGCTCGGCCCACACGCGCAGAGCCGAGAACAACGTCGCCGCGTAGGCTGCGCCGAGAATGTCGGACGTGATCGCCCCGACCCCGCCGCGGCGGGCGACATCGGCCACACCCGCAGCAAGGCGTGCATGTCTCAGGCCCGTATCGCGGACCAGTTCGTCTTCGAGCCCCATCGCGTCAGCATTTCGCAGTGCGAGCGCGAGTGGATCGGGCGCGAAGTCCTTGAGTACGTTCTCCAGGACCGCACGTACCTCCGCTCCCCCGGCATCCGTGCCCAGTGCTGAGAGGTCGTCGAGCGCATCGTCGATGCGGGCGTCCAAGCCCGACCACAGCACGTCGCTCTTGGAGGTGAAGTAGTTGAAGAAGCTTGAGCGGCTCACGCCCGCGCGCTGGGTGATGTCGGCGATGGAGGTGGCTTCGTACCCGTTCTCGAGGAACAGCTCGCAGGCTGCCTCCGCGAGGGTCTCACGCGAGGAGGCGCGCGGCCGGCCAGCGCGAGGTTCGATCATCATGTTTTCACCGTACCGCGTGTTGCACTCGACTCAGGAAAGTGTTGTTAGACTCGATCCAAGAATCGCGAAAGGTGATCATGCTGGACATTCTGACACCGGGGCTGGCACCGAGCTTCGTTCCATATCGCGACGGCTGGAAGATGCAGCGCGAGATCCACGCAGACGTCGTCACCGGCCTCCGCCCGGACACCCTGATCCTTCTCGAGCACGAGGCCGTCTACACCGCGGGCAAGCGCACAGAACCCCATGAGCGCCCGCAGGACGGCACCCCCGTCATCGACGTCGATCGCGGAGGGAAGATCACGTGGCACGGCCCCGGGCAGCTCGTCGGCTATCCCATCGTGCGTCTGCCCGAGCCGATGGATGTCGTCGCACATGTGCGACGCCTCGAGCGCGTGCTCATCGATGTTCTACGCCCACTCGGCGTCGACGGATACCGAATAGACGGCCGCAGCGGAGTGTGGGTCCGCCGTCCGCTGTCCGAGGACAAGCTCGCGGCGATAGGCGTACGCGTGCAGAACGGCGTCACGATGCACGGCTTCGCCATCAACTGCGACAACTCGCTGTCGGGATTCCGCGGGATCATCCCCTGCGGAATCACCGACGCGGGCGTGACGACGCTCAGCGAGGTCGCCGGAGCTGATATCTCACCCGTCGACATCGCGAACGTCGTCGCCGATGCATTCGTCGCAGAATACTCGAACTCGATTTCGGAAGGTGCGGCCGCATGAGTGCCCCGGAGGGTCGGAAGCTCCTGCGCCTCGAGGTGCGCAACGCCGCGACCCCGATCGAACGAAAGCCGGAATGGATCAAGACGAAGGCCAAGATGGGGCCTGAGTACACGGCACTGCACTCGCTCGTCAAAGAAGAGGGTCTGCACACGGTCTGCCAGGAAGCAGGCTGCCCGAACATCTTCGAATGCTGGGAAGACCGCGAGGCGACGTTCCTGATCGGTGGCTCCCAGTGCACTCGCCGTTGCGACTTCTGCCAGATCGACACGGGTAAACCCGCCGATTACGACACCGATGAACCGCGCCGCGTCGCAGAGAGCGTGACGCGCATGGGGCTCCGCTACGCCACCGTGACGAGCGTCGCCCGCGACGACCTGCCCGACACCGGTGCATGGCTGAACGCTGAGACGGTGCGCCAGATCCATGCACAGAACCCGAACACAGGGGTGGAGCTGCTGGCGAACGACCACAACGGCGACCCTGCTTATCTCGGACAGATCTTCGATGCGCGTCCTGAGGTGTTCGCGCACAACGTCGAGACTGTTCCGCGAATCTTCAAGCGCATCCGCCCCGCATTCCGTTACGAGCGCTCACTCGACGTGCTGACGCAGGGCAGGGCTGCTGGACTCATCACGAAGTCCAACCTCATCCTCGGCATGGGCGAAGAGCCCGAAGAGGTCGTGCAGGCATTGCAGGACCTGCACGACGCCGGATGCGACATCATCACGATTACGCAGTACCTGCGCCCGTCTCCCCGGCATCTGCCCGTCGCGCGCTGGGTGAAGCCGGCAGAGTTCGTCGAGTTCAAAGAAGAGGCGGAGCGCATCGGATTCCTCGGTGTGCTCGCAGGTCCTCTTGTTCGCTCGTCCTACCGTGCCGGCCGCCTGTGGGCACAGTCGATGAAGTCGAAGGGGCGAGCCATCCCCGACCATCTCTCGCACATTGCAGAATCCGCCGACCTGGGATTCGCGCAGGCGGTGTAGCCGATCACCGCCTGATCGGTCGGCGACATCTCAAGGATTCGTGGAGGCTAGTCTGCGCTCATCACCGATTGCACGCTGCCGTCTGAAGCCAGATTCACCAGCAGCACTTCATCGGCGTCATCGGTGTCAAGTGCGTACTCGAGCACTGCAAAGGGCTCAGAGCCGCCGTGCTCATCGGCGAGGATCGTCATGCTGACCAGCCGCAGTGAACGGATGATATCGACCGCTGCATCGCCGCTGACGTCGACGAGGACGTCGTCAAGCTCATCCCCATAGGCCACCTGCTGCTGCAGGATGTACTCCGTCACTTCGCTCGTGCGATCGTCCACCTCGGCGAGCATCGCGCGTCGTGCCGTGGCATCCACATCTTCCAATCCCGAGATGAGGGCGGCTGCGATGTCGAGCGCGTCGTGCGACACGTCGTCCTGATCAGGCGCGGTCAGATCGACGGTCACCATCTGGTCCCCGAGATCCACTGTCTCAGACCAGAAGATCGATCCGTCCGGCCCTGATGACAGGAGCCCGAAGTAGTCGTGTTCGATCGCCATAACGCTATGAAACCAGTCCAATCACTGCCCGACAAGGGATGCTACGAAGACATGCGGCGTGAATCCCGTGAGGTCGTCGATTCCTTCTCCCTGCCCAAGGAGCTTGACGGGGATGCCTGTGCGTTCCTGGACGGCAAGGACGAAGCCGCCCTTTGCTGATCCGTCGAGCTTCGTGAGCACCAGACCGGTGACTCCGGCGTGCTCGAGGAACGATTCCGCTTGCATCACGCCGTTCTGGCCTGTGGTGGCATCGAGCACGAGAAGAACCTCGCTGATCGGCGCCTGCTTCTCGATCACCCGCCGGATCTTGGAGAGCTCGTCCATGAGCCCCCCCTTGGTGTGCAGACGTCCGGCGGTGTCGATGATCGCGATCTCGATGCCCTCTCGCTGCGCGAACTCGATCGTCTGAAAAGCCACGGACGCAGGATCCTGACCCTCCTGCTGGGGCCGCACGATCGCGGCACCCCCGCGTTGCGCCCAGGTTGCGAGCTGATCTACTGCGGCAGCGCGGAAGGTATCCGCCGCCCCGACGACAACACTGCGCTGAAAGCCGCGCAGGAACTTCGTGAACTTGCCGATCGTCGTGGTCTTGCCGACACCGTTGACACCGACGACGAGGACGACGGCAGGTCGCTCGGTGAGTTTCAGCGTCGTATCGAATTTCGCGAAGTGCTCCTCAAGCGTCTCGCGAAGCATTCGGTGCAGATCCTTCGGATCCGTCGTGCGATAGCGATCGACCTTGCCTCGAAGCTCCTCCACGATGCGCTCGGAGATGTCCGGCCCGAAGTCGGCAGTGATCAGCGCGGTCTCGAGGTCCTCCCAGGTGGTCTCATCGATCGTGGGCTTGACGAACATGCCGCGCAATGCGCGACCCAGGGACCAAGACTTCTCCGCCATGTCTCCAGCCTACGGCGCTCGGGTGCTCGATGCGGGATGCGCAGTGGCGGGGCACTAACATCCAGGCATGCGATCTCAGCCGCGAACTCGTCTGTTCATCCACGGTGCCAATCGACGCGGCGCGGATGCCTGGCCTGGCATCAGCGAGATCAACAGTGAATTCCTGGGTATTGAGCCGCTCGCCTCCATCGCTGAGCAGACGGCGGCTGTTCGTGAGCTCTGCGGCGACCGACGCCTCACGCTTTTCGCGCATTCGATCGGAGCGGTTCCGGCTGTGCTCGCCGCTCGATCTCTCGAACGTGTCTCGCTCGTGCTCGTAGAGCCCGCGCTCTATGACATCGCGCGCGGCGATGTCGCGCTCGAACGGCACATCGGTGCTGTGACCGAGGCACGCGCACAAGCGGAAGCGGGAAACCTTCGCGGATTCTGGGCGATACTGCGCCCGTTGATGTTCGGAGGGCCTTTCGACGAAGAGCGCTGGGCTGCCGAACGCGAGGTGGCCGCGCGGTGGTCGACGACCAATCTGCCGTGGGGGCATGGCATGCGTCCTGACATGCTTGCAGGCGTCACGACGATGGTCGTGACCGGTGGCTGGAACGAAGAGTACGAGGTGATCGCGCGGCGCCTGTCTGCTCATGGCACCGTGCACAGGGTTCTGGCGGGCGCCGCACATCGACCACAGGACCTCCCCGGGTTTCCGGCGCTCGTGGACGAATTCGAGCAAGCACCGCTCTAGAACCCGGACGCTCGGAAAGCCACCTGCTCAGGCGACGGTGGAGTCAGGCGGATGCGGTGGCGCGGTCGCCGACCCGCTGTCCGACCACCGCCGAGACACCATCTTGGCGCATCGAGACGCCGTACAGTGCGTCGGCGATCTCCATCGTGCGCTTCTGGTGCGTGATGACCAGCAACTGCGAGCTCTCGCGAAGCTGCTCGAACACTGTCAGCAGACGGCCGAGGTTCGCGTCGTCCAAGGCAGCTTCGACCTCGTCGAGGATGTAGAAAGGACTCGGCCTTGCCTTGAAGATCGCGACCAGAAGTGCAACGGCTGCGAGCGATCGCTCGCCACCGGAGAGCAACGAGAGGCGCTCGATCTTCTTGCCCACGGGCCGCACGGACACCTCTATGCCTGTCGTGAGCAGATTGTCCGGATCTGTGAGCGAGATACTGCCAGCCCCACCGGGGAACAGCAGGGGGAACACCTCGCCGAAAGCCTGCTTTGTGTCCTCGAACGCGCTTGCGAAGATGGTCTGCATACGCTCATCGAGGTCGCCGATGATCGTGAGCAGGTCCTCCCTCGTCTGCGTGAGGTCGGTGAGCTGCTCTGTAAGGAATGCGTGGCGCTGCTCAAGCGCCTCGAACTCCTCCAGTGCCAGCGGATTCACTCGTCCGAGCTGCGTCAACTTCCGGGAGGCTTCTGCGAGGCGTCGCTCTTGGATTCGACGGTCGTATGGCACGGCGGTCGCATCGATGCCATCAACAGCATCGGGATCCTCCCCCGCGAGCGGATCTCTTGGAACCGCCTGGTCGGGCCCATATTCCGCGACAAGAATATCTTCATCGAGAGCGAGTTCTGATGCCACCCGTTCCAACAGGCTCGTGAGGTGCAGCTTCTTCTCGTGGATCTGCAGCTCAAGCCCGTGCACGCTCTCGGTGAGGCCAGCCAGCCGCTCGCGGAGCGAGGACTCCTGCGCGCGCAGCGACGTCAGTTCTTCGTTCTGCGCCGATCGTGCACTCTCGGCTTCGCTGAGACGCAGACGCGCTTCTGTGACAGACCTGTCCAGAGAATCCAGGACGCGAGGAAGTTCTTCGGCCACCGCGGCGGCGGCTTCACGCTGCGTCCGTCGAATGACCGCTCGCCGTGCAGCTTCTGCCGCGGCATCGCGTTCTTGCACTCGCTGACGCTCCAGACTCGCCACTCTGGCCTGCGCGGAACGCACGCGCTCACGAAGGGTCTCGATCTCGAGCCGAGCGCGCACCTCACTCTCT
The DNA here is from genome assembly GCA_040394295.1 of Microbacterium sp. Classification (GTDB taxonomy): domain Bacteria; phylum Actinomycetota; class Actinomycetes; order Actinomycetales; family Microbacteriaceae; genus Microbacterium. The sequence continues at coordinate 6,910 of JBEBSN010000063.1, forward strand.
CGTGCTGCTTCCAATGCCTCGAGCAAGCCGTCTCGTGCCGATGCATCGAGCACGGGGCGCGGCGTCGCCTCGGCTTCTTGCAGCTGCGAACTGGCCGCCGCAGCCGAGGCCTCGGCGTCTGCGACCGCTGCCTGCGCCTGTGCCAGCCCTGATTCCAACCGCTCGCACTCGGCGACTGCCGATTCATGTCGCACCGTCACCCGATTGACCTGCTCGGCGTGCGTCGCCAGGGCAGCGTCGTGCTCGCGCAACGATCGAAGTGCGCCCTTCGCCCCACGGCGCGTGATCTCGACTCGTTCGGATGCTTCGGCTCGTGCCTCGCGCAGCGAATCGACGATGACCCGCACTTCGGCGAGGCGGTCGTTGGCCGCATCCCGCTCGGCGGTCAGTTCCAGTCGCGAACGCTCTCCGCCTGAACCGGTTCGGAGCGTCTGAGCCGTGACGACATCTCCGCCGGTCGTGACGATCGTGATCCCGGTGTCGCGCAACGCATCGAGTGTTGCCCGTGCACGCCGCGCCGCGTCGAGGTCGTCCGCAACGAGGACATGCGACAGCACGCCCAACACCCCGTCCGGTGCAGTGACCACCGACGTCGCGGGAGTGACGCCGTCGACCTGGGGCAATACGACGTCCGTCCGGGCAGCATCGGCGATCACGAAATCGATGATTCCCCGTTGATGCTCGGCAGACTCTGCTGCCAGCGTGTACGCGGCGTCAGCATCGTTCACGAGCACGCCCTCGGCGAGCGAGCCCAGCACCGCCGCGATCGCTGCCTCGAATCCCGCCTTGACCTGCACCGCATCGCCGACAAGGCCGCGCACGCCCGCCGCGCCAGACCCTACGACTTCAGCGGCGCCGCCCGAGAGGGATAGCGCGCTGCTCAGTGCCGATGCCTTGGCCGTGAGTGACTCGGCCTCGCGCTCCGCTTCATGCAGTCGCTCGCGGATGTTCTCGCGCTCGTTCTCAGCGGCAGTGGCTTCGCGCTGTGCCATCTCGTAGGCGGCCGCATGCTCGGCAGCGCTGCTCTCGGGAGCTTCGGCATCGTCTATCCGCTCGAGCGCCTCGGCAGCCTCCCTGCGGCGATCGTTTGCCGCTTCGAGCGCAGTCTCCTGGCGATGGACTGCCGCGCGGACCGCGGCGAGAGCGGATGCCGCGGCCTCTGCCGTGCCCCGCAGAGCCGTCAAGCGCATGTCATGTTCAGAGACCAGTGCGCTCTGCTCGGCGATGTCGACGTCAAGTGTGTCGAGTTCAGCGCGGGCATTCATGACCTCGCGACTGGCCGCCGCTGCCGCATCCTGGGCGTCGCCGAGTCCTGCTGAGATCTCAGTGACTTCGTCGGCTGCCTCATCGATCGTCGCCTGGGTGACGGTGACCGTGGTCACCGCAGCATCATCCTCGTCTGACCCGAGCAGCGCAAGGCGCTGATTCGCCAGAGTGAACAGCGAGCGCATCCTCTCCTGAGCCTGTTCGAGGCCGAACGCCACGCGTCGTGCCTCATCCACCGCGACCGAGTTCTGGTCGGCTTCGAGTTTCGTGATGCTGGCGCGGACCGTGTCGGATTGGTCCGTCAGCACGAGACGTTCGGTGTGTCGTTCGTGCTCGGTGCGGGTGTGATCGGCAAGAGCGGTGCGCAGTGCGACGACGTCGTCCGCGAAGAGACGTGCCTTCGCGTCGCGTACCACCGCGGCGATGGTTTGCGCCTCGCGTGCGATCTCAGCCTGGCGACCCAGTGGCTTGAGCTGGCGGCGGATCTCACCGGCGAGGTCACTGAGGCGTGTGAGGTTGGCCTCCATCGCATCGAGCTTTCGGAGCGTTTTCTCCTTGCGTCGACGATGTTTGAGAATGCCTGCGGCCTCCTCGATGAATCCGCGACGATCTTCAGGGGATGCTTGAAGCACCGTGTCGAGCCGGCCCTGGCCGACGATCACGTGCATCTCACGGCCGAGGCCGGAGTCGCTGAGCAACTCTTGCACATCGAGCAGACGACAGTTCGAACCGTTGATCGCGTATTCGCTGGACCCGTTGCGGAACAGCGTCCGGCTGATCGTGACCTCGGCGAACTCGATCGGCAGAGCACCGTCACTGTTGTCGATCGTGAGCTGCACCTCGGCGCGACCAAGAGGGCCACGCGTCGACGTACCGGCGAAGATGACGTCTTCCATCTTGCCGCCGCGCAGCGTCTTCGCCCCCTGCTCGCCCATCACCCAGGCAAGCGCGTCGACGACGTTCGACTTCCCGGATCCGTTCGGCCCGACGATGCAGGTCACACCGGGTTCGAACACGAAACTCGTGGGCTGGGCGAACGACTTGAAGCCCTTGAGGGTCAAGCTTTTCAGATGCATGCTGGCACCGCTCGTCCGGGAAGAATCACGCCCATACGCTACCGGAATCACGCAGAAGATCCGGCATCCCGCGCGGTGGCGACCATGATCAACGCGATCGACGACACGCCGCAGATCACATTGGTTCTTGACGTCGCCCACCCCGTGCAGCTAACTTTGCAATCCGGATCGCTCACGAAAGGAGGACACTCATGATTACCGCAAAGCACGCAGAATCGGCCACACGCTTCGGCGCGAAGCGCCTTGCGCATCAGTCGTCCTCCGTCTTCGGCGTCCGACGTAGCGCGCTGTCGTAGAACCGCCCTTCTGAGATTTCTGGTCCTGCCTGGGCCATCTCTCCCGGTTCTCCCCGCTATCCGCAACGGTCGATCTTCTTCGCCCGTCTCACGCCGCGGCCTACTCTCCTCACCGAGACGACTGGCCGTCGAGGCGCCCCGCTCGCGCGGGTTCTGCGCCGACATCCCTTCACACGATCGATAAGAAACGAGCACTCTCGTGAGTACCAACACGCTGCTTCGCAGCACTGCCCATCCACCGTGTCCGCAGGAACAGGAGATCCTCGAACTCACGGTACCGACCGACCGAACGCGGCTTTCTCTCACGGCGCGCCTGTCGCTGCGCCTCGGCCTCTGGCTCATTCTGCGGACCGACCGTGCTCGCAACGAGCAAGTGACTCACGAGCAGGCGCTACTGCTTCGCGAGACCCAGCTGAGCCTGCGCCGAGAGGCTCTGGCGCTGCACGCATTCGACATGCACCGTCAGCTGCGGTGACTCGGAGGAGCCGATGACCAGCGTTCTGACAGACACCGCGACGCTGCATCCGCTCGTGCTTCCGGCACGGGCGGATGCAGCACCCTCCGACCTGATCCGCACCTATGCGGACGTTCGCAACGCCTCTATCATCGAGGCGTCCGGCCGCGACGATGACGCGCTTTCCGCCGAGGAGCTGTTGCCTGTTCTGCACAGCTCTCGCGCATCACAGAAGCGGCACTGGTACATCGAAGCATCCGGAGAGATGATCGGATGCATGTCGGTGGATCTGCTGCAGGATGCCGATGCCGACACGGCGATCGGTGTCATAGCGATCCTCCAGGCGCACTGCGGGACAGGTATCGGCACCGCGGCACTTCGTTATCTGGAGTCCGAACTGCGCGCGGCCGACGTCCGTTCCCTTCTGTGCTGGGTCGAGCATCGAGGCGAGGGAAGCGACGTCCTCGCCGCACCAACCGGCTTCGGCACCGTACCTCGGGACGGCGCCGCTCGATTCCTTATGCGTCATGGCTTCGCCCTTGAGCAGATCGAACGCGCGAGCACGCTGACGTGGGATGACATGACGACGCCCGCTCTCGAGAAGTCCCTCGCGGATGCACGGACGCACGCTCAGGACTATCGCATCGTCCAGTGGATGCTGCCCACGCCCGCAGATCACGTCGACGGTTACGCGTGGCTGAAGTCACGCATGTCGACCGATGTTCCCGATGCCGAACTGGGCACTCCGGAAGAAATCTGGGACGCCGACCGGGTCAGCGAGCTTGAACGACGACAGGCTGCGAAGGGATTCACGATCCAGGTGACGGCGGCGCAGCACATCGTCACGGGCGAACTGTGTGCCTTCAACGAACTCGCGATCCGTCAATCTGACGCAACCGGTGTCACTCACCAGTACGACACCCTCGTTCTCGCTGGCCATCGCGGCCACCGCCTGGGAACGCTTGTGAAGGCTGCCGGCCTGCTCGGCTGGCATGAGCGGTACCCACAGTCACCGCGGGTGATCACTTACAACGCCGAAGAGAACCGCCCGATGCTCATGATCAACGATCATCTCGGGTTCGCAGCCTTCGCATACGAAGGCGCATGGAAGAAGGAATTGAAATGACTCTGTCCGACGAAGAACTCACGATCACCGAGATGGTCGTCCCGTCGAGTGTCGATGCGAAGGATTCCGCAGAGTTCCTCGCAATGGTGGACCTCGCAAACGAGATATGCGTGGTGGATGCCGCGACGGACGACCTGCACGAGCAACCTGAGGAAATGCTGCCGCGTTGGCTCGAACGATCCGATGTCACCCACCGGGGATACATCGCACGCCGCGGAGAGGCCATCGTCGGCGCGGCGTACCTGAAGACGTCGAATGAGCCGGGCAGCACAACCGCGGAGTCGGACATCCTGGTCGTCCCACCGCATCGCGCGTCGGGTGTCGCGCAGGCGCTGCTGACCAGAGTCGAAGCCGAGGCGAAGGCGTTGGGGCGCACCTCGCTGCAGGTGTGGACGCTGCATCCGATCGCGAAGACGGACCGAATGCTGACCGCAGCTACCGGCCACGGCGACGTGGCGGCGACCGAGATGAGCGATCTGCTCGCCGCAAGCGGATTCACGATGGAGCAGGTCGAGCGCATGAGCTCGCTTTACCTGAGCGACGACCTCACGCTCGCCGAACGCATGCTCGCAGACGCGACGGCATTCGCCGGAGATGAGTATCGCGTCGTCACCTGGACCCTGCCGACACCAGAGCATCTGCGCGACGGCTACGCCTACGTCATGTCACGGATGGCCACCGATGTTCCCAGCGGTGATCTGCTCTTCGAAGAGGAGAAGTGGGATGCCGAGCGCGTCGCACGGCATGACAAGCTGATCGCAGACGCGGGCCAGATCATGTCAGTGGCGGCTGTGGAGCATGTCCCGTCCCGACGCGTGGTCGCGTTCAATGAACTCGTCATCGGACCGGATCGATCCGGCGTCACTCACCAGTACGGCACACTTGTCGTCAAGGAGCACCGTGGGAAGAGACTCGGCACGATCGTGAAGTGCGTGAACCTGCTGCGATGGCGTCATCTCACCCCCCAATCGCCCAAGGTCTGCACGTTCAACGCGGAGGAGAACCGTCCGATGCTCGATATCAACGAGGCGATCGGCTTCGTCCCTGCGTCGTACGCGGCAGGCTGGCAGAAAAAACTGATAGCCCCCTGACGCGGCAGAATCCACCAGAGTCATCCCTGGGGTGTATCTTTCCCGACTGATCTCCCCCGCGCGGCCGATGATGCCCAGGGCGTCAGCGACGAGGCTGGAAGCATGAACACCACAGTGCTGCACGCTCAAGGACTCGTCAAAACCTTCGGCTCAACGACCGCCCTAGCCGGAGTCGACCTCGCCATCCGTCGCGGTGAATCCGTCGCGGTCATGGGCGCGTCCGGCTCGGGAAAGACCACGCTCCTGCACACGCTCGCCGGAATCATCACGCCAGATGCGGGCGAGGTGACTTTCACACCGAGCAACGGTGCACCGGTGCGCGTGACCAGCCTCGGCGAGAGCGCGCGTTCAACGCTGCGACGCGACAGCTTCGGTTTCGTCTTCCAACAGGGGTTGTTGATCCCTGAACTCACTGCCGTTGAGAACGTTGCCCTCGCCCTCATGATCACGGGGCGCAGCCGCGCAGAGTCCACGCAGCATGCCGCCTCGTGGCTGGAAGCGCTGGGACTCTCAGGCATGGAGGATCGCCGCATCGGAGAGTTGTCGGGTGGACAGGCTCAACGGGTCGCCATCGCCCGCGCGCAGGTGACGGGCGCCGAGGTCGTCTTCGCAGACGAGCCAACCGGTGCTCTGGACTCTCGCACTTCGACGGAGGTGATGGACGCGCTGCTCTGGGCGACCACCTCACAAGGACGCTCGCTGGTGGTCGTAACCCATGACGCGGATGTCGCAGCGCGCTGCTCACGGATCATCTCGGTGCTCGACGGCCGTCTGGTCGATGAAGGGGTGTCGGCATGAACTCCCGCGTCCTGCTCTTGCTGATCCGGTCGGGCGGCACGCACCTCGGCGTCTTCACGCTGCCCATCGTCGCGTTCGCCACCGTCACAGCACTGGTGCTGACCGTACTGGGCGGCGCCCAGTCTTTCTGGGCATGGACAGATCCGGAAGCGCCGATCTATCACGTGCTCGCCGCGATCGCGCTTGTGCTGCTGTTCGTGCCGCTGCTGACCCTCGGCGGCTCCGCCGCGCGTCTCTCGGCGCGTCGACGTGACGAGCGCCTCTCAACACTGCGGCTGTTGGGTGTCACACCCGCGGGCGTGGTTGTCGCAACCGTTGTCGAATCCGCCGCCGTCGCACTCGCCGGCGCCGTCGTGGGGGTGCTCGTTCACCTGATCGCGGTGCCGTTCGTCGGTCTCATTCCCTTCCGAGGCGAAGCTCTGGGCGCCGGTGCTGTCCTGCTTTCGCCTCTGACGGTGATCGGCATGGTCGCCGCCATCGTGATGCTGGCAGCGACGAGCGCAGCTGTCGGGCTGCGAAAGGTCGTGATCTCCCCCCTCGGCGTCCGCATGCGCACCACGGGCGGAAAAGTGCACTGGGTGAGAGGCGTCATCGCCATCGTCGTCATCGCCGTGGCGTTTGCCCTCATCTCCGTCTTCCCGTCCATGTCTGACATGATGCCGACGATCATCGTGCTCTCTGCCATGTTCGCCATCGGTTTCTCCATCTTGAACGTCGTCGGGCCCTGGGTGCTCGGGATTCAGGGCCGTCGCCGTCTCAAACGTGCCCAACGCGCAGACCAGCTCCTGTCGGCGCGTCTCGTCCTCGAATCTCCGAAGGCTGCATGGCGCCAAGTGAGCGCGATCGCCATGGCGAGCTTCATGGCCGTCTTCGCCGGCAGCGCAGTTGCGCTTCTGGATGTGATGGGCACCGGCTCAGAGGAGGACACACAGCTCGCCGTTGACATCCGCACCGGACTGATCATCACGCTGGTGTCGACATTCCTGATGGTGGCGGCATCGGTCGGTGTCAGCCAAGGTGCGGAGATACTCGACCGGCAAGAACTGCACCGCAGTCTTCACCGGCTGGGCATGCCGGAACCGACCGTCGACCGTGCACGTGCGAACGCCGTGATGGCGCCGCTGCTGATGACGGCGATCGGCTCGGCAGTCACCGCTGGAGTTCTGATTCTTCCCGTGCTGGGTATTGCGCTGATCATGGCTCCGCTCTCGCTCGCGACCATCGCATGCGTCATAGTCGCGGGTATCGCCCTGGTGTGGTCGGGCGTTCGACTCACCCGACCGCTGCTCGCACAGGCTTTCCAGCCTGCGTGAGAAAGGTGCGTGTGCCGCAGCAGGCCGCCCAGAGCGCCTGCTGCGGCACCGGCCCGAAAGCGAGGCTGTGTGCGGATGATGTACTCGCGTTCGTATGCCTCAGCGACGGCGCTGGCACCGCGGGCAATAGTGACTTGACCGGTTCATGAATGCTTCCCGGCGGATTGCGCCGCCGCATCTCGGACACGGTTGTCCACCGCGGCCATACGCGTTCAGCGAGTGCGCAAAATAACCCGCCTGCCCGTTCACGTTGACATACTGCGCATCGAAGCTCGTTCCGCCTTCAGCGAGAGCCTTCTCCAAGACGAACCGCACCTCGGCGAGCAACCGCCGTACCGCCTGTGCCGACAGAGCGACTCCCGCTGTCTCAGGATGGATACGGGCGGCCCACAGTGATTCGTCCGCGTAGATGTTGCCGACGCCGCTGATGAGTGTCTGATCGAGCAGGATCCGTTTGATCGCGCTGGAGCGGCGCCGCACGTTCACGATGAACGCGGGGTCGTCGAACTCGACATCCAGCGGATCGCGTGCAATATGCAGGACCTGCGATGGGACGACATCGCTGCCGTCAGACACCAACGCATCGACGGCGAGCGAGCCGAAAGTACGCTGATCTGCGAACACCATCGACAGAGGGCCGTGGCGCGGATTCTCGATCACCAGGCGGATGCGCTCATGGCGCTGGGGCGGAGCATCCGCTTCGCGCAGAAGCATCTGCCCGCTCATACCGAGGTGGGCCGTCAGCGCCTCGGTATCACCGGCGAGTGGCAACCAGAGAAACTTGCCACGACGGCATGCTTCGATGACCGTAGCGCCCTCGAGGCGCGTGACGAAGTCGGCAGAACCGGCGAGGTGGCGCGTCAGCGCACGCTCATCGAAGACCGAGACGCTGCTGATCGTGGCCCCGATGACAGCAGGGGCGAGGCCGGCACGCACGACCTCGACTTCGGGAAGTTCAGGCACGTTCGCTGAGTACACGCCACGCGCTGAGCGCCGCAGCCATCTCAGCGGTCTTCTTGCTCGTGCCCTCGCCGGTCATGCTGACGTCGCCGACGACGACGGTCGCGGTGAAGCGACGATCATGATCCGGCCCACTGGCGAGCACCGAATACGCCGGGGGCGGTGAGCCGAGGCGAGCGGCGAGTTCTTGCAGGTTCGTCTTAGGATCCATCGCGGCACCGTACCGTTCGGGATCAGCAAGCAGCGGTGCTGTCAGGCGCAGCACAAGTTCTGTCGCCGCTTCCGGTCCGGCAGACAGATACGTTGCGCCGAAGACGGCTTCCATGGTGTCGGCAAGGATCGAATCCTTGTCGCGGCCACCCGTTTGCTCTTCGCCTCGCCCCAGCAGCAGGTGCTCGCCCAAGCCGATGCTTCGAGCGACCTCTGCCAGAGCAACCGTGGACACGACACTGGCTCGGCGCTTGGCCAGCTGGCCCTCATCGATGTCCGGGTGAGTGGTGAACAGCATGACTGTCACCGCTTGCCCCAGGATCGAATCGCCCAGGAACTCCAGCCGTTCGTTGTGCGCGATGCCCCCGTGCTCGTATGCATACGAGCGATGGGTCAACGCCAACGCAAGCAGCTCAGGGTCGATGTCGACCCTGAGCTTCTCTGCGAGAGGCGCTTCTGCGCGAACCTCTGTCACGATCGTGAGACCGTGAATCAGACGTCAGCGACCTTACGGCCCTTGTACTCCATGAACAGCTCTGTGCCCTGCGAGTCAGTGACGACCTTCGCCTGGTGCGGACGACTGTATACGGTCTTGCCGTTCTCAACGGTCTTGACGAGGGCCGGAGCCTCTGCCTTCCACTGCGCGCGACGCGAGCGGGTGTTGGAACGGGAAACCTTGCGCTTCGGGGGGTTACCAGCCATGGCTAACTCTCTTCTGTGTTCTCGGGAGCACGGCGCTCTGCCGCATTCCCCTGGTCTGTGATCTGCTGGAGCGCACTCCATCGAGGATCGATGGGAGCGTCCTGCTCCGTTCCGGCGCTTTCGGTCAACCGCTCACCCGTGATCGGGTCGAGCCCGGGGCAATCCGGCTGACACACCGGCTGAAATGGAAGCGACAATACGGCCGCATCC
>JBEBSN010000064.1:0-16306 GCA_040394295.1 Microbacterium sp.
CGAAGGGCTTGTTGCGGTGCGGGTGCTTCTTGGCGTAGTTCTTCACCGCGAGCGGGGCGCGGCGGTCGCTGTTGCCCTCGCGCAGCACCGGGTTGACGGCGGAGCCCTTGATCCTGTCGTAGCGGGCGCGCACGTCACGCTCTTCAAGAGAACCGGGGTCGTCCGGGAAGGAGGGGATGTCGTAGCCGCTCTCCTGCAGCTCGGCGATGGCTGCCTTGAGCTGCGGGATGGATGCCGAGATGTTCGGCAGCTTGATGATGTTGGCCTCGGGAAGAGTGGCCAGCCCGCCGAGTTCGGCGAGCGCGTCTGACACTTCCTGATCGGGGCTCAGCCGCTGCGGGAACGCTGCGAGGATGCGCCCCGCCAGGGAGATGTCGCGCGTCTCGATGTCAATCCCGGCCTTGCCTGCATAGGCCTGGACGATCGGGAGGAGCGAGGCGGTGGCGAGAGCCGGTGCCTCGTCCGTGTAGGTGTAGATGATGGCGTCGTCGGTCACCGGGAGATTCTCCGTTCACGAGTCAATTTGTCTCGATACCAAGATACCTGAGCGACCTCTGTTACGTTCCCTCCACAAGTTCTGGGCGCGATCCGTGCTCGAGAGGTTACCCTGGGCATATGTCGGAACTGCGAACAGTCGAACTCTCCGCTGCGACGATAGTCGCCGTCAACAACCTGTCCCTCAAGCCAGGCCAGGAGCAGTACCTCGCGCCCGTCTCGTACGGAATCGCAGCGACGGTCATCAATCCTCAGACGTCGTGGCAACGCGTCATCCTCGACGGTGATGAGGTCGTCGGGTTCGTGAGCGCGAGCTTCGACCCCGATGCCCCCGAAGAGCACTTCCGTTCGGTGCTGTGGCGCATCAACGTCGATGCAGACGACCAGCGACGCGGCGTCGGCCGATTCGCCGTGGAGCGGCTTCTGGACGAGGCGCGCGCCCGTGGCATGGACCATGTGGACGTGATCTATGAGGCAGGCGAAGGCGGCCCGGAGGCCTTCTTCCACCGTGTCGGGTTCACGCCCGTCGGTGAGACCGAATACGCAGAGGTCATCGCCAGGATCGATTCCGCCTCTTGAGACCGGCGGCGGGGTCTCGGAAACCTCCCCCACCGAGACCTCGTCGCCTTCCTCGCACTCCGTCAGGAGACCGTGAAGCCGTGCGACTCATTCGCGCGACCATTCGCCGCCTGCAGCGGCGCCCATCCCCCGCAGACCTCTAGGAGATCACACGATGACCAGCAGGACCGGCTCCGCCGATTACCGAGACTCCGGACTGGTGTTTCCTCCGTCGTTCACATTCGGTTCAGCCACAGCGTCCTACCAGATCGAGGGTGCCGCGACGGAGGACGGGCGCACACCCTCCATCTGGGACACCTTCAGCAAGACACCGGGCAAGGTGTGGAACGGCGACACCGGCGACGTCGCGTGTGACCACTACCACCGCGTCGATGAAGATCTCGACCTGATGTCATCGCTCGGTCTGGAGGCGTATCGGTTCTCGATCGCATGGCCGCGGATCGTCCCCGCCGCCTCAGGAGCTGTCAATCAGGCCGGTATCGACTTCTACTCTCGGATGGTCGACGGACTTCTCGAGCGCGGCATCCGCCCGGTGGCGACTCTGTACCACTGGGATCTCCCGCAGTATCTCGAGGATGCCGGCGGCTGGACCTCCCGCGCCACCACGGATGCCTTCGAGCGCTACGCAGAGATCATGGGCGCAGCGCTGGGCGACCGGGTGCACACGTGGACGACCATGAACGAGCCGTGGTGCTCGGCGTATCTCGGCTACGGTCAGGGCGGGCACGCGCCCGGCCGCACCGAGCCTGCGTCGGCGCTGTCAGCCGTGCACCATCTGAACCTCGCGCACGGCCGTGCGGTTCAGGCCCTTCGGGCGACGTCGAGCGGCACACCCGACTACTCGGTCACGTTGAACTTCCACGTGCTGCGTGGGCAGGGCGACGGCGCACCCGAAGCGATGCGCCGCATCGACGCTCTCGCGAACCGCGCCTTCACGCACCCGATCCTGCGCGGCGAATATCCGGCTGATCTGCTGGAAGACACCGCAGAGGTCTCTGACTGGTCGTTCGTGCAAGACGACGACCTTCGCACCATCAATCAGCCCATCGATGTGCTCGGGGTGAACTATTACTCGACCGCGACGGTTCGCCTCTGGGACGGCGTCTCCGAGAAGCAGCAGAACGACGGTCACAAAGGCACCTCTGCGGGAACGGCCTGGCCAGGGAGTGACCAGCTCGTCGAATTCGTTCAGCAGCCGGGTCCGTACACGGCCATGGGATGGAACATCGCACCGGAGGGCCTTGAGGAACTGCTCGTCTCGCTGTCGGAGCAGTTTCCCGAGCAGCCCCTGATGGTCACCGAGAACGGCGCCGCGTTCGACGACGAGATCGCGGAAGACGGCACGATTCCAGACCACGAGCGCACCGACTACCTGCGCCGCCACTTCACGGCGGCGCACAGAGCGATCGAGCGCGGTGTCGATCTGCGCGGCTACTTCGTGTGGTCGTTGCTGGACAACTTCGAGTGGGGCTACGGCTACGCCAAGCGGTTCGGCATCGTCCGGGTCGATTTCGATTCGCTGGAGCGCACCGTCAAGGATTCCGGCTACTGGTATCAGGAGTTGGTACGTACGCGGGCGATCCCCGCGTAGCGCAGAACGTCCTCACCGCACAGCGGTTGCGACGTCAGCGGGTGTTCTCCCCCGGCTCGTCTTTGCCCGGCCGACGCCGGCTCGTCCACGAAGCGAAAGCCGATGCGGCTGCGCCTGCGGCCTTGTCAAGCGCCTCGACCGACCGGCTGAGCACCTCCTGAGCGCTGTCCTGCCATGCCTGAGCGGCGTCAGGGTCGCGTCCGTTGGCGCGTGCCTTCGCCGTGTGCTCGGCCACGTCGAAGGTGCGCTGCAGGTGTGCCACGGCGTCGCGGTACGCCGCGTATTCCTCGGTCGTGATGCGCGCGCCGGCGGAAGGACGAAGATCGCGAGCCTGACTGGCTGCTTTCAGAAACGCTGCCATCGCCGGGTCTTTGCCATTGCTCATGACCGGGTAGGCGATGAGTTTCGCGGGGTCGGTCTCGTATTCCATCCAGCGGGCTGTGACGGCGTCATGCGCGCGGTGGAGCCTGGCAAGAGGGTAGCGGTCGGTCTGAGACGAGGCCGGCACCTCGGCCTGAGCCACACCGACGTGCACGCGGCGGGCGCGCACATCTGCAACGGCAGCCTTCACGTCGTGCTCTGCTTGCTTCAGAGCACGACGTGCGCTGGCGACATCGGCTGTCGTCGCCCGCGAAGCGGAGCGCTCTGCCACCAGACGAGCGTGTTCGGCGCGGGCGATCTTCACCGCGCGACGGCGCTGGCCGACCTCACGCTGCGCGTCGCGCAGATCTGCCCTTGCCGCATCGAGAGCGAGGCGGCGCCCGCCGTTCTTCTGGCTTCGGCGTATACCTACGGCAGTGACGGCACCCGCACCGACGGCGCTCGGGGCTATCCACCACCACTCGGCCAGCAGTATGAAGGGGTCCACCCTCTCATGTTAACCAGCCAGGGTGCCCGCGGCGCCTGAGTCGACGATTTTGTACAGGCTGGGCAGGCTCTGGCGGCCACATTCGACGCTGTGCGGTCGCCAGAGGTCGGCGAGCGCCGCTAGACCAGCGTCGCCTGCCACGCCGCATGCAGTTGAGCGAACTTGCCCGTACCGCTGATCAGGGCGTCAGGGGTGTCGTCCTCGATGATCTCGCCCTGTTCCATGACCAGCACCCGGTCTGCGATGGCGACCGTCGACAGTCGATGCGCGATGATGATCGCTGTGCGGTCTGACAGCAGCGTCTGCAACGCATCCTGAATGAGCCGCTCGGACGGGATGTCCAACGACGCTGTGGCCTCGTCGAGGATCAGTACCGCGGGGTCTGCGAGGAAGGCACGCGCGAAGGAGATCAACTGTCGCTGCCCGGCCGAGACGCGCCCGCCGCGTTTGTTGACGTCGGAGTTGTAGCCGTCGGGCAACGCCGAGATGAATTCGTCCGCGCCCACGGCTCGTGCGGCCGCCTGGATCTCCTCCAGGGTGGCGTCCGGCTTTCCCAGTGCGATGTTGTCTGCAACGGTGCCGCTGAACAGGTACGCCTCCTGGGTGACCATGACGATCGCCCTGCGCAGGTCTTTCGGATGCAGCGACCGCAGATCCACACCGTCAAGCGTCACGCGTCCTTCGGAGGGGTCGTAGAAGCGCGAGATGAGCTTGGCAAGCGTGGATTTGCCCGCACCCGTCGTCCCCACCAGCGCGATCGTCTGCCCTGCGGGGATGTCGAGTGAGAAGTTCGGCAGGATCGTCTTCTCCCCCGAGTATCCGAAGGTCACCTCGTCGAAGTTGACGTGACCTCGTGATTCCCAGAGGTCGACAGGCTTCTCCGGATCCGGAACAGTCGGAACCTCTTCGAGGACGCCGGATACCTTCTCCAGGGCCGCAGTGGCTGACTGATAGGAATTCAAGAACATCGCGATCTCCTGCATGGGCGCGAAGAAGTTGCGCACGTACAGCACCGCAGAAAGCAGCACACCGACCGTCAGCGCACCGTCGGAGACACGGATGCCACCCCACAGCACGACGAGCCCGAGAGTCAGGGCGGCCACAGACATCAGCCCCGGCTCGAAAGTGCCGAACAGCAGCATCGATCGACGGTTCACGTCTCGGTAGTCGCCTGCGACCTTCTGGAACGCGACGTCGTTGCGGGGCTCTTTGCGGAACGCCTTGACTGCGCGGATGCCCGTCATCGTCTCAACGAACTGCACAATGACTCGCGCGCTGATCACACGCGACTCGCGGAAGATCAACTGCGAGCGCGAGTAGAACCAGCGCATCAGCAGGTAGAGCGGAACGCCGGCGAGTAACAGGATGACGCCCGACTGCCAGTCCCACACCATCAGCGCGATGAACGTGAACGCGCCGAACAGCACGCCAGAGACAAGGTTGTTCAGACCGCCGTCCAGTAGCTCGCGGATCGAGTCGAGGTCGCTCGTCTGCCTGGAGATGATGCGTCCCGAGGTGTAGGTCTCGTGGAACTCCAGGCTCAGTCGCTGGGTGTGCAGAAAGATACGCTTGCGAAGATCGATCAGCACGGCCTGGGTGATGCGCGCGGCGATCACCACGTACCAGCCGATCAGCGCCGCCGCCGCAGCTCCGGCCACGAGGTAGACGAAGCCGATGGTGAACGTCGGCATCCAGTCGGCGTTGTCGAGAACCTGAGGAAGAGCCCAGTCGATACCGATGCTGATGAGGATCGGTCCTGCCACCTGCATCGCGGTGGAGACGACGAGGACGATCGAGGCGAGGATGATCCGTGCTCGCAGCGGGGAGACGAGCGAGCCGAGCAGGCGCAGCGAACGCTGTCGGATCGCGCGGCTCTCTTCGCGCGTGTAGTGCGAGCGGTCCTCGTCCTGCGTTCCGGTCAGTGCCGCGCTCATGCCTGCACCTCCTTGTCGTTCTCGTCCTGCGTCGAGGAGGCGGCTTTCTCTGCTGCCTCGAGGTCTTCGTCCGTGATGATCTCGATCGTGCCGGTGCGAGCGGCCTCGTCTGCTTCCAGGCTGGAGATCACGTGCCGGTAGTGCCTGCTGGTCTTCAGTAGTTCAGAGTGCGTTCCGACGGCGGTGATGCGCCCGCTTTCCAGCAGCGCGACCCTGTCGGCGAGCGCCACCGTGGAGGGGCGATGCGCGACGATCAGCGCTGTGGTCTCGGAGAGCACGTGGCGCAACGCCTCTTCGACGAGCGCCTCTGTGTCGACGTCCAATGCCGACAGCGGATCATCCAGAACAAGCACCCGCGGATCGGCCGCCACGGCGCGGGCGAGCGCCAGGCGCTGACGCTGCCCTCCGGAAAGGCTGAGCCCTTCTTCACCGATCACGGTCTCGACGCCTTCAGGCAGCGCATCGACGAAGTTCGCCTGCGCGACGTCGAGGGCTTCTCGCAGCACGCGTTCGCCCTCTTCACTGTGGATGTCGAGTTCGGCACGACCGAGCAGCACGTTCTCACGCACGGATGCCGAGAAAAGCGTGGCGTCTTCGAAGGCCATCGCGATGTGCGTGCGCAGCTCGGTCAGCGACAGATCCCGCACGTCCACACCGTCAAGCGTCACACGTCCGCCCGTGACGTCGTAGAGGCGTGCCGGCAGCGTCGTGAGGGTTGTCTTGCCGCTTCCGGTGAGGCCGACAAGAGCCATGGTCTCGCCCGGGCGCAGCACGAGGTCGATGCCGTCGAGCAGATCGCGCTCTGCGCTTCCGGCGTCCTGGTATCGGAAGCGCGCGCCCTCGAAGACGAGCTCGCCGCGCGGCTCGACTATGCGGCTGGGCTCTTTCGGGTCGGTGATGGTGTTCGTCTCGGAGAAGATGTCGAATACGCGATCGGTCGCGGTGCGGGCATCCAACATGAACGAGAACAGGAACCCGATCGATTCGATCGGCCAGCGCAGCACCGTAGCCATCGCGAAGAACGCGAACAGCTGGGCCTGGTCGATGGCGCCCTGCGAAATCAGCCAGATCCCCGACATCAGGCTCACGCCGAACGCGATCTGCGGCATCAGATCGAGGAAGAACCACAGTGCGCCCACCGAGCGGGCTTTGCTCAGCTCGGTTTCGCGCAGGGTCTCGGCCTGACCTGTGAACCGGTTCAGTGCGTGCTTGCCGCGGCCGAATGCTTTGAGCACCCGGATGCCGTGCACGCTCTCCTCGACGCTGGTCGCAAGGTCACCGGTCTGGTCCTGGCTGCGGCGGGTGAGCACTCCGTAGCGCTTCTCGAACATGTACCCGCGGATCCACATCGGAATACCCGTGACGAGGAAGATGACGCCAAGCAGCCAGTGCCAACGAAACAGCAGGACCGACCCGATGATGATCGTGAGAACGTTCACGACGAGCAGGATCAGTCCGAACGACAGCCAGCGCCGGATCAGGCCGATGTCCTGCATCATCCGGCTGAGAAGCTGTCCTGACTGCCAACGGTCGTGGAACGCGACCGGCAGGGTCTGCAACCGAGAGTACAGCTGCGTGCGCATCCGGTACTCGACCTCGGTGGCCGGCTTCAGGATGAACCAGCGACGCAGCCACACCATCACTGCCTCACCGAGGCCGAGGGCGAGCACCGCGGCGGCACCGATGGCGATCAGGCTCATCTCACCGGATTCGATCGGCCCTCGCAGAATCTGCTCGAGGACGATCGGGATCATCAGCGCGATCACGGCGGCACCGAGCGCACTGGCTGCGCCGCCGACGAATCGCCATGCGACGGGTTTGACGAACGGCGCCAGGCGCCAGAGCGCGGCGGGAGTGGAAAGCGAAGCGGACTTTACAGACGAAGACGACGAGGAAGACATGACTCTCAGATGAGTTGTGGAACCGATGAAGTGGGCGCACGTGGGCGCCCTGGAGCTGCTGCGGCCGGGTCAGGACCCGAGATATACCGGGTTCGAGCCAGGAACGGTGATCTGCGCGACGGCGATCGAAATCAAGGTGTCCTCCTCAGGCTCGGCTTCGTCGCCCGGTCGGCGCGACAGCCTTTTAGCTTATGGTGCGCAACGCAGCAAAGGCAAGAAGAATTCCTGCGCCTTTCGACGCACGGAAAGACGATCAGGCGCGCTCGCGCGCGAGAAGCGACTGCTTCACGTCCAGCCCCCATGCGAATCCGCCCAGCGAACCATCAGAGCGGAGAACGCGATGGCACGGCACGAAGAGCGCTGGCGCATTGCGCGCACAGATGGATGCCGCGGCCCGCACCGCCTGCGCATTGCCGAGCGCCGCAGCGAAAGAGGCGTAGGTCAGCGGCTCCCCTGGAGTGATCCGTCGGAGCGCGCCCCACCCCGCCTGCTGCAGCGTTGTGCCGAACTGACGTACCGACACCGCGTCGATGGCTGCATGATCGCCGTCGTAGTAGGCGCGCACGGCAGCCGCCGCATCCGTCTCGCCCTCACGGATCTCAGTGGGCCGCGTTCGCTCGGCGAGCCGGGCGATGATCGCATCGTGGTCGGCCGTCCACCCTGACGCGAGCACGCGCTGCTCGCTGTCTACGAGGAGCGTGAAGGCGCCGTCTGCGGTGTCGACGGTCTGGATGAGCGCGGTCATGAGAGCTCCTTGGTCTGAGGCTTCTTCTTCTTGATCGTCTTCGGCACGCGCACGGGGGCGGCCCGCCACAGGTGCGCGCACAGGTAGCTGCGCCATGGTGCGGCGCGCTCTGCCCACGCAGTGAGCGACGCGGGGTCGGCCGGAATTCCCGCGGCTGCAGCGCCGGCACGCACAGCGACGTCACCAGGCAGAAACACATCGGGATCGCCGAGAACGCGCATGCGCACATAGTCGGCTGTCCACGGTCCGATGCCGGGCATCGCGAGAAGCGCCGCCCGCTGTGCGGATCGGTCGTCGCCGATGGTCAACGTCAGCGAACCGTCTGCGAGGGCGGTTGCCGCCCCCGTTATCGCCCGAATCCGGGCGGCAGGGCCGCGCAGAACCTCTGCGCCGCGCTCGGCGATCGCCGCCATCGTGGGGAAGAGGTGCCCGTCGGCGACCCGCTCCCCCAGGGCGTCGGCCAACACCGTCAGCGCTGTGCGAGCGGCGGCTACGGTGATCTGCTGGCCGACCATGGCGCGGATGAGCATCTCATGTGGATCGGCTGCGCCCGGCACACGGATCCCGGGCAGTCGCGCAACGAGCGTTGCCAGCTCCGGGTGCGACGAAAGCGCTGCGTCCACGGCCTGCGGATCAGCATCGATATCAAAGATGCGCCTCACGATGGCGACCAACTGCGAAAGATCGCCGAGGTGCGTGACGCGAGCACGCAGGCGCAGTCGAGCGGTGTCGTCCTGGCGTACCTCGAACCAGGCAGCGCCGCCCGGCAACAGCAGATGCCTCGCAAATGAATTCTCCGTCGAGCTCTCCACGCCGGGAAGGGCTCGTGCGCTCATCCAGGCGAAGATGCCCGCGGCATCCATCGGCTCGCGATGAGGCAGGAGCAGATCGATCGTGCCCTGCGCCACCTCCGGAGATGTGCGCCGCCGCGCACGCAGGGCCGACGGAGTAAGGGCGAACACCTCGCGGATCGTGTCGTTGCACTGACGGACGCTGGCGAATCCCGCAGAGAAAGCGATGTCGGAGATCGGAAGGTCGGTGCCGACGAGGAGCATCCGCGCGTTGTGAGCGCGATGCGCACGCGCGAGAGCGAGCGGACCTGCCCCGAGTTCCGCGACGAGCAGTCTGGTCAGATGTCGCGAGGAGTACCCCAGGCGTGCAGCCAGGCCGGGCACCCCTTCACGCTCGACGACTCCGTCAGCGATGAGACGCATCGCACGCGCCGCAGTGTCGCCTCTGACGTCCCACGCGGGTGAACCGGGGGCAGCCTCGGGCAGGCAGCGTTTGCATGCCCGGAAGCCTGCCTCATGCGCCGCAGCGCTGGTCTCATAGAAACTGACGTTCTGGGGCCGCGGCGTCCGCGCCGGGCACGACGGACGGCAGTAGATTCCGGTGGAGTGCACCGCCGTGACGAATTGTCCGTCGAAGCGAACGTCTCGTGCGTCGATGGCACGGTATCGCTCGTCGAAGGTCGTCGCCAGGAAGGTCATACCTCCACTCTGACACGCCCGAAAGCCGCTGGCTCGCGGAAATCGGACATGGCAGTGTGGCTCGTCGAGCCGTCGCGACGGATCAGTGGAAGAAGTGCCGCTCCCCGGTGAAGAACATCGTCACACCGGCAGCCTTCGCTGCGGCGATGACCTCTTCATCGCGCACCGACCCGCCCGGCTGGATGATGGTGGTGATGCCCGCATCGAGCAGTACCTGGGGTCCGTCTGCGAAGGGGAAGAACGCATCCGACGCTGCGACAGAACCTGCCGCACGGTCCCCCGCGCGCTCGACCGCGAGGCGGCAGGAATCGACACGGTTCACCTGCCCCATGCCGATGCCGACCGTTGCCTTGCCCTTCGCGAGCACGATCGCGTTCGACTTCACGGCACGGCATGCCTTCCAAGCGAAGATGAGGTCCGACATCTCGTCGTCAGCCGGACGCTCGCCGGTGACGAGCTCCCAGTTCTTCGCGACCGAACCGATGTCGTCCGGGAAGCGATCCGCATCCTGCAGCAGGAGCCCTCCGGAGACCAGGCGCACATCCATCTGCTCCTGCTGCCAGTCGTCGGGCAGCTGCAGCAGACGCAGGTTCTTCTTCGTCTTGAACACCTCGAGCGCCGCCGGTTCGAACGACGGCGCGACGATGACCTCGGTGAAGATGTCCTTGAGGTTCTCAGCCATCTTCAGTGTGACCGTGCCGTTGGTGGCGATGACGCCGCCGTACGCCGATACAGGGTCGCACTCGTGTGCGCGTAGGTGCGCGCTGGCGATGGGGTCGAGCGCGTTGGGCGCCGTCGTCGCGATGCCGCAGGGGTTCGCGTGCTTCACGATGGCGACGGCGGGCAGCACCATGTCGAAAGCGGCTCTGAGCGCAGCGTCGGCATCGACATAGTTGTTGTACGACATCTCCTTGCCCTGCAGCTGGACCGCCTGGGCGATGCCATGGCCGCCGACGCGCGTGTAGATCGCGCCGCGCTGGTGGGCGTTCTCGCCGTAGCGGAGCGTCGACAGACGCTCGGCCTTGATCGTCAGGTGCTCGGGCAGCTCGCCGCCGTCGTTGAGGGTTCCTTCCGCAAACCAGGCCGCCACCGCTGTGTCGTACGAGGAAGTGTGCGCGAAAGCCCGCGCGGCGAGCTCTCGACGCTGCACGAGAGTGGTGCCACCTGCGGCGGCCGCCTCGATGATCGCCGGGTACGACTCCGGAGAGACGACGATGGCGACGTTGGCGTGGTTCTTCGCGGCCGCGCGCACCATCGCAGGGCCACCGATGTCGATCTGCTCGACGACGTCGTCGCCGGCCGCACCCGAGGCGACTGTCTCCACGAAGGGATACAGGTTCACCACGACGAGCTCGAACGGTGAGATTCCGAGTTCTGCAAGCTGGCGCTCGTGATCTTCCAGGCGCAGGTCTGCGAGCAGACCGCCATGGATGCTGGGATGCAGGGTCTTCACTCGGCCGTCGAGCATCTCGGCGACTCCTGTGACGGCTGCGACGTCAGTGACCTCGTAACCGGCGTCGCGGATGGTCGCAGCGGTCGAGCCGGTGGAGACGATCTCGACGCCGGCGCCTGCGAGGGCAGCTGCCAGCTCCAGCAGCCCGGTCTTATCGCTGACGGAGATGAGCGCGCGCCTGATCGGCACCGTGTCGCGTTCGCGGTACAGGGACGAATCGTGGCTCGGACCGGCCATGGGAGCTCCTTCTGCGGTGTGCGTGCGGTGTGGGTACAGGGGTGCTGTGGTCAGTGCGAGAGCGCGAGCTCGCCGGTGGCGATGCGCTGCACCACGTCGATCAGCAGCCGACGTTCGACGGGTTTGATGCGTTCGTGCAGGGTCTGCTCGGTATCACCGGGCTGAACCGGCACTCGTTCCTGGGCGAGTATGGGGCCAGCATCGATGCCGTCGTCGACGACGATGATGCTGGCTCCGCTCTGCTGCACTCCTGCGGCGAGCGCGTCACGAACGCCGTGCGCTCCAGGGAACTCGGGCAGATACGCCGGGTGTGTATTGATGATGCGCGGAGAGAACCGCGCCACGACCGCTGCGGGCAGCAGTCTCATCAGACCACTGAGCACGATCAGATCGGGCTTGTGGACATCGAGCTGTGCGGCGAGTTCGTCGCCCCACGCCTCACGGCTGTCGAATGCGCGAAACGGGACGGTGAAGGTCGGGATGCCGAATTCTTCTGCGTGCGCGAGCCCAGCGGCATCACGATCAGCGCCGACAGCCACGATCCGTGCGGGAAACTCGGGGTGGCGAGCGGCTTCGAGCAGAGCGCGAAGGTTGGAACCTGCGCCCGAGATGAGAACGGCGACCGTGAGCACTCGCCCAGTCTAGCGGGGCGCCGACGGGCCGCCGTCCGCGAAGAAACCGCCCTCGTCCAGTGGCTGGGTCTCGCTTGCATCTGGGTCCGAATCACGCGCGAGCTCTTCGGCAGCAGCATGCGCATCCGTCGTCGGCGACGCGCCCATCTCGGCGACCCAGCGGTCTGTCCGCTCCTCGGCGAGTTCGTCCCGATGCCGTGGGGCGAGCAGGAGCACTCCTGCGCCGACAGCCACCTCCATCCCGATGGCGAGCATCGTCCATCCGGCATGGGGGCCGACCTGTGCCAACCGGCCGGGTCCGATCGATCCGGAAGCCAGCATGGCCGCGACTCCTGTCACCGCAGCGCTGAGTCCGGCGATACCCGCGGTGATCGCAAGGCGCGGTGCGAGGCGGTGCCCGATGTTCTCCCAGACGAGTCGAGAACGTACGATCCATCCGGCGAACGCCCCCGCGGCGATGGGCAGCAGCACGACGATGAGCATCCAGAACGAGCCGTTCTCCGGAAGCAGCCCCAGCACAGGAATTCCGGGGACCACCCCGAGCTGCGTTCCCGTGGGTGAAACGGCTGTGCCTGCCCCCACTGCGAATCCAGGGCCTGCGATCCAGGCCACAGCCCAGACCAGCAACGTGGGCAGATAGGCGAGGTGTCCGAGAGTCAGCACCGTGGCGCCGGTGGCGTCGACCCTGGCTGCCTCGAAAAGCGCCACGACCTCTCCGCCACGCAGCAGCACCATCAGAGCGAGCGCGAGCGCGCCGACACCGGTGAGACCGATCACCACCGCAGCGGTGCCGCGAACGGTCTCTGCGGGCACGGCGCCCCATTCGTCGCCCCAGCTGTCCACTCGGTCATGGAGCCGGTCGATCAGGCCACCGTCGCCCTCGCGCCAGGCGTAGCGGATCGCTCCGCAGGCGGCACCGGTGACGTACACGAGCGTCGGCACCAGAGCGGCGAGCCACAGTGAAACCGCTGCAGCCTCCTCGCCTGCGCTCAGGGCGACGCCGAGCGCGATGAGCGCGAAAGTCAACGAGCCGGCCACGACGCCGAGCAGCCAGGTACCCGCGCGCGCCGCTCTGGTACCCGAACGCGCGGCGAACAGCAGCGTGAACAGGAGGAAGGCGAGCGGGGTGAGCGAGAGAGTGAAGTTCGCCGCTTCGGGGGCGATCCCGACTGCTGTCACCACAGCATCCGGTATGGCGATCTCCAGCGGCACTCCGTGGCCGAACTGCCAGAGCGTGCCGGTGATCGGCCAGAGCGATCCCCAATCGGCCGCCGCGCCGAAGGCGAGAGTCCACAGCAGCGTAAGCGGTGCGAGCAGCGCGACGAGGCCGACGGCTGCCGCGATGGCAGCGTCGACGGCGGCGAGAATCGCGACGAGGAGGCGTTGCATGACTCCACGAGACTACGACGAGAACCTGTCTGCCTCGCGGGGGCGCGCGCGTGAGGCCGCGGACACGATACTGTCTCCATCGGAGGTCTCCCGATGACAACTACCCCTACCCCTACCCAAGAGCAAGCCAGCGAGCCGAAGAATGCGCTCGACCGCTTCTTCGAGATCAGCAGACGTGGCTCCACGATCGGCGCCGAGGTGCGCGGCGGCATCGTGACGTTCGTCACGATGGCCTACATCGTGATCCTCAACCCGATCATCCTCTCCACGCCTGACGTCGAAGGCAATGTGCTGGATGGTTCTGCCGTCGCCGCGGCGACCGCGCTCACCGCGGGCGTCATGACGCTGCTGTTCGGAGTCATCACCCGGCTGCCGTTCGCCTTTGCCGCAGGCCTGGGTATCAACGCCTTCGTCGCATTCTCCGTGGTCGGATCGGTCACCTGGCCCGAGGCCATGGCGCTCGTCATGATCAACGGTGGCATCATCGTGCTGCTGGCGGCCACTGTTCTGCGCAAGATGATCTTCGATGCGGTTCCCGTTCAGCTCAAGCTCGCCATCACCGTCGGTATCGGCCTGTTCATCGCTTTCATCGGCTTCGTCAACGCCGGATTCGTGATGTCGACGACTCTGCCGTCGCCGCCTGTGGAGCTGGGCGTCGCCGGTTCCATCGCGACGCTTCCCACTCTGCTGTTCGTCGTCACGCTGCTGCTCGGCGGAGTGCTCATCTCCCTGCGCATCAGGGGCGCGATCCTCATCGCGCTCGTCGGCGGTACCGTGCTGGCCGCGATTGTGAACCTCATCTGGCCCTTCGGGCTCGACTTCGGTGTCGCGGGCGGGATCATGAGCCTGCCTGATCTGAGCCTCATCGGCGCGGTCGACTTCGGCTTCGACCTGTCCAAGGTGGGCTTCATCGCGCTTGTCATGTTCGTCTTCACGCTGGTGTTCTCGAACTTCTTCGACGCGATGGGAACCATGACCGGTCTCGCGAACGAGGCGGGCCTCGCCGACAAGAAGGGCGACTTCCCCCGTATCAAGTCGGCGCTGATCGTCGAGGGCGTCGGAGCCGTGGTCGGCGGTGGAACTTCTTCTTCCTCAGCGACCGTGTTCGTCGAATCCGGCTCCGGCATCGGCGAAGGTGCTCGCACAGGCTTCGCCAACGTCATCACTGGCCTGCTGTTCCTGCTGGCGATGTTCTTCACCCCGCTCGCGTCGATCGTTCCCGGCTCTGTCGCCGCATCGGCGCTGGTGCTCGTGGGAGCGATGATGCTGGCTCAGATCAAGCACATCGACTTCGGTGACTTCCGGGTGCTGCTGCCGGTCTTCCTCACAGCCACGGTCATGCCGCTGACGTACTCGATCGCCAACGGCATCGGCGCAGGCTTCGTCAGCTGGATCGTCGTGAATGCACTCTCCGGCAGAGCGAAGACGATCCACCCGTTGCTGTGGATCGTCGGCGCCGGCTTCGTGCTGTTCTTCGCGCGCGGCCCCGTCGAGGCACTGTTCGGCGTCGGCATCTGACGCCCACACGCGAGGACACGACCGGCCAGGGAAGCCAGCGCGCAGCCGCCTTCCCTGGCCGGTTTTCGCGGTAGGCGGGGGCGTCCGCCAAATGTAACGAAAAGGTCTCGACGCGGACGGCGCGCTCTGGCAGGATGCCGTCATGAGCGTTCATCGTCGACGCCTGTGGTGCACAGGAGTAATCTGCATCGCCCTGTGGACGGCGTTGACGACACTGTCCACAGCGACGCCTGAAGCGAGCGCGCAGCCGTCAGCTCCCGCCCATTCCTCCGCCGCTTCGGCACCGACTCGCAGTTCCCCGTCGCTGCTGACGCTCGACTCTCTGATCCTGCGTCCGTTCCTCACCCTGCGCGGGCCCGGAGAGCCTGGCGTGATCATCGCGCATCGAGGGGACTCCGGCGCCGCGCCAGAGAACACGATGCCCGCCTTCGCAGCGACCACGGACGCAGGAGCGGAGTACTTCGAGATCGATGTGCGTCTGTCGAAGGACGGCGTGCCGGTGGTCATCCACGACAAGACGGTGGATCGGACGACCGATGGCGCCGGCCTCGTGGCGCAGATGACCGTCGACGAGCTGCGCGCCCTCGATGCAGGAGCCTGGTTCGCTGAATCGTTCGCCGACACGAAGATTCCGACGCTCGAGGAAGTGCTCGCGCATGTTGCTGACAGCGACACCGACGTCGTGATCGAGTACAAGGGCACGTGGAGTCGATCCGCCATCGAGACGACAGTGGACATGATCGCCGCGGCTGGGCTCGAACGCAACGTCATCACCCAGAGCTTCAGCAAGAAGACGGTCGCCAACATCGCGAAGGCTGCACCAGGTCTCCCTGTGGGGTGGCTCACCGAGACGATCGATGCGTCGATCGTCTCCACGGCGCAGCAGATCGGCGCGGATGCCGTCAACCCGCGCCGCGCGGGCGCGCACAGCGTCGGATTGGCACACCGAGCGGGCCTCGGCGTTTTCGTATGGACTCACGACGCGGATCCGGACTGGGAGACGCTCACCGCGATCGGGGTCGACGGCATCATCACGAACCGTCCTGGCGCGTTGCACGAGTGGATGCGCGTGCGAGCATGAGCGCCGCAGCCTCGCTGCGTCTTCGAACACGAAGAAGGCCCCGAGCCGAAGCCCGGGGCCTTCTTCTGAAAGCAACTGTCACAGCGATTCGATGTCCTTGGACACGTCGCTGCGCTCCTTGCTCAGGAGCCGGCAGCCGATCGCTTCGCGATCACAGCCCCTCCACGATTGCGCGCATCAGGTCAGCAGTCTCTGACGGCGTCTTGCCGACCTTGACGCCGGCAGCCTCGAGGGCTTCCTTCTTGGCCTGCGCGGTACCTGCAGAGCCGGAGACGATGGCACCGGCGTGGCCCATGGTCTTGCCTTCAGGCGCAGTGAAACCTGCCACGTAGCCGACGACGGTCTTGGTGACGTTCGCCTAGATGTACTCGGCTGCTCTCTCTTCTGCGTCGC
>JBEBSN010000065.1:0-16281 GCA_040394295.1 Microbacterium sp.
AGGAGCGGTTTTCGGTGGCTGAGTACATCTACTCGATGGTTCGTGCACGCAAGGCAGTGGGCGAGAAGCTGATCCTCGACGACGTGACGATGTCGTTCCTGCCCGGAGCAAAGATCGGCATGGTGGGTCCGAACGGTGCCGGTAAGTCGACGATCCTCAAGATCATGGCCGGGCTTGATCAGCCGTCCAACGGCGAAGCGAAGCTCACGCCAGGCTACACCGTCGGCATCCTCATGCAGGAGCCCGAACTCGACGAGTCCAAGAGCGTCCTGGAGAACATCCAGGAAGGTGTGGCGATCAAGGCAAAGCTCGATCGCTTCAACGAGATCTCTGCTCTCATGGCTGATCCCGACGCGGACTTCGACAGCCTCCTCGCTGAAATGGGCGTCCTCCAGGAAGAGATCGACGCTGCCGACGGATGGGACCTCGACTCGCAACTCGAGCAGGCGATGGACGCTCTGCGGACGCCTCCTGGCGACGCTGAGATCGCCCCGCTCTCTGGCGGCGAGAAGCGTCGTGTCGCGCTTGCCAAGCTGCTACTGCAGAAGCCCGATCTGCTGCTGCTCGATGAGCCCACCAACCACCTCGACGCCGAAAGCGTGCTCTGGCTCGAGCAGCACCTGCAGTCCTACAAGGGCGCAGTGATCGCGATCACGCACGACAGGTACTTCCTCGACAATGTCGCGGAATGGATCGCCGAGGTCGACCGGGGTCGCCTGATCGGCTATGAGGGCAACTACTCCACCTACCTTGAGAAGAAGGCCGAACGCCTTGACATCCAGGGCAAGAAGGATCAGAAGCTCGCGAAGCGACTGAAGGATGAGCTCGAGTGGGTGCGCAGCAGCGCCAAGGGGCGTCAGACGAAGTCAAAGGCTCGTCTTGCGCGCTACGAAGAGATGGCGACGGAGGCAGAGCGCACGAAGAAGCTCGACTTCGATGAGATCCAGATTCCGGCGGGCCCGCGTCTGGGAAGTGTCGTCATCGAAGCGAAGAACCTGAAGAAGGGCTTCGGCGACCGGGTTCTCATCGATGGCCTGAGCTTCAGCCTCCCCCCGAACGGGATCGTCGGAATCATCGGCGCCAACGGCGTCGGAAAGACGACACTGTTCAAGACCATCGTCGGTCTCGAGCCGCTAGACAGCGGTGATCTGAAGATCGGCGAGACGGTCAAGATCAGCTACGTCGATCAGTCCAGGGCCAGCATCGATCCGAACAAGACTTTGTGGGAAGTGGTGTCGGACGGCCTCGACATCATCACGATCGGCAAGACCGAGATCCCTTCGCGCGCCTACGTCTCGAAGTTCGGCTTCAAAGGACCGGATCAGCAGAAGAAGGCGGGGGTTCTCTCCGGTGGCGAGCGCAACCGATTGAACCTCGCACTGACGTTGAAAGAGGGCGGCAACCTCCTTCTCCTCGATGAGCCTACGAACGACCTTGATGTCGAGACCCTGAGTTCACTCGAGAACGCCCTTCTCGAGTTCCCAGGCTGCGCCGTGGTCATCACCCACGACCGCTGGTTCCTCGACCGCATCGCGACGCACATCCTCGCGTACGAGGGCACAGACGAGAATCCCGCGAAGTGGCACTGGTTCGAGGGCAACTTCGACGCCTACGAGAAGAACAAGATCGATCGTCTCGGTCCGGACGCTGCGAACCCGCACCGCTCCACCCACCGCAAACTGACGCGTGACTGAGCCTGCTGCGCCGTCGGAGGCACCGAACGACGAGGCGATGACGAGCCAGAATAGGCGACTGCACGTACCAATTCACGTGCGCTGGGGCGACCTCGACGCCTTCAACCACGTGAACAACACTTCGATGCTCAAGCTGCTCGAGGAGGCGCGGGTCCGGGCCTTCTGGAAAGCGGGCCCAGGCGAGCAGGCTCCTTCTACAGCGGTGCTCGACTCCGGTATCGAGGCGGGAACGTTGACTCTGATCGCAAGGCAGGAGATCGAGTATCTCGCGCCGGTTCCCTACCAGCGGCGTCCGCTCGAGGTACAGATGTGGTTCGGGAAGGTCGGTGGTTCCAGCCTGGAGGTCTGTTATGAGGTCTTCAACGACGCGGCGAACGAAACCCGGGTGCTCTACGCAAGGTCGACCGCAGTGATCGTCCTCGTCGACGCGGCGACCGGGCGCCCCATGCGCATCTCACCTGAGATGCGAGATGCATGGACGCCCTACGTCGGCGAATCGATCACTTACGCGCACCGCTGACCCGGCAGGTAGTTCACGTCGCTGGAACGCGCACCATGATCTCTTGCGCGACACTCGCCACCAGCACGCCGTCCCGCGTGTAGATGCGTCCGGTGGCGAGTCCACGGCCGCCGCGAGCGTTCGGGGACTCCTGCACGTACAGCAACCACTCATCGACCCGCGCTGGACGGTGCCACCACATGGCATGATCCAGGCTCGCCACTTTCAAACCGTCAGTCGTCCATGCGACCCCGTGCGCGCGAAGAATCGACTCCTGAATGGTCATGTCGCTGAGATACGCGAGCGCCGCGCGATGCAACCGAGGGTCGTCCGGCATCGGCGCGCGCATCTTCATCCACACGGCCTGTTGCGCCGTTCGCTCGCCGTCGGCGGACAGATACAGCGGAGCATCGACGTGGCGGATGTCGACCGGGCGCTGCGTGACGAGAAGGGCGGCGCCGGCGGGGGCGCCCTCGATGCGATGCTCATCGGGCACGATTTCGTCTGGCTGTGCTATTCCCTCAGGCATCGGTCGCGCGTGCTCGACTCCCGGCGCTTCGTCCTGGAACGACGCGATCATCGAGAAGATAGGCACACCGTTCTGGTACGCCTGCGAGCGTCGCGTAGAGAACGATCGGCCATCGTGAATGCGATCGACCGCGATTGTGACACCGTTACTGGCGTCTCCGGGTCGAAGGAAGTACCCATGCATGGAATGCGCCGCGCGCTCCTCGGGCATCGTGCGCTCGGCTGCCATGATCGTCTGTCCGAGAACCTGGCCGCCGTAGATTCGCCCGGTCGGCATGCTCTGCGACTGTCCGGTGAAGATGTCTTCTGTGGTGCGGCCGCGACTTTCGTCGAGATCCAGCACATCGAGCAGACGGTCTACGGATGCCTGAGCCTGTGCATCTGCGCTCATTGTGCTTCCTCCCCGCGACCATCAGCCGCCTCATTGGTAGTTTAGAACGCGTGCACCCTCGTCTCGTTCTCGCCGATGCCGACACTGCCCGAGACGTTCTCACGTTCCTCGGCCGCGCCAGGCTGATCTCTGACGATGGAATACGGTTGCAGGGTGCTCAGGGGGTTCTCGCTCTTACAGCTGCCGCCCTGGCCCCCGAAGGACTGTTCGATCGCACCCCGACCGTGCTCGCCATGCGGGTGGTCCACGCCGACCCCGAACTGCAATGTGACATCGTCATAGATGAGCTCGCCCCGGATCAAGACGACCGCATGCTGCGGTTGCCCGACACCGGACGATCCCCGGCCTGGGCCGGAATCTCACCGCCGCGCGACGGCTGGGAGCACTCCGGCGTGCTGGACGCTTCCGTCATTGCTCAACGCGCGCAGTGGGGGATCGCTGCGGTGGCCAGAGGCTCAGCGCCTGGATCAGGGGAAGAAGCGGTGAGGATGCTCCGCGCCTCGGTATGGGGAGAGCTCGACGAACAGCTCGCCAGTCTCCCGCGCGGCGTCGCCTTCGCCGCGCATGCCTTCGGGTTCGTCTCAGGAGAGGAGATCGTTTCGGTGACGACCTCCGGCCGCTGGACCCGACTCACCTTCAACCGCGGCTACGTTCTGTCGCGCGGCCCGATGGCAACCGGACTCACGGCTGTTCGCAGCACAGGCGCTCTGACATAGTTTGATCACGCCACGGCGGCGCGCCCCGCCTGTCGGCCGGAGAACAGACAACCACCGAGGAACGTGCCCTCCAGCGCGCGGTATCCATGTACACCGCCGCCACCAAAGCCGCTCGCTTCGCCTGCGGCGAACAGCCCCGGGATCACGGCACCGCCGGGTCCAAGCGCTCGGCCAGCCAGGTCTGTCTCGATCCCGCCCAGTGACTTACGCGTGAGGACATGCAATTTCACGGCGATCATCGGACCCGCTGCAGGATCCTGAAGACGATGAGGCGCCGCGGTGCGGATCAGCTTGTCCCCGCGGTAGGAGCGCATGGACCTCAGCATGCCGATCTGCGCGTCCTTAGTGAAGTCGTTGTCCAGCTCGCGGTCTCGAGCGATGACTTCTCTTCGGACCTGGTCGACGTCGAGCACCTCGCCGCCTTCATGCTGCCGCATCTGTTCGAGCAGGCTGTCGAGATCGTTCTCGACAATGAAGTCCGCGCCCTCGTCCAGGAATGCCTGTACGGGCCCGGTGGGGCCTTTTGCGAGCCGTGACTTCACCATCAAACGGACGTCCTTGCCGGTGAGGTCCGGGTTCTGCTCGCTGCCCGACAGCGCGAATTCTTTCTCCACGATCTGCCTCGACGTCACGAACCACGAATGATCGTGCCCGGTCCTGCGCAGATGGGCGAGGGTTCCCAGGGTGTCGAAGCCGGGGAACAGTGGCACAGGCAGGCGCGTGCCCGTGGCATCCAACCACAGTGACGACGGTCCCGGCAGGATGCGGATACCGTGTGCTGACCACACCGGATCCCAATTCCTGATGCCTTCGACGTAATGCCACATCCTGTCACCGTTGATCAGTCGGGCGCCCGCTCGCTCAGAAACAGCGTGCATCGATCCGTCCACATAGGCAGGGACGCCGGACAGCATATCGGCCGGAGGTGTGCCCAGCCGTGCCGGCCACGCAGCACGCACCAGATCGTGGTTGCCTCCTATGCCGCCGGAAGCGATGATTGTGGACGCTGCCGCGATCTCGAAGTCGCCGGCGACGTCACGGGAAGACGCCACGCCGCGGGCAGCCATGCTGTCGACGAGACGCTCGCCGCGCGCTCCGACGACCGCGCCGTCGGAGACGATCAGTTCGGTCACGCGGTGGCGGGGGAGAACAGTCACCGTCCCCGCGTCCTCGGCGCGGTGGACAGCGTCTGCGAACGGCGCCACGATTCCCGGTCCGGTCCCCCAGGTGATGTGAAATCGCGGTACGGAGTTTCCCGGGCCCAGCGCGCCGTAGCCGCCGCGTTCGGCCCAGCCGACCACAGGGAAGAAGCCCACGCCCAAGTCGCGGAGCCAGGCGCGCTTCTCACCGGCGGCGAACTGCAGATACTCTTCAGCCCACGCACGCGGCCATCGATCGTCATCACGGTCGAAACCTGCGTTGCCGAACCAATCCTGCGTAGCCAGCTCCAGCGAATCCTTGACTCCGAGGCGTCGCTGTTCCGGCGAATCGATGAAGAACAGCCCGCCGAAAGACCACCACGCCTGGCCGCCGAGATTCGATCGCGGTTCTTGATCGAGGACGATCACGCGTTTGCCGGAAGCTGCCGCCTCCGACGCGGCCACGAGCCCGGCCAGCCCCCATCCGATGACAAGGACGTCTGCGGATAGGGGAGCGTTCGTCATCAGATCTCCGTTGAATCCTCAGTGCGGCTGCGGGTTTCCAAGGTCGTGCGACCGGCCGGTGCAGGCCCGATACCGGACGGTTCCATAGTGTTCACCATTGCATATGCGGCGCGCTCGAGATAGTCCCAGAGGGTGGCATCATGCAGCGGCGACAGGTTCACCTCGTCCAGCGACGTACGCATACAGCGCAGCCACCGATCGCGTGCGTCCGGGTCGACGCGGAACGGCATGTGGCGCATGCGCAGGCGAGGGTGGCCCCGCTTCTCTCCATACGTGGACGGTCCACCCCAATACTGGGCGAGGAACATCGTGAAGCGATCGGCCGCCGGACCGAGATCCTCCTCTGGGTACATCGGCTTGAGTACAGGATCCAGGGCCACTTCGCGGTAGAACGTGTTCACGATCTTCTCGAAAGTGGCGTACCCGCCGACGTCGTCGTAAAAGGTCATTCGTCGTCCTTGGGCTCGGCGGGCTCACCCGCGGTTTCTTTTTTGCGCCAGAAGCCCCGAGAAAGGGCTGGGACGCCGGTGATCGCGTTCGGCTTGGTCTTCGGCGGGTTTGCGCCGCGCACTCGACGGGCACCTTCAGGTCCGGTCGGGATCACTGAAGCGAGGCTTGGCAAGGTGAGACCCATCTCCTCGATCGAGGCCTTGAGTCGCATGCGCAGTTCGCGTGCGACATCGTCTTTCGCATTGGCTCGAGTCTTGAGCACTACGCGAATGACGAGAGCGTCCCCGGAGATCGATTCGAGTCCCCACACCTCTGGGCGGTCGATGACTCGAGTGCGCCACTTGGGATCGGTCGCGAGGCGCTGGGCCGCCGTGAGAAGTGCAGTCTCAACCTCGGGCACGTCGGCATCGGTCGGGACGCCGAGGTCGATGATCGCGCGAGCCCATCCCTGGGACATGTTGCCGATGCGCAAGATTTCGCCGTTGCGCACGAACCAGAGCGTGCCGTTGACATCCCGGATCTGCGTGACGCGCACACTGACGTGCTCGACGACGCCGCTGGCGAGTCCGGTGTCGACGACGTCGCCGATACCGATCTGATCCTCAGCGACGATGAACAGTCCGTTCAACACGTCCTTGACGATGTTCTGCGCACCGAATCCGAGTCCCGCGCCCACGGCCGCGGTGAGCAGCGTCAGCGAGCCCAGGAGCTCCGGCGACAGCGTCCACACGATCAGCAGGAGCACGATCACGACGAGCATGACATTGATGATGTTCTGGAGGATCGAACCCAGCGTGCGCGTGCGCTGGATCAGCCGCATGTCTGCGAGTGGAGATCGCTCCAATGCTTGCGTGTCGTCGACGTTGGCCTTCGATTTCGCGCTGTTGACGATTCGCTGCACGACCCGCCGGATGACGACACGAAAGACGAATCCGACCAGCACGGCGACAGCGATGATGATCGCGACGTTGAGAGCTTTAACACCGAACCGCGCGAGCACTTCCAGGAAGGCAGGCCAGTCGACACTGAGATTCGGCGCTACGGGGGCGGCTGGCGCGTCGAGCGAATGGTTCCACACGGTCTGATTCTAGTGAGCGGCCCTCTGTACCGGCTGGAAGCGCCGACGTAGAGACCCGCACCCGAAAATCAGTTGTCCGAGTCTGGATCCTCTGCGTCGCGAGCCTGTGCGGCCAGGGCACGCTCCACATCGGCCAGCCCCTCGCTCACGAGACGGCGGAGGGCCTGAGCAGCATCGGTGTGGGCGGACAGCCAGGCACGCGTCGCGTCGCGCAACTGTGTGTTCGCCAGCGAGGTGGGGTACAACCCGACGATGAGGTACTGGGCGATCTGGTAGGTGCGCGATTCCCAGATGGGCAGCAACATGTCGAAGTAGTCCTGCACGAAATCGCTGAGCACCGCTGTGCTGTTCGGGTGCGCGAAACCGAGTGCTGCCGAGCGGACGATCGTGTTGGGCAGATCGCCGTTGTCGATGAGCGAAGCCCAGGCTGCTCGTTTGTCAGCGGCAGTAGGCAACGCCGCGCGTGCAAGTGCGGCGAACTCCGCGCCTTTCGAAGTGTTGTCTGCGGCGAGGGCTGCGTCGATCGCCGCGGTATCGGTCGCGCCGATCGACGCGAGACCGACCAACAGCTGCCACGAAAGGTCTGTATCGATCTCGAGACCGGGCAAGGTTTCCTCGCCCGAGCGAAGACGTCCGACGATTCCGGCATGTTCTGCGGTGACGAGTGCGCCGGCGAAGGCAGTGACGAACTGCAACTGGCTGTCGCTGCCTGCCGGAGCGCTCTGCGCAAGCTCCCACAGGCCGTCTGCCACCTTCAGGCGGGCAGCCTCTCGCTCTGCGGGCGCGACGTAGAGCGTCGCCGCTGTGCGCAGCTGGGCGAGCGTCGTGCGCACGGTCGTGGACTCGGTCTCCCTGCCGATGTTCCCGAGCACCAGGTCGAGATAATCGGAAGCCGCGCTCTCCGCGTCGCGTGTCTGATCCCAGGCGGCGCCCCAGACGATAGAACGGGCCAACGGGTCGGCGATCGCGCCGAGGTGCTCGATTGCGGTTTCCAGAGAGCGCTCATCGAGGCGGATCTTCGCGTATGCGAGGTCCTGATCGTTCAGAAGGACCAGGTCAGGTCGTTTTCTGCCCTGGAGCTCGGGGACTTCCGTACGATCGCCATCCACGTCGATCTCTGCGTAGTGAGTGCGGGTCAGTGACCCGTCGACGAGGTCATAGAATCCGATCCCGAGTCGGTGCGGACGAATGGTCGGATAGTCGGCGGGAGCGGTCTGCGTGACCGCGAAACGGGTGATCATGCCGTCGACGTCGTCCGCGATGACGGGGGAGAGCGTGTTGACGCCGGCGGTCTCGAGCCACTTCTTCGACCACGTGCTGAGGTCGCGGCCGCTGGTGGCTTCAAGCTCCTTGAGCAGATCCGTCACCTCGGTGTTGCCCCATGCATGCTTCTGGAAGTACTGGCCGACGCCGGCGAAGAACGCGTCGATGCCGACCCACGCAGCGAGCTGCTTGAGGACCGAGCCGCCCTTCGCGTAGGTGATGCCGTCGAAGTTGACCTGCACGTCTTCGAGATCATTGATCTCGGCGACGATCGGATGCGTCGAGGGAAGTTGGTCCTGACGATACGCCCAGGTCTTCTCCATCGCGTTGAACGTCGTCCACGCTTCCGTCCATTCGGTCGCCTCCGCGGTGGCGATCGTCGAGGCCCACTCTGCGAACGACTCGTTCAGCCAGAGATCGTTCCACCACTTCATGGTGACGAGGTCACCGAACCACATGTGGGCGAGCTCATGCAGGATCGTCACGACCCGGCGCTCCTTGACCGCGTCGGTCACCTTGCTGCGGAAGACGTACGTCTCGGTGAACGTCACAGCGCCGGCGTTCTCCATCGCGCCCGCGTTGAACTCCGGTACGAAGAGCTGGTCGTACTTCGCAAAGGGGTAGGGCACGCCGAACTTCTTCTCGAAGTACGCGAAGCCCTCGCGTGTCTTGTCGAAGATGTAGTCGGCGTCGAGATGCTGCCAGAGGCTCTTACGTCCGTAGACGCCGAGGGGGATGACGTCGCCGGAGGAACTGGTCAACTCCGAGAATATGGACTCATACGGTCCTGCGACGATGGCCGTGATGTACGACGAGATCCGCGGAGTCGGTTCGAAGCCCCATGTCGCCGTAGAACTCTCGTCGTGAAGGATCGGCTCGGGAGTGGGGGAGTTGGAGACGACCTTCCATGAGTCAGGCGCCGTCACCGTGAACTGGAATGTGGCTTTGAGGTCGGGCTGTTCGAAGACAGCGAACACCCGCCGTGAATCGGGTACCTCGAACTGCGAATACAGGTAGACCTCTCCGTCGACGGGGTCGACGAAACGATGCAGTCCCTCTCCGGTGTTCGTGTAGAGGCAGTCTGTATCCACTACGAGGACATTGGTCTCCTGGAGACCTGCCAGAACGATGCGAGAGTCAGCGTAGACCTCGCTGGGGTCGAGCTGCTCCCCGTTGAGAGAGATCTCACGCACCTCTCGTGCGATGAGGTCGATGAAGGTGAAGCTTCCCGGCTCCGCGCTGAAGCGCACGACGCTGCGGGATCCGAAGACCTCGGCGCCCTTCGTGAGATCGAGCGAAATCTCGTACGACTCGGTGTCGATGAGAGTACGACGCTCTTGTGCTTCGATTCGGGTGAGGTTCTCTCCAGGCACAGCTATTTCTCCCAAAGGGTCAGGGGCAGCCACCGAAGTCCGGCGCGGCTGGCACCGACGGCAACCATGACAGCCTACGCCAGTACGCGCGGTGCGGGTGCGAAGAGATGAAAGGATGAAGGGGTGACTGAGAACCGTCAGAATGATGTCCCCTTCGCTTCTGCCGCCGCCGCAGGCGGTGCCCCCTTCATCGAAGTACCCGTGGCATACGATGCCTTGGTGCTCGCCAGTTTCGGCGGTCCAGAGGGCCAGGACGATGTCATCCCGTTTCTACGCAACGTCACCAGTGGCCGGGGCATCCCGGACGAGCGCCTCGAAGAGGTGGCACATCACTATCGTCACTTCGGAGGGATCAGCCCGATCAACTCCCAGAACCGTGAGCTGAAGGCTGCGCTCGAGACCGAGCTCGCCACGCGCGGGATCGATCTTCCGGTGTACTGGGGCAACCGTAATTGGGCGCCC
The DNA here is from genome assembly GCA_040394295.1 of Microbacterium sp. Taxonomy (GTDB): domain Bacteria; phylum Actinomycetota; class Actinomycetes; order Actinomycetales; family Microbacteriaceae; genus Microbacterium. Next base: position 10,119 of record JBEBSN010000065.1, read on the forward strand.
TATCTTGATGAAGCCTTCACCGAGGCGGCAGGCGACGGGCACTCGACGCTGCTCGTGCTCGCGACGAGCGCGTACAGCTCTTATTCCAGCGACCGCCAGTATCGCGAGGACATCGCTCAGGCGATAACGAAGGCGGGGCTTGAAGAACGCGTCGTGGCAGACAAGGTGCGGCTCTTCTTCGACCACCCCGGTTTTGTGAAGCCGTTCCAAGAGGGCGTCGACGCCGCAGTGGCGGGCTTTCTCGACCAGGGGATCGGCGCGTCAGAGATCCATGTGCTCTTCTCGACGCATTCGATCCCGACCGCCGATGCAGAGCGATCAGGTCCGCGCGATGTGGACTGGGGCGATGGGGGTGCATACGTCGCGCAGCACCGTGCGGTGGCTGCACACATCATGGAAGAACTCACCAAGGTGACAGGCGGTGCGACCGTGCCATGGCAACTCGTCTTCCAGTCGCGTTCGGGCCCGCCGTCGCAGCCTTGGCTCGAGCCAGATGTCAACGACGTGATCGCCGCTCTTCCTTCAGTTGGAGCGCGCGCTGTTGTGATCGTGCCTCTCGGGTTCGTCAGCGACCACATGGAGGTGCTGTGGGATCTCGACACGGAGGCCATGGCAGCGGCAGCCGACGCGGGTCTTCGCGCTGCCCGTACTCAGACTCCGGGCGTGCATCCCGCGTTCGTCGCAGGGTTGATCGATCTCGTCGTTGAGAGGATCGAGGGTACCCCCGCCGCAGATCGCCCTCATGTCACCGACCTCGGACCCTGGTACGACGTGTCGCGGCCGGGGGACTGTGAGAATGTCCGATTGGGCTTCAAGCCTGCAGCGGCCGGAATCGCGCCGTAACGCTTCTAGGATGGTGGGCATGCGCATCCATATCGCCACAGACCACGCGGGACTGGAATTCTCCACTCGACTGCAGAAGCACTTGAGGACCGCAGGCCACGAGGTCACTGACCACGGTCCCATCGAGTATGACGCGGTGGATGACTATCCGGCTTTCTGCATTCGCGCTGCGCAGGCCGTCGTCGCTGACCAGTCGCTCGGCGTGCAATCGCTGGGTGTCGTCTTCGGCGGATCCGGTAACGGCGAGCAGATCGCCGCGAACAAGGTGCAGGGAGCACGCGCTGCGCTTGTATGGAACCTATCGACTGCCGAGCTCGCGCGCGAGCACAATGATGCCAATGTGATCTCGATCGGTGCGCGCCAGCATACGTTCGAAGAGGTCGTCGCCTTCATCGATCGCTTCATCTCCACGCCGTTCTCCGGCGAGGAGCGGCATAGCCGTCGAATCGGTCAGATCGCCGACTTCGAAAGAGACGGTTCGCTGCTGCCGGACCCGCGGGCCTGAGATGCCCGAGGGACATTCCGTCCACCGGATCGCCCGGCAGTTCGACAGAAACTTCATCGGCAAAACGCTGCACGCGTCAAGTCCACAGGGGCGCTTCGCGGAGGGGGCTTCCGTACTCGACGGTCGCGAGGCCGTGAGCGTGAAGGCGGTCGGCAAGCAGATGTTCCTCGAGGCGGAAGGCGCTGTCTGGTTGCGCGTACATCTCGGCCTCTACGGCGCATGGGACTTCGCCGGTGAGGTTCTTCTTGATCCGACCATCGCGTCCGCGAACGGCCGGATGGGCCAGACGAATCAGCGCGGTACGGATCTCGATGCGCATGCCCCCATCCTCGACGAGGCGGGAGAGAACTCGCTCTCATCGATCGGAGCTCCCCGACGCGCTCGTGTGCACGTGCGGATGTCAGAGCAGACGAAAGGACTCGCGGATGAGGGGGCGCAGTGGCCGCCTCCGATCGTCGGGCAGGTGCGCTTGCGGCTGATGACTGACATCACAGCAGCGGATCTCCGTGGACCGACTGCGTGCGTGCTGCAGACGCCGGACGAGATGCTGGCGAGTGTCGCGAAGCTGGGTCCAGATCCGCTTGTGGGAGACTCCGCCGAGAATGAAGAGCGCTTCGTCAAAGCTGTCCTGAAGAAGGCCACGCCTATCGCTCTGCTCCTGATGGATCAGTCTGTCGTCAGCGGAATCGGCAACGTCTACCGCGCAGAGATGCTGTATCGCGCGCGTCTGAACCCTCATACGCCGGGCAAAGAGATACCGGACTCGATAGTCCGTGAACTCTGGCACGATTGGGTGATCCTTCTCGCCATCGGCGTCGAGACCGGCCAGATGATGACCATGGACGACTTGGCACCGGAGCAGTATCGCGCGGCGATGGCCAATCGTGATGACCGGCACTGGGTCTATCACCGTGCAGGCCTGCCATGCCGCGTCTGCGGGACGCAGATCGTGCTTGAGGAGATCGGCGCGCGCAAGCTCTACTGGTGCCCGAGATGTCAGGCATGAATCAGAACGGCACGGCGCTTCCGTAGTCGCCATGTGCGCCGTTATGCTGGCCCGGTTCGCCGTAACGGTGCACTGACAGGAGATTTCATGGACCTCACCGGACTGCAAAGCGCGCTCGAGACGATCAGCGGAATCGTATGGGGTCCGTTCTTCCTCATACCGCTTCTCTTAGGGACAGGGCTGTACCTCACTATCCGGTTGGGCGGCCTTCAGTTTCTCAGGCTGGGCTCTGCTCTTCGGCTCGGGCTCTTCACCCGCAAGGACCCTGGCAGCGACGGAGACATCTCGCAGTTCCAGGCACTGACCACCGCCCTCGCCGCGACCGTCGGCACCGGCAACATCGTAGGCGTGGCAACGGCTATCGGTATCGGCGGACCCGGTGCCTTGTTCTGGATGTGGGTGACAGGGCTGCTCGGTATGGCATCGAAGTACTCAGAGGCATTTCTGGGCGTCCGGTTTCGCACCACTGATGCCGCAGGCGAGAAGTCGGGAGGCCCGCAGTACTATCTGGAACGCGGCATCCCCGGCCCGATCGGCAAGATCTTGGGCATCTCCTTCGCGATCTTCGCCGTCATCGCATGCTTCGGTATCGGCAACATGACCCAGGGCAACTCGATCTCATCGAACGTCGAGTCCAGCTTCGGCGTCCCGACCTGGATCACGGGTATCGCTCTGACAGTGTTCGCGATTGTGGTGCTCATCGGCGGTATCAAGTCCATCGGACGCGTCACCGCCGGTCTGGTCCCGATCATGATCATCTTCTACGTGCTGGGCGCCCTTTACATCCTGATCGTCAACGTGGGTGAGCTGCCGGCGGCATTCGCGCAGATTTTCACTGAGGCATTCACCGGCACGAGCGCGGTCGGAGGCTTCGCAGGCTCCGCGATCATCATCGCCGTGCAGTTCGGGGTGGCTCGAGGCATCTTCTCGAACGAATCGGGGATGGGCTCCGCCGCTATCGCAGCAGCTGCTGCCAAGACGAGTCATCCTGTGCGCCAAGGGCTGGTGTCGATGACCCAGACGTTCATCGACACCATCATCGTCGTCACCTGCACGGGCTTGGTCATCATCGCCACCGGCACGTGGAACGCGATCGACCCCGAGACAAATGAACAGATCAGCCCCGCTCTGATGACGGGCGCAGCATTCTCGCACGGACTTCCCGGCGACTGGGGACACATCATCGTCACCGTCGGTCTGGTGCTGTTCGCCGCGTCGACGATCCTTGGGTGGTCATACTACGGTGAGCGCAACGTCGAGCGACTGTTCGGGCGTCGCGCTGTCATGCCGTTTCGCGTGCTGTTCTCGCTCGTCGTCTTCATCGGCTGCACAGTACAGCTCGGCGTCGTCTGGGCGTTCTCGGACGTGATGAACGGGCTGATGGCGCTGCCGAACCTCATCGGTCTCCTCGTGCTTTCAGGGCTGGTCGCCCGCGAAACGAAGAAGTATCTGGACAATGACCCGAAGCTACGTGCTTCAAGAGACGAGATCGAAGCATTCATGACCGGGACGCCCGGTTGGGAGGACTGGAAGACACAGACGATCCCGTTGCCGGAGCGACGCTGACCAGCGTCGAGCCGTCCTAGGCTGGGAGCATGCGTCAGAATCCTAGTTTCACCCTGGCGGACGTCGCCGAGATCCGACGTGTCATCCAACAGCATCCGTGGGCGACGATCATCAGCGCGACCGATGACGGACAGGTCGCGTCGCATTACGTGATGATGCTGGCCGACGATCGCGACGACCTCACGATCGTCGGCCATGTCGGCCGTCCGGACGATCTGATCCACGGCTTGGGCGAACGCGAACTTCTGGTGGTTTTCCAGGGCCCGCACGGATATGTGTCACCCGGTTGGTATGGCCCGGAGGAGAAGGCTGTGCCCACCTGGAACTACACGGCGGTGCACCTTGCCGGTGTGCCCGAGATCCTGAGCGACGAAGAGAACCTCCGCGTGCTCGATCGCCTGGTCGAGCGGTTCGAGGGCCGGCTCGCCGATCCACGGCTCATGTGGGAGCGGCCCAACGATGAGACTTTCGTGCATCGCCTCGCTGCAGGGACTGTCGGTTTCCGTCTTACGCCCACCCGAGTGGTGGCCAAACGCAAGCTCAGTCAGAACAAGGATGCTGCGACAGTCGAGAACGTGATCGCGGAGCTGTTGAGCAACGACGTCTACGCGAATCCCGCGCTGGCTGCCGAGATGCGTCGTGCGCAGGATGCTCGCCCTGGACGCTCGGCATGACGCAGAGAGGCGACGCGGTGACGGTGATCCGCGAAGTGCGGATCGCAGGCCCTGGAAGTGAGTATCTGGTCGACGCCGAGCCTGTCGACATCCATCTCGCCGGGGACCGAATTCTCGATATCGCGCCAACAGGAGCGTTACCCTCGCGCGGTGCTGTGCTCGAGGGTGAGGGCGGGTGGATCGTCCCGGGATTGTGGGACAATCACGTGCACACGTTGCAGTGGGCGCTCGTTGCCGAGCGGGAGCCGCTCGGAGAGTGCGGATCAGCCGTCGAGGCAGCACAGCGGATGGCTTCTGTCGCGCCGCTGCCGGATGGCCGACGCATCGGAACGGGTTTTCGAGATGCGCTCTGGGCAGATGCGCCATCGCTCGAAGTGTTGGATGCTGCCAGCGGCTCCGTACCGACGTATCTGATCAACGCCGATGTCCATAGCGTCTGGCTGAACTCAGCCGCGCTGCGACGGGAGGGGTTCTCGACACCGGACGGAATGCTTCGTGAGGAGGACGCGTTCGAGATCTCTCGTCGGCTCAACGCAGTGGAACCGACGCACGGTGACCGCGCCGTCGAACTCGCCGGCGCTGCGGCGGCTGCTCGTGGCGTCACAGGAATCGTCGACTTCGATATGGCGTGGAATGCGGATGCCTGGGCACGGCGAGTGGATGCAGGGTTCTCATCGCAGCGGGTGGAGTTTGCCGTCTATCTCTCCGATCTCCCTCGGGCGATAGCCGCGGGTCTTCGCACTGGTGAACCGCTCGAGGGAGGCCGCGGGCTTGTCCATATGGGGTCACTGAAGATCATCACAGATGGATCGCTCGGAACCAGGACCGCGGCCTGCACGCACGCGTACCCCGGGGATGCCTCGGATTTCGGCGTCATGAACGTCGAGCCTGACCACCTCATCGAACTGCTGACTCAGGCAGCGGGATCCGGTCTCGCCGTTGCCGTCCACGCGATCGGCGACCGTGCGGTGGCATCCGCGCTCGATGCGGTCGGCGCGACCGGGGCGACCGGGACGATCGAGCATGCGCAACTAGTCAGGCACGTGGACATCGCTCGCATCGCCCGTCTCGGATTGATCGCGAGCGTGCAGCCGCAACATGCCCTTGATGACCGAGATGTGGCGGACGGGTTCTGGTCGACGCAGACAGCCGTGGGGTATCCGATGGCATCGCTGGTGCGCGCAGGTGTGGAGTTGCGCCTCGGGTCGGATGCGCCGGTGGCGCCGCTGGATCCCTGGATTTCGATCGCGGCTGCGGTCGAAAGGACCGACGATGGCCGTCCAGCATGGCATGCGGAGCAACAGCTGTCGCGCAAGGAGGCGCTCAGAGCGAGTGTGCGCAGCCAGGTGCGTCCGGGGCAGGTCGCGGATCTCGTGCTGTGTGCAGCCGATCCTCAGACCGCCTCAGCGCCGCTGCTGCGGCGAATGCCTGTACGCGCGACTGTTCTCCGAGGGCGTCTGACGCATCTCGAGTGAACTCCTGCGAGGCAAGAAGAAAGCGGGCTCCAGGACGAATCCTGGAGCCCGCTTTCTCTAAGAGGAACTATTCGGCGATGTGTGCGACGAGGAA
>JBEBSN010000066.1:0-16205 GCA_040394295.1 Microbacterium sp.
ATGTTCTCTGCGTCTAACTCGTAGACTCAGATGGCAGCGCCCTAGGGGTCGTTGTTCTCGTCGAAGGTGACCTCACCGGAGTAGCCGTCGTAGTCGGCGGAGCCTCCTGCGTTGATGATCTCAGCGCACTCGGCGAAGCTGGTGCACTTCTCGCCTTCGCCACTGCCGCCGGAGACCTGCTGCATGTTGGCGGCGATGTCTTCGCCTTCGACAGACACGGCCTGCAGAGCCGCGAGGGCGATGAGGATCGTGGCGTCATAGGCCTCGGCCGAGTAGGTCACAGCGTCGATGGGCTCGTTGCCGTCGGCGGTCCAGACCTCGTTGAGCTGGTCGATGAAGTCGTCAGGCAGCTCTGCGCCTGCGCGCGTGCCCTTCGATCCCTCGAGGCTGACCGAGATGTCCGAGCCCCAGTCCTTGAGGTTTCCGTCGACCAGGTACAGCGCACCGGTGTCGACACCCGCGTTGCCGAGCAGCGGCGCGATCGTCGCGAACTGGTCGTACGACACGATCGCGACGGCGTCAGGGTTCGCGGCAGCGACATCCTGCACCTGTGCGTTGAACTGTCCGTCGCCCTGGTTGAACGAGCTCTCAGCGACGACCTCGCCACCGGTGCTTTCGAAGGTGGTCTTGATCGCCTCGAACAGGCCTGTGCCGTACGGGTCGTTCTGGTAGATGATGCCGAGGGTCTTGTGACCGTCTTCAGCGACCTGGTTGCCCAGGACCTCGCCCTGCAGGCTGTCGCTCGGTGCAGTACGGAAGTACAGCGGGTTGATGCCTGTGAACTCGGCCGACGTGTTCGACGGAGAGACGGTGAGGATGCCCGAGCCTGCGTTGCCGTCGAGGATCAGCTTGCTGACGCTCGAGGACGCTGCGCCGACCATCGCTGTGATGCCTGCGCTCTGAAGGTTCGTGATCGAGGTCTCGTACGCCTTGTTGTCGAGGTCGCCCTCGTCGTCGCTGGTGAGGTTGACCGTGATCCCGGCGTCGGCCTCGTTGATCTGGGCGACGGCGAGCTGGACACCGGACTCCATCGGCGCACCCAGGAAGGCGAGTGTTCCGGTGGAGGGCAGAAGCGATCCGAGCTCAAGCGTCAGATCGATGTCTGCGGGTCGTTCGGTGTTCGTGCCCTCATCGTTCGATTCGGGTTCGCTCGAGCTGGCGCAGCCCGTGATCACGAGGGCCGATGCGCTTGCGAGGGCGAGTGCTGCAAGCCACTTCGTGCGCGACTGTGTGCGGTTCATAATGCTCCTTTGCCTACTACGGGCATGGCAGTACATGCTCGGATGCTCTTACCTTATGGCCACCGCGCATCCGCCGGGTCTCGGTGCGCTAACGATCTTGTCTCGCGCAGATGACGATGCCGCGGCGGTTCACGCCCGTGTCGACTCAGACGGGCGGCACGAGTCTGGTGCGTCGGTGGCGTCGCCCAGCGAGGACGAGATCGACCATGAATATGACGACGGCGATCCAAACGATGACGAAGCCGATCCAGCGCTCGGCGGGCATCGGCTCGTGCAGTAGGAACACGCCCGTCAGGAACTGCATGATCGGCGTCATGAACTGGATCATCCCGATGACTGTGAGGTTGATGCGACGGGCTCCGGCGGCGAACAGCAGCAGCGGCACCGCCGTGGCGACTCCGGCGAACAGCATGAGCACCGTGTGCAACGTGCCCACGGTCCCGAACGTGATGCCGCTGGTCTGAGCGACGATGATCAGCTGCACCACAGCGATGGGGATGAGCCAGAACGATTCGAGGGTGAGCCCGCTCACGGCATCCACTGCCGGTCCGATCTTCTTCTTGATCAGTCCGTACAGGCCGAACGACGCGGTCAGTGACAGCGCGATCCATGGAAAAGATCCGTACCCGATGATGATCACGACGACCGCGAGCGCCGCTACCGCGATCGCGATCCATTGCAGCTGCCGAATCCTCTCGCGCAGCACGAACACTCCGAGCAAAACAGTGGTGATGGGGTTGATGAAATAGCCCAACGCGGTCTCGACGACGTGCCCGCTGAGCGTTCCGATGACGAAGACCTGCCAGTTGACGTAGATCAGCGCGCCGGCCAGCGCTGTCCAGCCCAGCAACCGCGGTTGGCGGACGATCGCCATGATCCGGCGCCATCCGCCTGCGGCCGTCAGCAGCAGAACGCAGAACACGAGGGAGAACAGCACCCGCGCCGCCACGACCTCCCACGGGCCTGTGGGCAACAGGAGGAGGAAGTACAGCGGCAGCACGCCCCACAGCAGGTATGCACCACCGGCATAGAGTCCGCCCGCTAAGCGACTGCGGGGGGAATCCTCGATGACCACCGCTCCACACTACGGGGAAAACAGTCTCTCGGCTCCGTGGCTTTTCATTTACTCTTCCGTTTCGAGTAATTGAGATCTATAGTGATCACCATCTGGGTTCGCACCCAGTCCAGATCTTTGGGAGATCGTGGGAGAAGCGTGAGCAACTGGGAATTTGCTCTCGCGATTGATATCGGCAACAGCCGTGTGGTTTCGGCCGTTGCTCGTGTCACGCGAGGTGCGCAAGAAGAAGCAACTGTTTTCGCATTTGGGGATGACGAGCACAGCGCGGTTTCTGCTGTGTTCGTGGACAGCGATGGCACGCTGTCCTTCGGCAGCGAAGCCGAACGTCTCGGCGCAGCCGAGCCTGAGCGGTTCATACGTGAATTCGTACACGACCTCGGCGATGATGTGCCGATCATGGTCGGCGAACATGCCGTCCGCGCTGAGGATCTTTACGCACGCATGTGCGCATGGATCGTGGAAGCGGTCACCGCCAGCGAGGGGTTCCCGCCTGCGGCGATCGCGATCACGCACCCCACGGCCTGGGGCGGACATCGGCGTCGCCTCGTCAGAGACGCACTCGAGCGAGTCGGTATCGTCGACGCCGTCCTCCTCACCGAAGCCGAATCCGCGGCGCGTCACTACGACGACTCCCTCGCGCTCGAGACCGGCCGGTTCGTCGCGATATACGATCTCGGCGGCACGAGATTCGACGCCCATGTGCTCCGCAAGCGCGCGGCGGAAGGCGCCGGATGCCAGCCCGTCGGAGAGCAGGTGAGCCTCGAAGACCTCGGCGGCGCGAGATTCGACGAGCTGCTGTTTCGTCAGGTGATGACAACGGCGCAGTCGACGTCGTTCGATGATCAGGACGACGAGATGCTGCATGCTCTTGCGCGGCTGCAACGCGAAGTCACCAGAGCCAAAGAGACACTCTCTTCGCAAGCCGATGCCACCGTGCCGATGAAGTTCCCCTCGGGCAGCGCCACCGTGCGCATAAACCGCTCCGAGTTCGAGGCCTTGATCGATGCTTCCCTGGAGAAGACACTCGATGCGCTCGACCTCGCGATCGAATCGGCGGGGATCGGACCGGATCGGCTCGAGGCGATTCTTCTCACGGGCGGATCCTCACGCATTCCGCTCGTTGCGCAGCGACTGTCGGAACGGTTCAATCTCCCTCTGATCGCAGGCAGCGATCCGAAGGCCGCCGTCGCCCTGGGTGCGGCACAGATCGCCGTCGACCGGCTGGAAGCGGGGCTCTCACCTCGCACATCGACGACCGGCGTCAGAACGGCCGATGGCGACATGGACGCAGCGCTCGTGGCATCGCCGGGCGGGTCCCTGGCGGTGATGCGGCCTGAGCCCAGCAGGTCCTGGTGGCCGAAGTCACCGATCCTGCTCACCACCGCCGCGGCATTCATCGCACTGGCCATCGTGTTCAGTAACACCACCGCAGCCGGTGCGCGGTGGCCCGATTACATCCAGGCGATCACCGATGGGACTGCTGCCGTCGTGACGCCTCTGATACCGGCGGAGCCGACGCCACCTCCCCCGTCGCCGGCCCCGCCCTCTGCTCGCGATGCGGAATCGTCGAGGACAGAGCGCGCGTCCGACCCCTCCGGCGAGCGAAGCGCGTCGCGCGAACGGACCCTGACGAGCGATGACCCCTCCGCCATGCCGCTCGCAGGCGACCGCGGCACCATCAGACCCACTCCTCCGGCTGATGGGCCGATGCCCCGAAACTCAGCGTCGAAGCCCGGCGGCGACACTTCCGCAACGAAGCCGAAGCCCTCGAGCCGACCTGTTGCACCGGCTCCTGCAGAGGCGACGCCGGATTCGACGCCCACGGCAGAGACCGGCGCGCCGACGAGCACGACAGCGCCGTCGGACACGGCTCCTCCTCCCACCACCCCGCCCGCCGACAGCGCCCCGCCGGCGGACACCACACCGGCCCCGCAGCCCACGCCTCCGGCGGACCCGACGCCTGACCCGCCCGCCCCCGCACCTGCCGACCCGCCGGCCACCGATCCTGCCGTCGAACCGACACCGGCTCCCGCCGGTGGCCCTGCACCTGAGCCGACTCCCTGATTGATTCCGACAGATGACCGTTCTCGACATCGACCCGAGCGCCCCCGCAGGGGCTCCACTCATGTGGATGCGCCAGATCCGCACCGCGGTGGACACCGTCACAGACGCCGTACCGCGTGCGATCCTCGTGGGCAACGCGGGGTCTGGGAAGTCCTCGACACTGCGGCAACTGCACTCCCTGCTGGTGCAGCAGGGACGCGACGTGCTCAACGTCGTTGCGGGGGTGACCGATCCCTCTTGTGCCTCTCGATCACAAGTGCTGCTGGTCGACGATCTCGATCGATTCGACACCGGACAGCTCGCGCGCATTCGCGAACGCGCTGAGGATCCGGATGCTGCGCTCATCGCCGCCGTCCGACCGTTGACGTGGACCGAACCGGTCATGGCGATCATTCGCGCGTTGGAACAGAATCGGCCGGCCGTCGTGCTGGGTCATCTTTCCCGCTCCGACGTCCTCTGCTATCTGGAAGACATCAACCTCTTCATGAAGCACGATTGTCTGACAAGCATCCTGGAGATCACCGGTGGGGCCTCGTGGCTGGTGTCCGAGGCGCTGAGCGCTCATGATGACCGTGACTGCGAGGGCGACAGCGATCACCGCGAACTGCGCCGGGCACTCGAAGAGCGCGTCGCCCATCGCCTCGATCTGATCGATCCGCAACTGCGCCGAGACATCGAACGGATCTGCATCGCCCCGCCTGGCAGCTCACTGCCGCGCCTCGATTCCGCGTCGTCCGACGCGATCGCTTCCGGCTTCGCGGAAGGACTGCTTCTGCGCAGCGGTCAGCCCGTTCCACTCGTGCGCGCGACCGTGCATGCGATGATTCCGGCGCAGCGGCTCGTGGAGCTGAGTGGAGAGGTCACCGCGGCTCTCGCCCACTCGGCGGCAGCTGGCGACCGGAGTTACCAGCAGTGGGTGGGCCTGCTTCAGGACAGGCCGTTGGGGCAAGCCCTTGCAGATCACGCGGATCGGCTGCTGCAGAGCGATCCCGCGCGCGCCCGAGAGCTTTACGAAGGCGCCGTGCAGTCGGGGATCGACATCACCGCCCTTGCCGGCCGGCGAGCCCAGGCCGCATGGGCTGCAGGCGATCTCGATGCCACCAGTGCGCTGGTCGAGGAGACAGCCGGCGCGGACGAGGACGGCTTGGCAGTAGACACCTCCGCGGCGATCTGGTCCGCCCGAGGGATGATGGATCAAGCGTGCGCCGCATATCGTGCAGCGCCGCCGACGCACGCCGCGTCTGCCACACGAGCGATGATCGCGGCCACCGGGTGCGGCGATGCCGACTCGTTCGCGAACGCCGAGGAGTCAGATCGGAGCAGTAGTCCTTCGGTTCTCGGCGTCTCGATGAACCTGCTGCGGCGTGGGCTTGCGACGTCGGTCACGACAGACGACGCCGAAGCGGCACTGGCCGATCTCGTCCGTGCGTCAGAGATGTACACCACCTCTCGTGTTTCGGCGGGAGTTCCCGAGTTGCCTGCCGTGCTCGCGGCGATCGTCGCGCTCAATCTGGGTGGTCTGGCCACCGCATCGGCAGTGATCGACAACGCCATCGCCGGTGGCCAAGGCGGACCATGGGCGAGACCTCGGCTGTTGCTGTGGCGGGCCTGGATCGCCGTGCAGCGTGCCAAACCGTCGGAGGCTCGTGTCTCATTGGCGGAGGCGAGCGAGAGCTCATCGGCTCTCTCACCGCGGGACGAACTGCTCGCCCAAGCGGTGCAGGTCGCCCTCGCACGGCGCTACGACGACGCCGCCGGCCTGGAGGCGGCGTGGCGAAATGCTCGCGCGAGCCTCCTTCGCGTCGATGTCGATCTCTATCTCCTCCACCCGCTCGCTGAGCTGATCAGCTCTGCGTCACGCGTCGGCGACACCGAACGGATTCAGCCCCAGTTCGAGCGCGCACTCGGGATCACCGAGTCGCTCGGCAGGCCGGCCCTGTGGTCAGCGCATCTGCGGTGGGCCGGCATTCAGAACGGCATCCTGCGCGGCACAGCGGATTCGATCCGCGGTCATGCGAAGGCTCTCGTAGAAGCGTCGCCTGGCAGCCGAGTCGCCGCAACCATGGCAAAAGCAGGGAGAGTGTGGACCTCGGTGCTCGGGGGAACGGTCGATGCCGACGCGGTCGAGAAGGCCGCACACGGTCTCGCCTCGATCGGCCTCGTCTGGGACGCCGCACGACTCGCCGGCCATGGTGCCGCCCGCTCGCAGGATCGGAAGGTCTCGGCTCGGCTCCTGGCGTGCGCACGCGAGTTGCATCCCATAGACGGCTCACGCAGCGTCGCAGCTGACGCCGTCGGCAGCAGCGGCGTCCATACACCCGCGGATGCTGTTCTCAGCGAGCGTGAACTCGAGGTCGCTCGGCTGGTCGTGGAGGGGAAGACATACGCCGAGATCGGCGAGACGATCTTCATCTCGCCCCGCACGGCAGAGCATCACATCGCCCACATCCGTCGCAGGCTCGGAGCGACCTCACGCTCGGAAGTGATCGCAAAGCTGCGTCATCTCCTCGGCGCGCAGTCCGTCCTCGCCGGTCCCGCACGCGCATACCCGGGCGATGCGGATGCACCCCCCTAGTGGGCCCCCGATCTATCGGGGTGACCCCCGATGCTCGACGATCCAGGTCGGCGTACGCTCCTGATCATCCCCGGAGCAGACCAATGTTCAAGCAAGGCGGAGAGGGAATCCAATGAGCACACCCGTAGCGACCATCGCAGACGCGCTGATCGCCTTCATCCTCAGTCTGTTGCACGACCCCGAGGCTGCGGAGGAGTTCGCAGCGAACCCGGAGCCGGCGATGTACGGCGCAGGCCTCCAAGACGCTTGTCTGGCAGATGTGCGCGCCGTGGCCCCGGTGGTCGTCGATCACCCGGCCGTGACCCCGCGACCTCCGAACCCTGACCCGAACCCCAATCCGAATCCGCCCGACCCGGTGGACCCGGTCATCCGCGAGATCGTCAACCTGGTGAACCAGTTCACGACCGTCGATGCGCGCTCCACGATCGTCGACCAGTCGGTCAACCAGAACATCTGGACCGAGGGCGGCGATGTGACGCAGTGGTTCGATCAGGAAGCCGTCGTCGCCTCGGGTGACGAGTCTGTGGCCGCAGGAGATGACGCGAGCATCGTCAACTCCGACACCGACATCACGACCGGCGACGTGTCGATCGGCAACGAGGAGTACAACGGCTCCTTCAACGAAGACAACTCCGACACCACGAACGTCGACGACTCGTTCCACGACAACTCGACGAACGACGATTCGACCGACACCGATGTCGACGATTCGTTCCAGGACAACTCCACCGACGTCGACGTCGATGTCGACGACAGCAACGTCGACAACAGTGCGGTCGTCGTCGCTCCCGCGCCGGCGCCGGCGCCCGTTGTGGTGGACGAGCCGGCGGACGTCCTCGAATCGGATATGACCGCGACTGCAGACTCGTACGAAGCCGACGCGGCCTCGAGCACGGCCATGGATGAGCCGATGCTCGAGGAGCCGGTTGAGGAGCCATGACCATTCAAATGAATCCGGCTCCCGGGAAACCGGAACCACCGAAACGAGAAGCACCTGTCCGCCCACCGGTGCGGGGCGCGAGCGCCGCACCGGTGCTGGTCAAGATCCCACCACCTTTCTCGGTGAGACTGAGCCAGTTCCTGTGGATCATCAGCTTCGCCGTCGGCGGTTTCACCGCGGTGTACTTCTTCGTCATCCGTCAGGAGCTGCTGCCTCTCATCGCCGACGTCGCCAAAGGCGTGACTGCGGGCCGAGACGACCAGACCTATACGGCTGCGGCCGACATCGTGTTCTGGGTCGTCTTCACCCTGGTGGTGGGGCTGCTGCTTACTCAGGTCACGCTCTTGGTGTCGTTCATGGGTCGACGTCCCAACATCCGCTGGTGGCAGCTCGCGACCTTCGTCATGCAGGCTCTGCTTGTTCCCATGTCACCGGAATGGGTGGCGCTGGGCAAGCGGGGCGAACCGCTTTCGGTTCTTCTTGCCGCGCAAGCCGGACTCGTTCTTCTCGCGCTGCTCTGCAGCGTCATGCCCAAAGCCATCGCCTGGTCCGCCCGCCAGCACGAGGTTCGGCGCGGACCCCAGGCTCCGTCCAGCACCGACTTCTGAGGCAATCTCCTCCAGACTGCGCAGCACGACCCGGCATACGCCGATCGCTGCGCGGTCTGTGAGCGGAGATTGACTCGCACGACGCCATTGAGCGATCTGGGTGGTCACGCTCGCGCGCAGCAACTCCGGCTCGGCGTCCTCGGCCAGGCCGAGACGCACGTGCGCGGCTGTGCCGTGTGCGCCTGCGATGCGCTGAGCGTCCGCAGCAGCCGTCTTCGCCAGCGGCAGACCGTTCGAGCGCGCAGTGGCCAGCAGGGCGAGTTCGCGCAGGGTATGCGCGCCGGCCGCGATGCGCTCGATGCCGGCGTGCACCTCGTCCAGTCCTTCGCGCGGGTGATCGCGCAGCAGCTGTTGCAACTGCAACAACACGCCGCGCGTCTTCAGCGCTGTCGCCCTCGTCTGGAACTGTGCGGCGATGAACTCCTGAAGTTCGACGAGTCCGCTCTGCTGCACCATCTGCTGTGAAAGGGCAGATGAGCTGCGAGCGCCGCCGCGGATGAGAGCGGTCGCGAGCCTGATCCCGAAGATGCCGAAGCGCGCGAGCAGATCCTCGCGCACGTCCGTGCTGAGCGTGCTCGTCTGCGACGGCCGCACGAATCGGTCAGCAGAGACGAGCAGACGCTCGCGATCGGCACGGTCGAGGCCTGCGAGTTCGCGCAGCGCGATGTACTCGCTCTCTCTGAGCGTGCGAGCGCCTTCGGCGAGCAGTCCCGCGACCGGGATCACCCGCAGCACCAGCGATGCGAGGTCGCCGTCGCGTTCATACCGCTGTGCCACTTTGCCTGCCGAAAGCAGCGAATCGATGCGACCGGACCCGATCTCGTCAGAGCGCGAGAGCACGCTGACCGCACACACCGTCTGGGCAGCACCCGCAGCGGTGTCGCGAAACGCCTCCAGAAAGCGGACGTCGGCGCCGTGCACGTGCCGCATCAGATAGACGACGGCATCTGCGGCGGACGGCGACGTCTCCGGGGTGAGGAACCGCTCGGTCCTTGCCGACGTGTCACCGGAGAGCGATCCGATACCGGGGGTGTCGATGAGGATCACGGACTTGAGGCGCTCGAGCGGCCAGCCGACATCGATCCAATCGACTTCAGCGGCGGTAAGCCCGTCGAGACTGAGCACGAGACGGCCGCGCTCGCGTCGGATCGGCATGCGCCGCGGAGGACCCTTGTGCGGATGCATCGTGACAGTAGGCGTCGCGCTGTAGCGATACCAGGTGACCACGCGCGTGCATTCGCCGGTGTCTGTGGGAGCGATCTGCTCACCGAGCATGGCATTGAGCAACGTGGATTTGCCCGCCTTCACCATGCCGGCGATGGCAAGTCGCAGAGGTTCATGCAATCGCGTGCGCAGATCTTCTATCACCGCGGCCACGGGTGCATCCCGGCGATAGACGGCGGCAGCCGAGCGCAGAACCGCGTCGGCGTCGGCGATCGCGTCGGTCATCATCGCAGCGCCCCTGCGGACGCGGAGGTCGATCGCGACAGACTGTGTCGTGCAGGCGCTGGCGGCAGCTCGGGGATCGTTTTGCGGATGCTCTCGAGCTGGGCGATCTTGTCTTGAAGGGCGATCACACGCTCGTCCCTCGTCGACGTGTAGCTGGTGGCTGCGAGCTTGGCCGAGCTGAGGGCCTCGCTCAAGGAACGATGGAGCTCTTCCGCCATCGAACCGAAGTGATCACGCGCCGTGCGCTGCACGAGCCGCAGTCGATCCTTGAGTTGCTTGCCCACCTGGAAGATGACCTCGTCGATGTAGCGACGCACATGCAGCTTCGCTTCCTGCTGACGACGCGCGAGGCGCGCGCTCATGTCCTCGCGGAACGCACGACGTCCGACGAGGACGCCGGCGAGGAGGGAGAGCGGGTTGATCAACGCCATCCCGATGAGGCCGGTGGCCAGGCCGACCATGAGCACGCCACCGTATGATCCGCGCACTCCGATGTAGATCTTCTCCCCCGCACCCATGCGTCCGGAGTCGAGGCCCGAGATCGGTTCGACCGGGTCGAGAATGCCCTCGGTGCTGCCTACATCGATCGCGGGGATGCTCGATTCGCCCTCGCTGAAGAGATCGGCGACTTCTTCGGACAGCCACCGCGAGCGCTCATCGGTCCATACGAAGGTCTCCGTGACTGCGGCACCGGCACGTTGATCGATCCATTCGCTGATCTGGTCCCAGATGGGGCCAGGATCGCCCTCTTCGATCGCCTGCTCCGCTTCACGCTGCACAGTGCGCAACCTGTCGCGCAGATCATGCTCCATATCTGCGATGAGGTCGGTTATGCCATCGGTCAGCGTCACCTGCCAGCGCGCAGAGCGACCGCGGAACTCGTCCGCCTTGGATTTCGCCGTCTCGAGCTCGGCGATCATTCGAGGTGTGTCCTGCGGGTTCTGCAGCGCGTTCAGCTCGGTGCGCAACGACATGGTGAGCTGCTCGACGATCGAGAGAAGGTCGTGCACCGCGCCGCGCTCGTGAATGACCTCGGCCCGGCCGAGGACCTCGCGCCGCAGGTGCGCGACGAGTGCGGGAAAGCCCGATTCGTCGTTGAGTTCTCTGTCCTGCAGTTCGGCAGCAAGCAGTCGCAGGTCGCTGGAGACCGAGAAGATCGGCACATCGCCGATCTCTTCCAGATGGCCCTGGTCGATCTGCTGCACCTGACGCCACTGCGGGTACAGATCGGTCTTCGCTAACACCGCTGCTACATTGGGCGAGACCCGCATGGCGTGCTTGAGGAACTGCACCTCAGGTTCGGTGTATTCCTGCGAGGCATCGGAGACGAGGAGAACGGCGTGCGCTGTCGAGAGCGCTGACAGCGTCGCCAGTGCGTTGGCGGAGTCGAGACCACCGACTCCCGGTGAGTCCACCAATTGCAATCCGCCCCGCAGGATCTCCCGCGGCAGCACCACCTCGGCCGAGATCACGTTGCGTTCATTGGCGGGGTTGCCGTGTTCGGAGACGTACTCGGCCAGATCTTCCAATGCGACCGGGAGCCGCTCGACAGGCCCTTTCGCTGTGGCGGACCGAGTGGTGTGCTGCTGCTGCAGCACCCACGCGCCAGGTCGGTCCGCGTAGCCGACGGACATGGGCACACTCGTGGCGACGTCATCGTCGACGGGGCACACCGGCGCGGCGACGAGGGCGTTGATGAGCTTGCTCTTGCCCTGTTTGAACTCGCCGACCACGATGACCCGAACACCGGGATCACGCAGACGTGCCTGAGTCTGTTGCAGCCGTTCGGCAAGGTCGGTGCGTCCTGTGGACGCAGCAAGTTCGCCGACCCCGCGTACGACGTCGACGATGGGCACTACAGAACCGATATTCGATTCAGGCACGTGAACTCCCCAGCTCCAGAGGCCTGTCTCCCCAGGTGTTCACCCAGAGTAAGCGCGAACCTCGTCCGCCGCCAGGCCCAGTTCAGATCGGAAAATCAGTATCGAAGGAGCCATCGCCGATATCGACGGTCCCCTCCGCTCCGTCGTCGCCCCAGAGCAGGTCGCTGTCGACATCCCAGTCGGACGCGTTGATGTTCTCGAGTTCTTCGGTGAACATGTTCGCACCGGAGACGTCGTACGTCTCATCGCCGTCTGACGGTGTGCCGAACAGACCGAATGCGTCGTTGGACATCGGATCACGCTCTCAACTGGGGAAGATACTTCGGAGTGTACTGGTCTGCCCGGCCGTCCTGGTGGACGGCCGGGCAGGTATGGAGACGAGCTTAGAAGTCGAGCTCGTTCGCGTCGCCGAAGGGGCTTCCGACGTTCGCGTTGTCTACGTCGACATCCACCTCGAGCGAGTTGTCCTGGAAGGAGTCGTCGATGTTGAGGTTGTCGGAGTAGTCGTTCATCGAGTGGTCCTTGAACGAGTCGTTGATCTGGAGGTTGTCCGAGAAGTCGTCGTTGAAGGAATCGGTGAAGTACTCGTTACCGATGTTGATGTCGCCCACGTTGATGTTCGTGTTGATGTTGTCGATGTCGACATCGTCGCCTGCAGCCACAGACCCGTCGCCCGAGGCGACGTTGCTGTTCTGGCCGAAGTACTGCGAGACGTTGCCGCCCGAAGCGCCGCCGCCCATGGCGCCAGCGTTGCCTGCATCGCCACCTGCTGCGCTGCCACCGTCGGCAAGCGATCCTGCGCTGCCTGCATCTCCAGACGCACCGCCCGCTGCACCCGTGCCGCTGCCGCCGTCGCCGCCCGCGCCGAGAGTGGCGTTGCCGCCGTCGCCGCCGGTGCCGCTGCCGCCGCTGCCGCCGCTGCCTGCGTCGCCGCCGGCCGCACCGGAGAACGCCGGTCCGCCCCAGCCGCCGTCAGAGTCTCCACCGACTGCGATCGCTGCGCCACCGCTGCCCGACGACGTCGTGATGTTCTGGTTCACGGACTGGTCGTTGATGGTCGTACGACTGTCGAGGTCGAGGTCGCCACCGCCGAAGAGTGCTCCCGCACCACCACCTGCACCCGCGCCGCCGATGTTGAGGTCGTTGAAGCCGGTGTCGTACTGGCGGATACCCGCGTTGACCGAGAAGTCGTTGGCGGAGTCATGGACGGAGTTGTTCTGGAACGAGTCGTTGACCTGGAACGAGTCGTTGATCGAATCGTTCTCGTTGTGTGAGTTCGTGTCGGAGAAGTCGTCGTTGTCGTTGTGCGAGTTCGTGTCCGAGAAGTCGTCGTTGTCGTTGTGCGAGTTCGTGTCCGACTGGTCGTTGCCGACGTTGCTGTCGACGTTGCTGCCGACGTTGTTGTCTTCGATGTCGGTGTCGACGTCGGTGTTGCCCACTTCGTTGTCGGCGACGACCATGTTGTCTTCTACGTTGGTGTTCCCGATGTCTTCCAGACCCAGGTTCCACTGGGCGCCGAGTACATTCAGGTTGTCTTGTGCAGCCATGATGATCCCTCTGTTCGATGAGTGCCGGAATTGGCTCGTACTAAGAGTGTGGAACTCATGCGCGTCGACGGCATCGGGGGTCATCCCGACGCTTGAGGGCGCCGCTCGGGGGATCGTAGGGGGGTATAGGGGGCATCAGTCGGGGCTGAACGAGCCGTGACATGACGAAGGCCCGGATGCCGTAGCATCCGGGCCTTCAGAAAAACGCTGCGACTGGCGTCAGCGAACGACGACGGCGAGGACGTCGCGAGCCGAGAGCACGAGGTACTCGTCGGCGCCGAACTTCACCTCGGTGCCGCCGTACTTGCTGTAGAGCACGCGGTCACCCACGGCGACGTCGATCGGAACGCGGTTGCCGTTGTCGTCGATGCGGCCGGGGCCCACGGCCACGACCTCGCCCTCCTGGGGCTTCTCCTTGGCGGTGTCGGGGATGACCAGGCCACTCGCGGTGGTCTGCTCGGCCTCGACCTGCTTGATGACGATGCGGTCCTCGAGCGGCTTGATGGAAACCGACACGGTCTACCTCTTCTTTCTTGACGCTGACACGAAAGACTTGTTCGCACTCTCAACCCGAGAGTGCTAATTCCAAGTGTATGCCGTCAATTGGCACTCACGCAACGCGAGTGCCAGTTTCGGGGACATCGGCTCTGTCGCCACGCCCCGTAGTCTGGACCCGTGGAGATGTCTGAGCTGAGCGCGCTGCTCACCCCCGAAGGACTCCGGCTTCTCGATGAGGTCGGCACGATTCAGACGTCCTCAGACGTCGCGCAAATCGTCTCGAGGCTGCGTGGCGCTGGGCACTCCCCCGACCTGGTGTCGGCCGTTGTCGGCCTGGCGCGTCTGCGCGGCAAAGCCGATTCGAAGTTCGGCGGCTTCGCCGAACAGATGCTGTTCACAAGGGCCGGCCTCGAACAGGCCACCCGGCTGGGAGTCGCCGCACGGCATGCCGGCCGGATGCGGCGCGCTGAGATCTCGCGAGTGGCAGACCTCGGCTGCGGAATCGGCGGCGATGCGCTCGCGTTCGCCGGCGCCGGGCTGAAAGTGATGGCCGTTGACGCCGACGAAGTCACCGCAGCGATCGCCGCGTACAATCTCGCGCCCTTCGGCGATGACGCCACTGTGCAGCACGGCACTGCCGAGTCGGCAGACCTCAGTGGCGTCGACGCCGTCTGGCTCGATCCTGCTCGCCGCACGAGCGGACACAGCGAGACACAGCGGGTCGCAGCATCCGATTACTCTCCCTCGCTCGACTGGGCGTTCGCTCTCGCTTCCCGCATGCCCGCCGGAATCAAACTGGGCCCCGGCCATGACCGCGAGAGCCTCCCGGCGGACGTCGAGGCGCAGTGGGTGAGCGCCGACGGCAGCGTCGTCGAACTCGTGCTGTGGTCCGGCGCACTCGCGCGCGAGGGTGTGCGCCGCGCTGCGCTGGTGATCCGCGGCGACGAGTCCCACGAGCTTACGTCGGGCGCCGACGCGGAGGACGCCGAACTGCGCGAGCTCGGAGCCTTCGTGCACGAGCCCGATGGCGCTGTCATCCGGGCGCGTCTGATCGGTGACGTGGCGCGAAGCCTCAGCGCAGGAATGCTCGACGAGAAGATCGCGTACCTCACCGGCGATGCCGCAGTGACGAGTCCTTTCGTGCAATCGTTTCGTGTGCGCGAAGTGATGGCGGCGAAGCCCAAGGCGATTAACACCGCCCTGCGGGCGAACGACATCGGCACTATCGAGATCAAGAAGCGCGGTATGGACATCGACCCGGCCGCGTTCCGGAAGAAGCTGAGCCTTCACGGATCGCAGACCGCGACACTCATCCTCACGAGAGCCGGCGACCGCAGGATGGCGATTCTGGCCGACCGCGTCTGACGAGGCTACTCGCCGGTCTGGACGGTTTCGTCGTCGGTCACGAGGTCGTCGAACGTCGGATCGTCGAACGAGAACTCGATCGGATCTCCCGTCTCGGCGTCGAAAGACGAATCGGAGCCCTGCAGCACCGTGATGTTCAGATACGGCGGCCCGGACATCGACGAGGTGTAGACGAGCTCGGCCGCGCGCGAGCCTGCACCATCGGAACTGATCGTGAGAGCGAGCGGTTCGTCGACGATCTCTTCCCATGTGCCACAGTCTTCTTCGATCGCGCCCGAAGCGCCCACGTACGCGAGGCACTGCTCTTCTTCGGCCTCGGTGTAGCCACCCGTCCAGACCGGTCGTTCGTCGAAATAGCCCACGATCCATAGCCCCGACTGCTCGTATCCACGATCGATGAGAATGTCTGCGACCTTCTGCTCTTCGGGTTCGAAGGCAGGGATGACGTTAACGGAATTGCGGTACTGATCAGTGGCGACCGCAGGATGCCCGCCCGCGCTGAAGAGGACCTGCGCCGTGATGACATCGGTATACGAATCATCGGCCGCCACCTGGAGCTCTGCCCACATGCCATCGGCACGGGCACCGTTCGTAGGCTGGCATCGCGCCGTCGTCTCGCGGCCGTTGCTCATGAGCAGACAGGTCTTCTCACCGTCTTCTTTCGTCGCGAGCCAGACGACGACGCCCGACTCCTCACTCACCGCATACAGGGACCCCGGGTCGTAGGTGGCCGCGGCGGCGAGATCCTCCTGCCAACCGCGCTGCTCATCGGTAAGAGCTATTGCATCGTGCGACTGCCCCCAGACGCTCCAACCGACCCCGATGCCTATCGCGACGGATGCGGCGACTCCTGCGATGAGCCAACGAAGACGCGGATGCCGGCTGGCTCCGGACGCTTCGACAGGCTCAGCGGCCGACTCCTCGCTCCCGCTCTCTGAGTCACGCCCGCTCCCTGAG